>CAZRDH010000056.1:0-27397 GCA_964598805.1 uncultured Desulfurococcaceae archaeon | reverse complement strand
CTACGGCACATCGATTACTGGAATCACGGCTCTCCTTCTAAACGCTTCCTTTGCTAGTGGAACAGCAGTAATTTCGTTATCATCTACGTTAGCGAGTGATAGGGGAGCGGTATCGGAGTCTGTTAAAAGCGTACTGCGATGCGATGGGCGGCACCTCGATATCGAGGTTCTCAACTACACGCTGGCGATGCCAGTATCGGGGATTAATATCAACCGCAGTATTTCGGTGGACATAACCAGCGCATTGAGGAGCTTGATGTCCAGCTCTAAGTACTTCAACGGTGTTAGCAAAGCGATACTGAGTATCGTGCCTAAGGGCCTCGCAATTACGATCTCTATCTATGCGATGGACATTAAGATTGATATGCCTGTATACGAAGCGCTCAAGGGATTGAGTGCTGTTTGCCGCTACCTACCTAACGTTGTCGGCGGGTTAGACGCGTCCATAGCGCTTGCCAAGGGTGGTAGCATAGCTACGCTACGGGTTAAGGGTGATGCCGATAAGATACTAATGTCCCTTTCATGCCTAATTCCTTTGGCAATCGACGGTGTTTACGGCTTAGCCTCGCTGTCGAAGAACGGTAGTTATGCGTTCTTAAGGGGAATCGTGTTGGTTAGCCCATTAACTAGGCTAAGCGCGTTAATACCCGACATCGTGAACGTATTCGTAAAGCCGCTGATTATCGAGTACGAAGGGCTGAGTAAGCTCAATGTGCTAGGTCTCGAATTGCAAGTTCTAGGCAATGGTAGCGTCGCCGCTTTAAATATGAGCGTCTGGATTCCCAAGCTAATTACTAACGAGAGCGTTGTTAGGAAAGTAATTCACGCAGTCTACTCTCTAGCTTTCGAGAAGCAGCCCCTTAAGGGCTTGTCTAGTTCGTTCCCCGTAGACAACGCAGCGGTGTACGCTAGCAACCTCTCGATAATGTTGCGTACACGAAGCGGTGCAGCAACATACATCAACTACTTAATCTACGTATTGATAGGCGTCATATGCGTGCAATCCGTAGTGCTAGCAATAGTGCTACTTAAACTGGTGCGCAGGAAATGATAGAGATCAGCATCGAGTACAGGGGTAAGGAGGTAAGGAAAATCATAGTGTTTAAGGATAGAATTGTGGTGGGCAAGGTGCTTAAGGAGCTTGGGTTAGAGTACGAGGAAGTCGTTGCAATCGTAAATGGTGTGCCAGCTACGCCCGATAAGGTATTAAGGGAAGGAAGTAAGCTGAAGGTCATAGTGGTTTACTGAGCATGAAGTGCAGCAAGTGTGGTAAGGAGGCTATAGTACTGCTTAGGTACGCGAAGCTAGCTCTATGCAAAGAGCATTACGTTGAGTACGTTGAGAGAAAGATAATGAAGGTATTGAAGAAGGCTTTCAACCTTGGGCTTCCTAAGCGCGTGCTCGTAGCTATTTCTGGCGGAAAGGATAGCATGTCCTTACTCTACGCACTGCATAGCCTCTCGAAATCAATGGATTTCACGTTGCTAGCGCTATTCATAGACCTAGGAATACCGAATCTAAGTAGCGTAGCTAAGAGCGTCGTTAAGAGGGTTTGCGAAAAACTCGGCGTTAAGCTACTTATCGTGGACCTTCGCGAGATCCTCAAGCTTTCGCTACCCGAGCTCGCCAAGAAGGTTAAGAGGGATTACTGCTCTGTTTGTGGTTTAGTCAAGAGATACATAATGAATGCTGCGGGGGTCGAGGCTAACGCGATAGTGGCTACGGGTCATCATCTAGACGATGTTGTTAGCTACGTAGTTAAGGGAATTCTATTCCCAGGCGGGAGCGAGGGCATTAAGGTTGGGGCCATTCTACCTCCATCGGAAGGAGCTTGCGCCAAGATTAGGCCCTTGATAAGGATTAGCGAGCGCGAAGTGCTCCTATACGCAATCCTTAAAGGTGTTGAGTATGTAGAAGCGGAATGCCCTTACGCCCCACGTAATAGCGTGGATAAGTACATCAAGAAAATGCTTAGCAAGCTCGAAGCATTATCGCCGGGAATCAAGCTCGGGATACTGAGTAAGCACGAGGCTAAGTACAGCGATTTGAAGGAGTTTCAAGCGAGTGCGAGAACCTGCTCTACTTGCGGCTTAATATCTAGTGGCGATACGTGTTCGTTCTGCAAATACACGAGTATCGCCGTAGGAAAACCTCTTGGGTACGAGGTTAGGAAGCATATTCGTGAGCGCATTAAGGAGTTAATTAGCTAGGAATAGCGACGAGAATCTTCATTGCTATTCCTCTACTCAAGCTTATTACGGTTCCGCGAAACCTAACCACTACCATGCCCGGAGTCTTTCTTAATATCTCTATCGTTGTGCCAGGAACTAACCCCATTTGGAGTAGCCGCTCCCTTAGCCCGCGCCCAGCGTTTATCTCTACTAGGATGGCCTTCGAGCCTTCGTCTAGGTAGAAGAGGGGAATTACGTTAGTCATGGCTTTTCGCCTTCTTGAAACGGAATCCAAACCTTTTCTCCTTTAACTTATACTGAATCGATGCAAGTCTATCCATGTTAAGCATCTTCGCTGTGAGCACGAGTAGTGCTATCGTTAATGCTATCGATAGCGCTATCCCGAGGGGGATGCTTTCCACCCATACACCGACCATAGCAAGCTTGGCTAGTATAGCTGTTTGAACTAGCGGTATCGATATGAGGGTTGTGAGCACTGCCTTAGGGAGCTGCGTCGGGTCTATGAATCCTATGAAGTAGACCCCTATCATTAGAGGTAGCATTATGGGCGCCATGAAGGTGGAGGCTATTCTAACATCGCTACACAGCGACCCTATGAGCACTCCCAACACAGCTAGGAATAGAATCGATATTATCGCGCTAGCTAATACGACAGCCCCTAAGCTTGGCGTAGGCATTATCAATTGAATCGGCGAAATCACCCTCTCTATCCCTACCGACCTCAGTAGCTGTGTTGTGGCTCCAACGGCCCCTAAAACTCTCGATATAGATCCAAAGCTCTGGGTCAGTATAACCATGTAGAGCCAGAACCCTATGACGTTAAGAACCGAACCTGCTATACCTACGCAGAAAGAGCTAAGGATCTTCGATGTTAAGATGCTTACCCTAGGTATTGGGAACGTGAGTAGCGTCTCAAGGGTCTTAACCTCGTTCTCTAACGCCATCGACGTAGCCGCTATTTGAAGCACGGTAGCCCCGATCATCGCGACTATTATGGGCACTATGATTAAGGGTAGCGATAGGGAATTTAGCGCTTGGCTCCATGCAGGTATGAAGGCTTCGCGGTTGACGACGTATATCAGCGGCACTGAGTATAGGGGGTTCATCAACGCTTGTAGCAACGGTCTAGATACGTTGAATTGCTTCATTAAGATGTTCCTCAGCGCATCGATTACGATGCTCGCTGCCATGCTGGCTCTCAAGCCCTTTAAGCCCATAGCCATGCTATAGACCTTCTGAACTATTACGATCGATGGTGGTGGCGCTTCGCCATGTATGTACATCTCTAGCTGTTTGCTGAAGTTAGGTGGGACCACGATTATGGAATTCGAGGGGGACTTTGTGAGAGCCTCATTAATTGAGCTAAATATGTATAGCCTAACGTACTTAGACGCGCTCAAGTACTCTATGAGCTTCTTCGTATAGCTACCATTGTCTAGGGGAACTATGGACACGCTGGTGATCGGCTTGGCGAGGATCTCCTTGATGGTAGCTTGATAGCTTGCGCCTATGACTACGCCTATCACGGGCATTATTAGCGCTGAAATGATGAACGGTATGAATATTCTTGGATCTCTAATGAGATCCTTTACATCCTTCGATAGCAGCGGAAGTAGTGCTCTCATTTTTCACCACCTTAAGGAATACCTCCTCGAGATTCGAAACCCCGTACTTAGAGAGGAGTTCGTTTACGTAGCCTAGCTCACGAATTACACCGCGATCTATAATCGCTACCCTATCGCAAACTTCTTGCACCTCAAGCATGTTGTGGCTAGACATCACCACGGTAACGTTTAGTTCTCGCGAAAATCGCTTTATTACGTTCCTAATTTCGATAGCTTGCACAACGTCTAGCCCCGTTGTGGGTTCATCGAGGATCGCAAGCTTGGGCCTGACCATCAGTGCTCGAGCGAGCTGAATCCTTCGTTGCATACCTCGAGAGTACGTCTTCATCTTATCGTAGATCTTATCCCCTAAATTAGCTATCTTAATCCCGAGCTCCAGCGCTTCCTCCATATCCCTACGGTTCTTAAAGTAGATCCTCGCAACCATGGATAGGTACTCGTACCCGCTAAGGTTCTTGTAGGTCCCCGCTTCCTCCGGTAAGTAACTTATTATCTCGCGAACCCTGGCGGCGTCCTTCACCACGTCGAATCCATAGACAAAAACTCTTCCAGAGGTTGGAGTTAATAATGTCGCTAAAATCCTTAAGGTCGTTGTTTTGCCCGCACCATTAGGCCCTACCAACCCAAATATTTCGCCTTCCTCAACGTCAAACGAGATCCCCTTTAGGGCTTCGTACGAGCCATAGCGCTTGACTAGGTTCTCTACCTTGACTGCGAGCATGGTCAGCGCCTATCGAGCGCTCGATAACCATCTCCCAGAGTTAAATTGGGTCCTGGATATTAACGTGTTGTTTATTGGGGGCGTAGATGAAGGTAGTGGTATTCGACGTTGATGGTACGCTAACCCCGATAGGAAGCTCGTGGCATTACCTCCACCTAGTTCTGGGAACTCGCGCAAGAAGCGAAGCATTCAAGAGAGCGTTCTTCAACTCGCTCATAAGCTACGAGGAGTGGGTATACCTAGACTTATCGCTGTGGAAGGGCCTTAGCTACGAGACCTTTAAGAGAGTTTTGGACTCGATACCCTGGAGAAGTGGTATAGAGGAGTTGAAGAAACTGATTGCTGAGTTCAGTGGCGAAGCGCTTTTCATAGCGATAAGCTGCGGATTCAAGGAACTCGTAGAGAGGTGCATTAAGGACCTTGGGTTTAACTGTGGTGTAGGGGTAGAGGTAGAAGTTGATGATAGGGGAAGGCTCACGGGTAGGCCAAGGAAGTTCGTATCGATGTGGTCGAAGGGTGAGGAGCTTCAGGATATCTTAGAGTGTCTACGGGGTGAAGATATTAGCTTGCTGGTATCGATTGGTGATAGCGTTGTGGATACCCCGCTTTTCGAGTTAAGCGATATCTCGATAGCTTTCTGCCCCTCTAAAGACCTGCTAGCTAGGTATCGTGACATCGACATTGTTATCAAGAGTTGTGACCTTAGGAAGCTGGTGAGCGTGCTAGCCAAAATCCTCAGATCTTGATCACGACCTTGAACACGTCCCTACGTAGGGACATTTCGAAGGCTTGAACAGCGTTGTCCAAACCTTCTACCAGCGTTAGTGGTGGGGGCTCGACGAGGCCCCTCTTGAGTAAGCGTATTGCTTCTTCGAATTCCTCGTGCGTACCACATCTACTGCAGACGAACTGTAGCTCCTTTACAACGGCCCATGTCATGTTGATCGTAAACCTCGCTCCGGGGGTTGATTTAACGTGTATGATTCCGCGAGGCTTGGCTAGTGTTACGGCTACGTCTAGGGCATTTGGAGAGCCGCTTACATCGAAAACAACGTCGAATTTAGAGGAAAGCCTTTCGGAATCCTCTAGCGATACGACGTTGAACCCCATCTCCGAGAACTTCTTAGCTTTAACGCTACCCTTCCTCGCTACGACGGTAATTTCGCTAGCACCGCTAACCTTAAGCAATTGAGCTAAGAGATAAGCGAGAGTTCCCGTGCCTATGATAGCGCATTTAGATCCCAGTAAGGGGGGCATCATGCGGAGACCGTGAATTAGCGCTGCTAACGGCTCAACGAATACAGCCTTCATGGGATCTAGATTCTCGATGCGATGTAGCGCCCATGGAGGCGCTACGAAATACTCTGCGAGCCCCCCATCGAAATCGATGCCAAGGGTCTTTTTATGCGGGCAATGGGTGTACATCCCTGATAAGCAGGTTGGGCACTTCAGGCAGGAGAAGTTTATTTCGGGAACCACTACCGCGCCCTTAAGCTCCTCACACCCCTCCACGACGAGCCCAACGACTTCGTGCCCGGGAACGAGCGGCTTCTTGAGCAAGTCGTAGCTCCCTAGGTAAAAGGCTTTATCGGTACCGCAAATCCCTACATAGAGGCTCTTCACCAAACACCATCCTGGTGGAGGGCGAGGCGTGGGAATTTCCGTTACCTTAGCTTGCCTAGGACCATAAAGTAAGAGCGCCTTCAAATCTCTCTACCGCGAGTAGATACCTACGAGCACCCCATATGAGATAACATTGTTCTTGCTAGCGGCGATGAGTTGAGTAATTGAGGCTCCTGGAGGTATGCTTGGACACGTTTTCAACGCTATAACTAGTATCACGTACCTATGGCTAGAACCTCTGGGTGGGCATGGACCTCCGTACCCAATGAACCCAAAGCTGTTAATGCCCTGAAGACCGATTCGCGTCTTAGCTACGTGGGGTATTGCTGGTGGGATACTTATCGAGGAGCCATTCACCTTAACGTTGTAGAGAAGCCAGTGATAGAAGGTTCCTCGCGGAGCGTCTGGATCATACATTATCAATTCTATACACTTGGAGTTGCTAGGGATGTTGCTTACGGTTATCGGAGGGGAAGTATCGACGCCATCACACGTATAGACACGTGGTATTGAGCTCCAGTTGCTGAAAGACGATGAAATTCGTAGCGAAGGTTTAGAGGACTCGATGAGTTCCCGCAGTTCGCTAGGAATCAAGGCTCTGTGCATCGAGGTTGGAAGGACGTGCATGAATACGTATAGAGCAACTAGCACACCAACTGCAATCCCCACAGCTGTGACTAAGTACGCTAGCTTCCTCAATGCTCTTACACCTCTATGCGTAAGCCCACGTAGGGTTCGATAACCTCGATCTCGCCTTTAAGCTCCTGAACGAGGTACTCGATAGCGTCGTCTGAAGTGCAGTGAGCGGGCACAACGCGCTCTACCCTAAACGCCTTGAAGGTCTTGGCTACGTACTCAGCTTCGAACCTACCTATGTGTAGGCCCCCCATCACCAAGGATATTCTAGACGCCTTCGTGATGTCTAGTGCCACAGATAGTATCTCGTCTATTCCGGGATGCGAACACCCAACGAATACAGCAATGCTTTCGTGGTCAAGCGGTATTACTAGCGAGTGCTCAAGGGCTCCATAACCTAGAGGTCCAGTGGATAGCCCTATATCTGCAATGCTGTGACCGCGCCTACAAACGACTTCGCTAGGCACGCCGCGGTAGGACGGCGTGTATACTGGGACGGGCTTAGGCAGGTTGTTCAGTAACGGGATTAGCGCTCCACTGTGATCAGAGTGCCAATGCGATATGAATATAGCGTTGACAGTACTCAGATCTACCCCGAGCTCACGTGCATTGTATGCAAGCGTGGGGTAGTCGGGCCCTACATCGAACAGTATTCTCTTCCCCTTTACCTCTATCCAAATCGAGAGACCCCACGAGCTAACGAGCCTAGGGCTGCGGCTACGATTCTCAACAAGCATTAAGGCGCGTACCATAGCTACTCACGAGAGTTATATCGCGGTTTAGATACATAAACCGAGTTCAGTTAGAGACCGCTTAGCCGGTGAAAGTGGATGAAGATACTCGTGGTGGGTGATTGGGATGCCGACGGCATTGTTTCGTCCGCTGAGGTTGTGTATGCACAGGAATTCCTAGGGATATATCCAGTTAAGGGTAGGAATAGAGTTTGCTTAAAACCGGCTTCCCCTAGAACATTGAGCGAAGCGCTAGCAGGTGAGGGAGGGGATGTACTAGTTGTGCTGGACATACCCTTTACGAGGACTGTCAGTGAGTGCCTACCCGACTTGAGGAAGCGATTCAAGAAGATAATCTACGTAGACCACCACCTCTCGACGATAGTCCACGTCGATAGGATTGAACGAGTTGTCGACGAAGTGCTCGTGGGTAAGAGCCCTACGGCGTTACTCGTAGCCCACGTTATAAGGAGCCTTGGTGGTAGGCTCTCGCCTAGGCTAGAGGCATTCGTATCCGCAACAGCGTACGCTGAAAAAGGGGGTAAGGCTAGGGTTGATAAGAGGCTAGTGGAGTTAGTCGTGAAGATCTCGAAGTACCTGAGCATAACTAGAGATGCTAATGTGTGGGAAAAGCTCGTTAGGTGGCTCGCATCGCCTCTATCGATGGCGGCAATGCCGTTTTCTCAAAGCATAGTCTCGCTAATTAAGGAGGATGAGGTAGTGCGCGAAAGCGAGCGCATTAAGCAACTAGCTACGGAGCTAGCTCCCTCGGCGATAAGATTGCCTAGCCTGAGGGTCGTCGACGCGAGGAAGGTTAGGGATGCAAAGGTTAGCGCGCTCGCTTCACAGCTCTATAGGATATTCAGAATGCCCGTGTTGGTGATAGGTAGGAGAGGCGACGGGCTTCTTGTCGCAATACGCTCTAAGGATGATATGCCTTACAGGCTAGCAATGGAGCTGTACAAGAGGGGCGCGCTTAAGGACGTGGGTGGGCATCAGTCGCTCGCGATAGGGTTGCTAAGCGATGAATATAGCGATCTAAACAAGTTGCTCGTCGTTGTGAGGGAGTGCCTTAGGAAGCTCTAGTACGTTATAGCGATGTTCTTAGCTCAGAGGGAACGACCTTCTTAGCGGTTCTACCAAATTTGGCAACGCTCCAAAGCTCTCGTATATTCCTAGCCCCCGCGTATCCCAGCCCCGCCTTAATGCCCTCAACGAATTCGCGAAGCACGTTAGCTGCAGATCCCTTGAATTTCACGAGGCCTTCGACCCCTTCGGGTACGCGCTTAACGACGCGAGTATACCTATCTGCGGCGAACCTCCTCTCCATGGCTCCCCGGCTAGCCATGCCTCTATAGGGCTTGTAGAGCTGGGAGCCTATGGCTATTAGCGGTGCGCAAGCTTCCTGCGTGCCAGCGAAGACGTACCCCAGCATTACGGAGCTAGCTCCTGCTGCAAGCGCCTTTACGGCGTCCCCAGGGCTCCTA
Organism: uncultured Desulfurococcaceae archaeon; assembly: GCA_964598805.1. GTDB lineage: Archaea > Thermoproteota > Thermoprotei_A > Sulfolobales > Ignisphaeraceae > JAADCV01. Next base: position 18,382 of record CAZRDH010000056.1, on the reverse strand, counting down.
ATGCCTCCATCGGCTATTATCGGGGTATCGCGAGCGCCGAGCTCTTCAAGTGCATCGCGAACAGCGGCAACAGCCCATAGCGTAGGGGCGTAAGCACCTCCTACCTCGGGGGTTATGCATATCGAGCCTCCTCCAAGCCCCACCCTAAGCCCATCAACGCGCTCAACGATGGTCAGCACGTCGATCGCAGCCTCGTAAGTACCTATGTTGCCGGCGACGAAATCGCTACTCAATTCCTTAACTAGGTTTCTAGCTGCCGACAAGGCATTGACATTGTGGAAGTGCGCTATGTCGCTAACTAAGACATCCGCAACCTTATCGAGAGCCTTGGCTCGATTAGCATCGAAAGGAGATACCGCAGCTCCCACGCGTAGCCTACCCTCCTCGTCAAGGAGAGGAGTTACGTCCTCTAGCGCCTCCCTCAGGGTGATGGTACCCACGTAACTTCCATCACTAGCAAGAATAGCTATGGCGTCCCTACGTCCCTCGATAATCTCCCGAACGGCTTCCTGCACGAACTTAAGGTAGTAGGATTTGCGAGGCTTTACGATAGAAGAAACCTCTTTGCTCAAATCGCTACGGCACAACTCCATCACGTCCCTTAGCTCGACATAACCAAGTACGCGACCCACGTCGTTAACTACGGGGAGCTCCCTAACGCCGCTACCCTTCATCAATTCGAGAACCCTTTGACAAGGATCGTTAGCGCGTGCAAATACGTTGGAGAGTGGTATTGGAGGAGAGTTCTTAACAGTGTTGACCATCTTAAGTTGCTCCTCAACACTGCAATTACGATGTATAACGCCTAGAGCGCCATGAAGTGCGAGAACGATAGCAAGCTCATCGCAAGTTACAGTATCCATGGGGGCAGAGGCCACTGGCACTATGAGCTCAACATTCTTGCTAAACTTCGACCTCAAATCCACTTGATGAGGATCTACAGGGGCCTTTCCCGGGATTATGTATACATCGTCGAACGTGGGCATGAGCTCAGCATTCTTAAGCTTATCCCTAAACATGAACGCTCCTACCTCGGGCAAAACGTCTAGGCAAAGGGTATTTTAAGTAATTAAGGGTGCATAGCGAGGATACTGTTTCGCTAAATGGAATTTAAGTGCCTTGATGCTGTAGCATCGAAGGCCTCAAATTACTGCAGTATGTACGAATAGGGATCATTGACTCTGAAAAGTAACTCTTTGAGAAGTTTCTCAACATTCAATCTTTAGAAAATTCTTTTTAGTGATAGCTACGATAAGGTTATGAGAATCTCGTGAGCTGCGAATAGCGCTAATGCCAATGCGGTAGTAAAGGCTGTGGACGCAGCTTTACTGCTTTTACAAAGCCTATTACGTAGGCGCGAACGTGGCTATGCAGAGTGCTACTATACGGTAATATACGCGGCGTCGTAGAATCCCGAGCCCTAGGTAGAGCGTATAGCCTATGTCCAAACGCAAATTAACTAACGATAGAGTAACCGAAGCTATAGTATAGACAGTAAGAGCCCTAGAGTGGTACCAGCGAATGCTGCACACAATCTTAGCAATTTTTCCTTCCCAATAAAACGAAGGAATGCACTTGGAATAAAGGTAGTGGGGTAGACCCCTTAGCTAAAGGTTCGAGACCGAGAGATTCTAAAGAATGTATGTAAAGGTGTTTTATATAGACCCATTAGTTTAATCGAGGGACCTTAACTCGAAGAACTTCATTACCTCATTATGGGGTGTGTATTGAGTTGCATTGGTATCGTGCTTCCTAATGTTGAAGAGCTTCGAAGTGAGAATATGGAGCCGGGGCCGGGATTCGAACCCGGGAATCTAACGGGTCTCCACGACGGACGGGAGCCGGAACCCCACTGCAGCCCGCCGCCTTCGACCGCTCGGCCACCCCGGCTCCGGAGCTACAACTTGTTGTGAGTGGGAATATTAGCTTTGTAGTAGTTCGCAAGGTCGTTATGCTTTTTAAGCTTGATCTATTACTGAAGTAGGCGGATTGGGCCCGTCGTCTAGCCCGGTAGGACGCCGCCCTCACGAGGCGGAGGTCCGGGGTTCAAATCCCCGCGGGCCCACCAACGCTTCTCCGCAGCGCTATCGAGTTGTGGTACCATGGTGCCCAAGAAGGTCAAGGGGCTTCGCGCTACGAGGATTTTCGCTGCCATAGCGAGTGACGTTAGATGGTGCGATAATTGTGGTATACCCATACTCTCGCAGAATAGATGCAGATGTTGTGGCTCGCGTACGCGTAAGGTTAAACTCGTGCCTCCGGGAGACGTTAGGATAGCGTTTGATTACGATATTGAGTTGCTCCGGCGCACGATCGAGAAGTGCATTGGGAGGCGTGCAGTCGCTAAGCTCGTTCCCGACAATAGCTTTGTGTTGCTAAATAAGGTGCAAGGTGTTGACGTTGCTTATGAGGTGATCGTCGATGGCTATAGCGTTGGCGAGCTGAGCTACGATCCGTGGACGCGTGAATGGCTATTCAAGCCAATGTACTACGGAGCTAGGATAGTAGTTGAAGAGGATGTTGGCGCGTACATCGTCGTCAATAAGATCGTGCCGGGTAAGGTGGTTGCGCGAGAGGAAGTGCTAGAGGCTCACGGGGATGTTAGCGGGAAATTCGTTGTGGCCCTCTCGAGCGATGGCAAGGTAGTGGGCTTGGCTAAGAGGGTCTCCAAGGGGTTTGCTATCGTAAAGCGGTGGACCCTAGATAGCGCGCCTAAGTTGCGTGGAAGAGGCACGGACATTCGGAAGGTGATTGAGGGCAATATCGAGAGGCTCCGTGAGTTAGAGCGCGTAGCCGTCGAGAGGATAGAGAAGGCGAAGAAGCTTGGGAGGGTGTTCGTAACTGTTAGTGGGGGTAAGGATAGTTCGGTAGCTGCGTACATAGCTAGCCTCTGCGGCGTTAGGGATTTCGTATTCGTTGATACGGGGTTAGAGCTCCCCGAAACGTATGCTCAGGTTGAGAAGCTAGAGAAAGTGCTGGGTTGTGCAATAGATAGGATAGGGGATCCCAAAGCCTTTTGGAGGGAGATAAAGATCCTTGGGCCACCAGCTCGCGACTATAGGTGGTGCTCTAGGGTATGCAAGCTTGCACACATATCCAAGTGGTGTAGGTCGAGGGGATGCAATGTTAGCGTTGTTGGTCAGCGCCGCTACGAGTCTATCTCCAGGGCTCTTTCGAGCCCGATAGCCAAGTCTGGATCCACTGCTCGAGGCTTCGTCGTGGCTCCCATTCACGAGTGGTGCTCGCTAGAGGTTACGCTCTATAGCTACTACCGAGGGATTCCGCTAAACGAACTGTATAGAAAGGGTTTTGATCGCGTAGGGTGCTTCATGTGCCCAACCTCGAGGCTAGCCGAGTTTGCGCATGTTGAGGAAGTGCATAGGGACGTCTGGCAAGAATGGGTGCTAGAGCTCGAGATGTGGAGAAGGAAGTGGGGGTTGCCCAGGGAATGGATAGACCTCGGCTTATGGAGGTGGAGATTCTCTTACCCAGCCGAAATGCGTTACATAGCTAAGCTTCGGGGTGTTAGCGTGGACGAGGTTACGGCGAGGATCGTGAATAGCTATGCGAGGGCCTCGATAGCTATAGAGGGCAATCGCTTGCGCATAGTGGTATCCGTTCGCGGTCTAGCGGCATCTATGCAGAGGCTCGCGGGGGCTCTATATGCCGTGGGCTTAGGGATGCCTAGGCTAGTTAATTCCGAGCTAGAGGTTTGCAAGAATGGCGAGTACTCGATAAAGGCTTGGGCGAGCGGCATAGAGATCGAGGTAAGCGCTAACGCGAAGAGGGATAGGGTTTTAAGCATCTTGAGGAGGAGCTTGAAGGCATGGTTCTTCTCGACTAAGTGTAGTGGGTGCGGGCTCTGCGAAAGCATTTGTCATAGAGGCGCAGTGAGGCTAGGCGTGATAGACGTAGAGAAGTGCTCGTCGTGCGCTAGATGCGTATTCATATGCCCGCACTCCATGGCGGCGGAGAACGTAGTAGAGGCAGTATCTAGAGAGCTCTCGCTCAAATCTTGAAGCCTATGGATCTAAGGGTGTTTAGTATATGCTTCTCCTCGTCCTCGTATAGAGATGCAACGCTCTTCATCAACGCCTTATCCAGCTTTATGTAGCCTTCATCCTCTAAGCGCTTTAGCTCCGCGAGGTCGTTGCGATCGCTAATAGCGCTCCTCTTAGCCTTGAAGACGGCCCAGCACTCGGGCGCTACATACTTAATCTCTACGCCCTCGACTATCGTCGACCTACCGCAGATCTCGAAGGCTTTAGAGGGTATGTAGAAATCCATAATGTTCTCGTATAGATCAACGCGTATCTCAGCGTCATCGATGCGCATGGTTATGGATGGGGTCCCTAACTCTGTATACCCGACACTCCACCCGCGGCTGTAAGCGAGGGACCTTATGACGTCCTCTTCGAGGAGGGGGCTTATGGACGTCGTGAAGAGGTCTATGTCGCTTTCGAACTCGCGCTTCTTGATGGCTAGGTATATGACTGTATCGCCTATTACGTACCCATCGATACCCTCCTTGCGTAGCAAGTCTATTGCTTTAGCCAGCTGCTTTATGGTGTATGCCGTGGCTACCACCTCGGCGAATCAATGGCGGTTCACGCAAGGCTACTTCTTACCGCCTCCCTTCTTCTTGGGCCTAAGGTCCTTGCTCCTGCACCTCCTGCACCTAGTGGCTGAAGGTGGGTTTAGGGCTCCGCACCGTCTACACACCTTCTTGTTAAGCACCCTATTCTCTACGATCCTCTGGAGCTCGGGGTCGAGGATCGCCATGGTCCGCACCCCATGCTCTTTCTGTATGGTTGTTTGAGTATACGGGAGGATATAAGTTAGGTTGGTTTGATGCGCACTCCGGATACCTTTAATAGCCTAGACATTGATAGGCTTCTAAGGCGCTGGGTAACGAAGAGGAGGGGTAGTTAGAGCAATGAAGATGCCTCTAGACTACATATGCCTCAAGAGTGGAGTGCTATGCCCGCGTTGCCGCAAGTTAGTGGACGAGGGTAAGGTGCAGCAATTCGAGGTAGATTTAATGAAGGCTCTGATAGAGCTTGAGGAGAAGAGCCAGGACTTTAAGTTCCTTCGCGAGGCTACGTACGTAAAGGGCTACCTCGTAGACAATTTCTGTGTGCTAATACTCGAGCTACCCGAGGACGTAACCCAGCACTCGCTAATCAGGCTGTCGAGGGTACTGAGCGATAAGGTTGGGTTGAAGGTGCGCGTCGTTAAGAAGGTCAACGATATGAAGATGCTTATAGCGCAGATAGTCGCACCGGCAAGGATTCAGGGAGTGAACGCCCTCTGGCTACCGGATGGCTCGGTTCAGCACATTGTTAGAATACCTAGGTATGATGCGAAATCCCTACCTACATCGGTAGAGAACTTAGAGAAGCTATTCAACGAGATTTTTGGTACGAGTATAAGGATTAAGCTATCGTAACCAAGGTTTAGACACATAAGTCCTGAGAGGTAGGTATAAGAATCCCTCCTGTTCTCGTTTTTCAAGGATCCTTTGGTGGGGGCATTGTTCGAGACTAAGTACAAATCCGTTAGGGCCGCGGAAATAAGCCCGGATATGGATGGTAAAGAGGTAAGGTTTGCGGGTTGGGTCCATAGAGTTAGGGATCTTGGAGGTAAGAAGTTCGTGATACTTCGTGATGGTAGCGGCTTAATACAGATGACGGTGTCTAAGGATCAGGTTAGCGAGGAGGTGTGGAAAAAGGTTGAGGAGCTCACCCAAGAATCGGTCATAGCTGTTAAGGCTAGAGTTAGGAAGGATCCTCGAGCACCTAGGGGCGTTGAGCTCGTTCCCATAGAGGTAGAGGTGCTTAGTGTGGCTAAGAAGCCCTTACCACTCGATGTGAGCGGCAAGGTTAAGGCGGATCTAGATACTAGGTTGAAGAATAGGCCCCTAGATCTGCGTCGGCTCGAGATGATGGCTGTAGAGAGGATTTGCGACACGGCTCTAGACGTCATTAGGAGGTACCTAAGGAGCCTCGGCTTCGTAGAGGTATTTACGCCGAAGATCATTGCGGCAGCAACGGAGGGAGGTGCGAACCTCTTTCCGGTATTCTACTTCGGTAAACAAGCGTTCCTAGCCCAAAGCCCGCAGCTATACAAGGAGCTTCTCGCTGGCGCTTTCGAGAGGGTGTTCGAGATAGGTCCGGCATGGCGGGCTGAGGAAAGCGATACGCCATACCACCTCGCTGAATTTGTGAGTGTTGATATAGAGGCGGCGTTCATGGACTACCACGACGTTATGAAGATACTGGAAGGCTTGGTCAAGGAGGTGGTGAGGGAGGTTAAGAAGCGTAATGCTGATGATCTGAGGATACTCAATTGGGAGCCGCCGGAAGTAAAGGAGATACCGAGAATAACTTACGAAGAGGCGCTGAATGAGCTTAGGAAAGCGGGTCTAGAGCTGAAGTTCGGCGACGATATCGGTACGCCCGAGCTTAGGGTTCTACATCAAAGGCTTGGCTACGAACTCATATTCATAACGGACTTCCCCAGCTCAACGAGACCGTTCTATACGAAGCCTAGGGATGATAGGCCCGAGCTCAGCGAGAGCTTCGACTTGGTTTGGAGGCACTTAGAGATAGCGTCGGGAAGCACGAGGATACATAGGAAGGAGCAGCTAGTCGAGGAGTTGAAGAAGCGGGGGCTTAGTGTTGAGAGCTTCGAATTCTTCGTAAAGTGGTTCGACTACGGAATGCCTCCGCACGCTGGCTGGGGACTAGGGTTATCGAGGTTCCTACTAATGCTCACGGGGAAGAACAACGTTAAGGAGGTTACGCTATTCCCACGAGATAAGAAGCGCTTAGTGCCGTAAACCCTCTACAAAACTCTTTGAATATCGCATGGATTTAGCTCGCGTAGGAATACCGTTACGTAGGATCCCCGTGGTAGAAAAACCTTTAAGAGAATTGAGCTGTCGCGCTTAAGAGCCTCGATGACCTCGACTTTAGTAATGCAAGGTCTCTTAACGGGTTTAAGGAATTTTCGCACTAACACCTTTTCGAAGTCCTCGATATCGAGACCCTCTATAGACAAAACCTTTCGATAGCTAGATGCGTAAGGCTCCCAAACTCTTCTAAGGTCAATGCCGCTCCCGAGGACGAAGCACTCGTTTCTTTCCAATAACTCTAGTGCGCACTCAATATCGAGGCCGCAATCCCTTAAGATCTCAATCCAAGTAATGGAGAGGGCCTTGTTGAAGAGATACGATTGGTATGCTTGTAGGAATAATCTTAGTAATCGTTTATCGATAGCTAAAGTGCCTTTCCGACATACGCGCCTTTCATAACCACGCTTTGGCGGCGGACCCCAGGCTAGCGTTTGAGTGCATAGCATGCTCAACGCCGTTTCGGAATCGCCTCGAAGTATGGATGCTCCCACGATGTGGGTTATAGGTCTTCGCGAACCAAATCGTTGGTACCCGAAGAAGTTTAGGATTCTTAACGATCTTCCCTTTGAGAGGTTGCGCAGCTCTTCAATACGTGAAAGTAGCGCGTTAGGCTCGTTGCATTCTAAGAGTAGATCGAATACATTGCCTCTATGATTGAAGTACGGGGGAGTGTCTGAGCATGCTATTAGCGAGGCCTTGCCCCAACTCCTAGCAACATCGTTGACTACGTGCTCGCAATCGCTTAATATGAGCAACTGGTACGCTATGGCACGAGCTTCTTTGAGCCCTAGGTACCTAGCCTTAGAGCACTTAAGGAAGCGCATTAAGTCCTTAGCTACGTCGATAGTTGAATACTCTCTCTTCTCGACGAGGTATACGCAGTGCTTTGAGGCTTCTGTACAACGTTCAAGCTTTAGGCACCTTATGTCGGTATCGTCGACTATTTCCGAAACTACGAACCCGTGGGGTCTGGGTATACGTATATCGAGGCATGCTGAGGAACGAAAATAGGTAAGTACGTGCATTCCCAGTACGTGGTCAAGAACGTGGGGAGACGTTAACGACTCCGCGAGATCCATGGCCAAGCTCCTTAAAGGAGCTTTAGATGGCCCGTAACCTTATCGATTAGCTCGCTAGGTGCGGGGCCTATGGCTAGCGCTGTTACGGTTCCTGGAGGCAACTCTGTTAGTCCGGCATCGACTATTTTCGCTGTTGGCAATCCTAGCTCCATAGCTTTGCGCTCTAGCTCCTCGAGCTCTTTAAGCGAAGCGACTTTCAAAACGACCTTCTTCTGACCTTCGCGAAGCCATTCGTTTAGCCATTCGCGCCAACGAGGATTAGAAAGGCACTTCATAACAGCTTCAACCGCGGCGTGAGCTACTTGCGCGGCTAGCTTACCCTTACTCATCCTTATATCGGTCCTCACCACTATGCACTGCTTGTACTTAAAGCTCACTGCGATGCACCCTCAAACGCTTTTAATTGCTAGCATAGGACTTGTTAAGAGGTGTGTGTATGGCATCCCAAACACAGCCAGCGATATACGAGGCTGCACCAATAAAAGTATGCTCGAGTTGTAGGAAGCCAATCGTTCCAGGTGAGAAGGCGACGGCATTTCCGTGCCCTAACTGCGGAGCGATAATCATTTGGAGATGCTATAAGTGTAGAACCATGGTCGTGAGCTATAGATGCCCTAACTGCGGATTCGAAGGACCTTAAGGTGTTGAATCCATGGTGGGCAAGGTAGTGGTTGTCATAAGGGCGTATCCTGAAGGCATTGTGGAGAACCTAGAAGCGTTAGTGAAGAAAGTCGAGGAGAGGCTACCTAAGGATAAGTACCTCTTGATGAAGTGGGAGCCCGTGGACATAGCCTTTGGCTATAGGGCTATAGACCTCTACATACTGATGCCCGAGAACGTCGAGGGCGGTACTGAGGAGGTCGAAGAGCTCGTAAAGTCTGTTGAGGGTATTGAGAACATAGACGTAGTTTACGTATCTAGGCTTGGACCCTAAGTCGGGATTGAGGGCATGTACCTTAGGCGCGTCATAGAGTTCAGGATATTTGAGTACCTCGAGGCTAAAGGGGGTTCCGCGACGGATAGAGAGATCCTGGAGTACTTAAGGAAGGAGTACGATATTTCGAAAAACGAGTTCCAGCACATAATAATGAGCCTAGAGATAGAGGGCTTCATTAGCGCGAGGCCTATTAAGGAAGATGCTAAGATAATAGTGTTGAAGCGAAAGCCAAGGTGATTCATAAATCCCGTTTTTAAGCAATGTATGGGGTTAGCCGTGGGTGTAAACTTACGCGATCTCATACCCCCCTCCGCTAAGAAGGAAGTTAGCGACCTTCGAGAGCTCCTCGGCAAGGTAATAGCCCTAGACGCTTACAATGCACTATACCAATTCCTTGCCGCGATTAGGCAGCCCGATGGAACCCCGTTAATGGATAGAAAGGGTAGGATTACGAGCCACTTAAGTGGCTTGTTCTATAGGACGATAAACCTCGTTGAGCACGGCATTAAGCCTGTGTATGTATTCGATGGTACGCCACCCGAGATCAAGAGGCAAGAGATTGAGCGTAGAAGGATTAGGCGCGAGAAGGCTGCTGAATTAGCCGAGCGAGCTAAGGCTGAGGGAAGGGTTGAGGAAGCTAGGAAGTACGCTATTCAAGCGATTAGGCTTACACAAGACATGGTCGAGGATGCTAAGAGGCTCCTAGAGGCTATGGGCATACCCTACGTTCAAGCACCCGCCGAGGGAGAGGCGCAAGCGGCGTATATGGCGGCTAAAGGCGATGCATGGGCTGCTGCTAGCCAAGATTACGACGCGTTGCTCTTTGGAGCTCCTAGGCTTGTTAGGAACCTCGCCATAACGGGAAGGAGGAAGTTGCCAGGTAAGGATGTTTACGTGGAGATCAAGCCCGAGGTGATATACCTCGATGAGCTGCTAAAAGCCTTGGGGATAACTAGGGAGCAGCTCGTCGACATAGCGATTTTGATAGGCACCGACTATAACCCCGACGGAGTTGAAGGCGTAGGGCCTAAGACAGCCCTCCAGCTGATAAAGGCTCACGGTAGCTTAGAGAAGGTATTGAGGGTGTTGCCGCGAGCAAAGTTCCCGGAGGATCCGCTTAAGATCCGCGAGTACTTCCTAAAGCCGAAGGTTACCGACGACTACGAGCTTCAGTGGCGCGAACCGGACGAGAAGAAGATTATCGAGGTGCTAGTGCACGAACACGACTTCTCGCTGGATAGGGTGCAAAACGGCATTCAGAGGCTTAAGAAAGCGTATAGAGAGTACCTCCGAGGTAGGATGACTAGCCTCGATGCTTGGTTCAAGAGGAAGTAGCTCTTAAGTAAGAATAATTTGCTGACACGAATTCGGTGGCTAGCACATGTACTTAAAGACCCTTCGCGGAAGGGATTTGCTCTCTATCGCTGACTTGGATCGGCGAGAGCTTCGCGCGCTCATAGACTTAGCCAAGGAGCTGAAGGCTGCTCGAGCAAGCGGTAGGAAGGTAATGAACGTTCTCAGCGGGAAGGTCCTCGGACTAATATTCGAGAAGCATAGTACTAGAACTAGAGTTAGCCTCGAGGTAGCGATGTTAGAGCTCGGCGGTACGGCCCTGTACTTCTCCGCATCGGAAGTACAGTTAGCTAGAGGCGAGCCGATAAAGGATACGGCTAGGGTCTTGGATAGGTATCTAGACGCCATAGCCGCTAGGGTTTATAGGCATGAAACGCTGATCGAGCTCGCTGAATATGCGAGAATACCTGTTATTAATGCGCTTAGCGATGTCGAGCACCCGCTCCAAGCGCTAGCCGACATCATGACAATAGAGGAGTTCAAAGGCGACATCAGGAAGCTCAAGATAGCTTTCGTTGGTGATGGGGCGGACAACGTGCTACACAGCCTAATGTTGGCAATCGCGAAGCTAGGGGGTAAGATATACATAGGCACGGCGAGGGGCTACGAGCCTAAGAAGGACATACTCAAGCTAGCGCTAGAAGAGGCTAACGAAACTGGCGCAGAGATCGTGATTACGTACGACCCCATCGAGGCCGTCAAGGATGCGGACGTCATCTATACGGATGTGTGGGTTAGCATGGGTCAGGAAGCGGAAAGGAAGAAAAGGATTAGGGATCTCAAGCACCTTCAAGTGAATGCGGAGCTTGTTAAGCACGCTAAGAAGGACTACATATTCATGCACTGCCTACCGGCTCATCGGGGCGAGGAGGTTACTGACGACGTAATAGAGTCGAGGAACTCAGTAGTGTGGGATCAAGCGGAGAACAGGCTACATACAGCAAAAGCGGTGTTGATAGCTTTACTTAGCTGATGCAACTCTCTTTTTGGTACTCGATTTCTTCTTTCGCGACTTCTTTCGGCGCTTTCTCGAAGAGCTCTTCGATTTCGCGGACTCAGTAGCCCTACTAGATGCTAAGCGACTCCTAATCTCGCTTAAGTCTATGGCGCTAGCGCCGTACTCGTGCTCGAAGATGAGCACCCCGTCTGCCTTAGGTACTATCACCGATTCGAATATGTAGTACTCAGTCGGGGGCTCGTAAACGATCATAGTACTGCTATCGTTAGAAGCGTTGACTGTTAGTTCCCTAGCGACGTCGCTATGTTCGGCGTTGCCTAGGGGGATGTACTTTATCCTCACCAGTTTCGCGATCTTCGGCGATATCATGTAGTAGCTAGCGGGCTTCTCACGAGTATAGCAACCTATATCGACTTCGCTATGGTCTAAACGAATCCTAGCTAGCACGAAGTCAGCTCTATCCTTGAAGCTAGAGGCTATGCTTAGAATCCACGATTGTGCAACATCATCATTTTCGAGCATCTTGTGCAGTAGCTCGGGTGGTACGTCCAAACGCTCAGTTCCAACCTTGGTGTAGAGCTCTATGACCGCAGGTGGCAGCTCCACCTTATCGCGCTTAAACAACAGAACTTCGACGTTCATGGTCGTAACCGCTGCGGTTACCTCTTGTACCCAATCTTCCTCAAGAATTCGTGGCGTTCCTTCTTATCTTCATCGCTTTCAACTCCTACGACGGTATACCCATCGACTACACCTAGGACCGCCCTACCCTGTTGCGTTTCGGCTATGATTACTTGAACGGGGTTTGCTGTTGCAACAAATATTCTAACGACCTCGACTACGTGCTTTAGCGCGTTAAGGACGTTTATGGGCCAAGCGTTCCTTATGTAGATCACGAAGACGTGGCCGGCGCCAATGCTCTTCGCAACCTCGATTGCTAACTTCGTTAGTTCCTCGTCGTTACCATCATAGCGAACTAACCTCTTTCCGCTAGCCTCGTTGAAGGCTAGTCCAAATCTTATTCCCGGAACGCTATTTACGAGCGCCTCGTATATGTCCTCGACGGACTTTATGAAGTGGCTCTGACCTATGATAACGTTCGTTCCCTCGGGTACGGGCACGTTCACGACCTTTATGGTCACCTCGCTCATACGCACACCTACGATGATTATGGGGCTAGCAGCTAATAAACACAGGCTTTAAGTTTGTCGTGGCTATGCTAGCGGGGGAGCACGATGCCGAAAAACGTTTTGAGGGTATGCTTAGAGCGAAACGGTGTATCGTACGCATTGTTTGGTGCTGATGGCTCGTTGAAGGAGAGAGGGTTTTGGGAAGGCGTTGAAGAACTCGGCATAGAGGGGTACACGGTAATATCGCTGCAGCCCGTTGACTTGGGTAGGAAGTGCATATACGTGTACATCGATGATCTTCGCGTAGAGCGTAGGGGAGCGTTGGTGATTATTCGTGGTAGTGCTTCGAGAAGAGAGCTCGGTAAGTAGATCCGGTAAGCACGCGGTTAGGGAGCTCGTAGTCGATGTATCTGAGGGAGTTGTTAAGACCCCCAGAGTGCGGAGGAAACGAAGTGTAAAACCGACGTATAGTAAGGGAGAAGCGTACGAGGTAGAGGTCGATGATAGCGGCATAATTGTTCATCTCCGGATGGTTAAGTGCTTGGGGAAGAGGTACAGGGGCACGATCACGGTGCTGGATAGGGGTGTCGTCGTGCTTCGAATGAAGTACATTAATGGGTTGTTACGTAAATCCTGTGGTAATCGTGAGTACCTTAAGTACGTGAGGCTTGTGCTCGACCACTTAAGGATTCCCTATAGACGTATCAACGTAGATACGGGGCTAGAAGCATGTCAGTGAACTTGCCTAAGGGATTGAAAATTCTAATTAAGTACGGGTATGCAGTGCTACCGCGTAACGAAGCCGAGGAATTACTGGATGTGCTGAGGTCTAAGGGCGCCATCCACTTAGTGCACGTTAACAGGCTTGGTAAGTACGTAGTTATCGAGGTGAACAAAGCGGCTTGCCTTAAGGAATGCGATGTTAAGTGCCGAGATCCAGTAAGCGGTAAGAAGGTGCTTGAATGCGAATCCGAGTGCATAGATAGGTGCTTAGTGGATAGGTTAAGTACCCTAGCATCAAAAGTATTGGCTTAGCGCTACGGTGGGTTAACGCCAAAGGTCTTCACAACGTTGTCTATTAACACCTTATACAGAACTTCATCGTGTACACCGTTGCGTATCAAGGCATTTACGCAGTCTCTAATCTCCCATGGATAGAGGGCTACCCCCGGTCTTCGAGGATCATCAATGTGATCGCTTTCGAGTAATGCGAATTGTGTAGCATTCTCGTTTGATAGCACTCTACTAACTAACTCGAACTTCGCGAGTAGAGTAAAAGGAAACCCCACTTTGCTAGCTTCGACCGCGGTTCGGGAATCGGCGTGGTGAATAATTACGTTCTTTTGAGGTGCGTTAAGCGCTTTACAAACCTTGTTTATGGATATGATCGTGATCAAGCCCTTTTGCTCCAAGTGAAGGTGTATTGGGACTCCTAAGTCGCGCGAAAGCTCTAGAGCTCTTATCGTAACGTACTCATTTATCGCAAAAGCTTCGGGTAGAGCTTTGTAGTGAGGTCTTCCAAACTCACCTAACCCATCTACAACGCCTTCTCGCAGCATCTTCTCGATGATTTTGAATACCTGCTCCACGAGATCAAGCGTCTTCTCTGGCCCTAGCCTACTGAGGTTCTTCTCTACATCTGCTGGATGCATGCCAACGAATTTAGAGACCTTCAATCCGTACTCCCTAGCTATATCGGCTTCTCGAATAACGATCTCAAAAGACTTTTGGTATCCCTCAACCGTTGGAGGGTACCCGTAGTGTGAAGGAGGTAGAGATACTATCGCTATAAACCATCCGCCAACCTCCCTGAACCTCTTAGCTACGCTCTTCATTCCCAAACCATTTACGGGGTTCGTGTGAGTATGGCAATCGGATATCGGTATCAAAACATCTCCCTATAGATGCGGAGAAGGAGATCCCTTATTACTTGAGATAAGCTATAGCATCCAGAGCCTTGCTCAAGTAACCCTTTCTCAACGAGACGCAGAATGATCTCCTTGGGGTTCTTAATCTTGTAGAGAGTGCTAAGCTCTCGAAGCGCGACTATAGACCCTACCGAAATATTGGTTAGGAAATACTCGAATACCTTTCGCTCTTCATCGCTTAGACTAGCTATCTTCTTTCGCAACTCCTCGTCAGCATACTCAAGCAACTTCGCTAGCACGTTCTTTGCGCTAAACATCAGCATCTCTCTAACCCCGATAACGCTCTCTGTAAGCTATCTTGATAAAGTGTGGGGCGTGAAGGTCGGTAATTCAGACCCATATATTTAAAGGGGGGAGCGTAGCGGTTAAAGTCGGAACTTAATCGGTTTATATAGGGGTTTTAACCCTCGTCAATTCGTTCACGATAGAAAGGTATATAAATAGTAGGTTCCCTAAGACCCCCTTGGCGTCGAAGATGGGGGCCGCCGCTATACCAATCAAGGTGCTCGTTTATGGTAAGCACATAGCTGGTAATCTCTATGGTTGCGATAGAGCTACGCTAATGGATGTTAATAAGCTCAACCGTATAGTGGTTGAGGCGGCCCGCATCGGTAAAATGACGCTTCTTGACGTAAAGGCGTGGAAGATAGGGGCGGGGGTTAGCATAATCGGCATAGTGTTAGAGAGCCACATATCGATTCATACGTGGCCTGAGTACAGCTTCGCTACGGTGGATGTGTATACATGCGGCTCTAACACTGACCCAGAAGCGGCTTTCGACTACATAGCAAGGGCCCTTCGCGCATCTAAGGTGGAGAAGAGGGTTTTGATTCGGAGCTATGAAGAACCAATGTAATTTTACTCCTTGTTGTTTAAAGCGAATTCCGTGTAGTTCTAAAGCTCTGCAAGCCTTACACCCCTCTGGTGTAGCTTGGGAATGGAGAGGATAGCGTTTGAGGAAATTTACGTGCCCGATAGCACGGTAGTGATAGAGCGCACTCTATCGTCGTTAATTGAGGAAGGGAGGATAAGGGGGAAGGTACTCATACCCGTAGAGATGATAAGGTTCTTCGAAGAGCAAGCGCGCGAGGGTAGAGCGCTAGGGTTCTTAGGCCTCGAGGAGCTCGCTAAGGTTCGGGATCTAGCTGAAAGGGGTTTAGCTCTCGTAGAGGTTGTTGAGATAGGCAAGGGGCTTAAGCCAAGCTCGTTAGAGGATATAGATACGTTGGTGCGGGAGTTCGCTGCTAAGGCTGGTGCTAAGGTCGTTACGCATAGCGAGCTTCAGAGCTTAGCATGCAAGGCCATGGGGGCTGAGGTGCTGTACATAAGCCCGGTGATATCGCACGAACTGTGGTTCGAAAAGTTCTTCGAGAAGGATGTGCTGAGCGTGCACATTAAGGAGAATGTTCCCGTTAGAGCTAAGAGGGGTAGACCGGGAGAGTGGGTGCTAGTCGACTTAACGTCGGAGCCTGTTTCTCGAGAATACATCGAGAGGTTGATAGAGGAGATCGTCAGGAGGGCTAGGGCTGGCAAGGGACGTATCGAGGTAGAGAGAAGCGGATCCCTAATAGTTCAGCTCGAGGACTACAGGATAGTAATTGTCAAGCCGCCCGTTAGCGACGGGTACGAGGTTACGATAACGAGGCCCGTAGTCAAGCTCAAGCTCGAGGACTATAACCTGCCAGAGAAGTTGATTAGGAGATTGGAGGAGCGTGCTGAAGGAATACTCATTGCCGGAGCCCCCGGCATGGGTAAGACAACGTTTGCGCAAGCGCTAGCGGAGTACTACAGCCGCAAGGGAAAGATCGTGAAGACTATTGAGGCGCCTAGGGACATGAGATTGCCCCCCACGGTATCCCAGTACTCTAAAGCGTACGCTGATTCGAGCGAACTTCACGACCTACTGTTGCTAAGCCGCCCCGACTACACCGTTTTCGACGAGATGCGTAACGACGAGGATTTCAAGCTTTATGTGGATCTAAGACTTGCGGGCATAGGCATGATAGGCGTAGTACACGCTACGAGTCCTATAGACGCTATTCAGCGATTCATTGGTAGGGTGGACCTCGGTATGATACCCAGCGTTATAGACACCGTGATATTCATTGAGAAGGGCACCGTCAGCAAGGTCTACGACGTTAGCATGACTGTCAAGCTACCCACGGGACTTAGAGAGGCTGAGCTAGCTAGACCCGTAGTTGAGGTGAGGGACTTCCTAACGGGAGAGCTAGAGTACGAGATCTACACCTTCGGTGAGCAAACGGTCGTAGTTCCGGTTAAGAAGGTTAAGAGGGAGGGAATGAGGGATAAGATCGTTGAGATCGTTAGGAGAAGCGTACCCTATGCAGAAGTAGAGGTAGAGGGAGATACCGTTATCATAAGAGTGCCTAGAATGATGTATAGCTCCAGCATAGCTAGGAAGGCTAGGAAACTCGAGAAAAGGCTCTCGAAGTTAGGATACACCGTCGAGCTCAAGCTCCTTTAAACAGATCGAGCTTTTTGTTTAGGATGGAAGTTACGAAGGTGTGGAGCGACGGAGCGGACTCGAGTACTTCACGAGGAATCTTAACGCGATTCCCTTCAACAACCACGAGGTTTGATGGAACGATCCTCCACTCGCCGAGCTCAGAAATCTTTATCGCTAAATACGCTTCCCCACCAGCACGCTTAGCGAATTCTAGCAACTTATCCAGTTGCGACCTCTCCATGTAGATGCTACGAAGCTTCTTACGAAGCTTCACCTCGAAAACCAGTATGCGGCCCCTATACATCGCTACGACATCGGGGTAGACGCTCTTCTTAACCTTGGAACCGCTTGCAGGCCCCCGAATCGCTGCGAAGCCATATTTCCAGAGCTTCTTAACGAGCTCTCGCTCAGCGGCGAACCCCCTCCTCCTTCGGTCCTTCAACTCGCTACCTCCCACAAACACCATTATCGTTTTTAAAATATAGCTACTCGCCAGTTAATGCGGGTAGAGCGCTATGGCTGACGAGTGCTGCATAAGGGTGAAGGTTCCTGCGCCCATTGTCAAGAGACCTCGCTTGCTAAAGCACGCTGGAGTGGATCAGGGTATGCGTGAGGGAAGAGGGTTTAGCGAGCTAGAGATAAAAGAGGCTGGCTTAACGATCGACCTAGCTAAAGACTTCGGGATACCAGTAGATAAGAGAAGAAGGAGTTGCCATCCATGGAATGTCGAAGCCTTAAAGAAGTTCGTAGAGCTCGTTAAGCCGCTAATCGAGGCTAAGAAAGCTAAGCCCGCAAAGCTTGTTCCGCCAAAGAAGGCTGAGGCGTAACCGCGCTCACTCTAACACTAAAATGTTTTAGCCAAGTAAGCGCTAGCTGATTCGGGATGAAGCTTGGAGAGCGAGGAGCTGCGTAAGAAGTTCATTCTCGAAATCGAGAGGTGGATAGAGAAGAACCCTAATCCATACGCTAAAGCAGCCTTCTATAGCGATGACGATGTGGTTCGGATAGTGGAGGAGCTTTACAGGAGGTGGCAAGAAAACAACTTTAAGGGTATGCCACTGGATTACGCTACGCTAGAAGAGCTAAGGATGCTGGCTGCAAAGGCGTATGAGTACCGCAACGCTGGACCCAACCTAGGGATTGGGAAATCGAAGTACGAGTCTAAGGATATATTCGATGAGGTGTATAGGAGGGCAGTGCTAGGAGAAAGCGGGTCTTAGGAAGCTTTAGAGCATTCCTTCTCGATTTTTATTGACGACCCTGGTATCGAAGTTTTAACGCGGTTAATCACGTAGTCTATGAGCTCGTGGCACCTCTCAACCCCCTTACTTTCATCCGTGGAGTACGTCGAGATATATAGGCGTATACTTGGCGCTTCAACTTCGTGGCCTAAGGGATGGGATTTCACGTAGAATTCGCTAAACGTCTTAGAGACCTCCTTTAGTATCGGCGCTAAATCGGATTCTCTAACGTTTATCAACAATATCGTGGCCTCGATGAGCACGCGATCGCGTAACCTCAGTCGAGGCTCTACGTAGCTCTCAAACATAGCCTCCATCTCCCGAGGAACGCCGGGAAGCACGAATATCCGAACAATCCTATCGCGGTACTCCA
>CAZRDH010000055.1:0-14181 GCA_964598805.1 uncultured Desulfurococcaceae archaeon | reverse complement strand
CTCTAACCTCTGCGTCTAGACCCCCTAGGTGCTGAGCGTGTATACCGTTCACTAGGATGAGGAACCCCTCGACGAAGGAACCATCTTCCCTAACTATCAACTTCTTTAGCTCCGGAACCCTATCTAGAACGTCTCTAAGCTTAGCCCTATCACCCTCGAGCTCGACGTCCCTAGCTTTCCAACCTAGCTTCTCGCGAAGCATCGAGTATATGCATACCTTAACCTTCACGGCCCCGCCCTAGAGCGCTCGAGGGACTCAGCTTAATAAGCTACTTACTGTATGAACCTCGTTGATACCTAGATAACTCGGTAAATACCCTTTAAACCGGTTGAATTAATACTATGCGAGGCTTGTTCCATTGGGTGCACGCTCGTGGTGGGAGGGTACGTTGGTAGGATAGCTAGGGTTGACCTCTGGAGCGGTAGAGTTACATACGAAACGCTTCCGGAGAAGGTTCTACGCGAGTGGATTGGTGGTAGGGGTCTAGGGGTCTACCTAGCCCTCAAGGAGATAGACCCTAAGGTCGACCCGCTTAGCCCAGCGAACAAGGCCTTCGTTCTAACCGGGCCCCTCACCGGGGTTGCGGGGGCTCCCGCTAGCGGTAGGTGGGTATCGGTAACGAAGTCCCCGCTCACCAACACGATACACGATTCTCACTGCGGAGGTAAGTTCGGTCCCTACCTAAAGTTCGCCGGGGTAGACGGGATAATCGTTGAGGGGGCTAGCGAGAAGCCCGTGTACCTATTCGTTCACGATGGGAAGGTGGAGATTAGGGACGCTAAGCACCTGTGGGGCAAGGACGTTCACACGACTACGGACATGCTGATCGAGGAGATAGCTAGGGAGGTTGGGCAGAGCGAGAAGCCCAACATAAAGGTTGCGTGCATTGGGCCCGCGGGCGAGAACCTCGTTAGGATAGCGGCCATCATGAGCGATAAGAATAGGGCTGCGGGTAGGGGTGGGCACGGAGCGGTTTGGGGGTCGAAGAAGCTCAAGGCCATAGTCGCGTGGGGCACTAAGAGACCTAGCGTTGCTAAGCCCGAGGAGTTTAGGGAGGTAGTCGCTAAGTGCATGGAGAAGATTAGGAGCAACGGCGTTACGGGCCAAGCCCTACCCAAGTACGGAACCGCAGTCCTCGTCAACATAATCAACAAGGCGGGGATATTCCCGACGAAGAACTTTAGGACCGGGGTCTTCCCGGAGGCGGAGAAGATCAGCGGGGAGACGATGGCCGAAACCATCGTGGACTGGCAGAAGCAGAAGGAGGAGATCTGCTGGGGTTGCCCCATAGGCTGCGCTAGGTACACGGTGATTAGAGGGGGGCCGTTTAGCGGCGAGGGAGGTGGGCCGGAGTACGAGACGATCTGGGCTTTCGGGGCTCAGTGCTACGTAGGGAACCTAGAGGCTATCGCTAAGGCTAACTACCTATGCAACGAGCTAGGGCTAGACACCATATCGATGGGGCACACCATAGGCACGCTAATGGAGCTCGTCGAGATGGGTAAGGTCCCCAAGGAGATGCTTAGGGGGCTTAGAGTCGAGTGGGGATCCCCCGAAGCCATAGTGGAGCTCGTGTGGAGAACCGCCTACAGATCCGGCATAGGCGACCTACTAGCCGAGGGAGCTAAGAGGCTCGCTGAGTACTTCGGAGCCCCCGAGGTAGCGATGGTGGTTAGGGGCCAAGAGCTCCCAGCCTACGACCCTAGGGGAGCGCAAGGGCACGGCCTTGGGTACGCGACTAGCAATAGGGGTGGGTGCCACCTAAGGGCCTACATGATCTCCCCTGAGGTTCTCGGGGTTCCGAGCCTAGTGAATAGGTTCGAGACGAAGGGCAAGCCAGCGCTAGTCAAGGAGTTCCAGGACGTGTTCGCGGTAGTAGACAGCTTAGTGCTATGCAAGTTCACAACCTTCGCGCTCTGGACCGAGGACTACGCAGCCCTACTAACAGCCGTAACCGGGTGGGAGTACAAGCCCGAGGACATACTGAAGGTAGGCGAGAGGATTTGGAACGCCGAGAGGGTATTCAACATCCTCAGCTTCGGCGACGGAAGGCAGTACGACACCCTACCCAAGAGGCTCCTCGAGGAGCCAATGCCCGAAGGCCCAGCTAAGGGGTACGTGGTTAAGCTCGACGAGATGCTCGACGAGTACTACAAGCTTAGGGGATGGATAGACGGAAGGCCGACTAGAGCAAAGCTAGAGGAGCTAGGCCTCAAGTGGCTAGCCGATAGACTCGAAGAAGAGGGCTTGCTACCCGGATAACCTAGGCATCGCACCCATAGACAACAACGCTTTTTAAACCACCTACACACCAACCCCTTCGGTGGGCCCGTCGTCTAGCCCGGTAGGACGCCGCCCTGACGAGGCGGAGGTCCGGGGTTCAAATCCCCGCGGGCCCACCAACGCTTCTCCTAACGATTAAACACCTCGCTCAGTATCGTTAAGCTTATTCGCTAAGCGCATGCATGCCGTGCAGACACCTAGCTCGTTGCGATAGTTGCTAGCTACTTCGTATCGAAGGGGAACGAACCCCAACACGCGTTTACATACAATGTAGTACCGATGCAGGTAAAGGATGCGGCTAAACGTCGTTCCGATCTTCATTCCTTTACATACATAAATCAAGCAAAAGTGAATCCCATACCAAGTAGTACACTTAATATACATGGACACCTGTCCATATACAGCTATAGAGCTAAAGGGTATTACTTGGTCGAACGCGAAGGATTATGAACTTGGCTACAAGTAGAGCTCGATGGGTTTACGCGCACATTTGTACATTAGTTAGAGTTATATACGCAGTTATGTGAATGCTTTAAGCGGGGAATATATGTTTTACTCATATTTGTGATTAACGGATATGTATAAGCCAAATTTATATGCATACCCTGCTATTATTACCTCGGACACATGGCCTGTGAAGAAGTTACGTGGATGAATGTCCTCGGTGATGCAGTTGATTGCATTGGCGAACGCTTTCGACAATGGCTACATTACGAAAATAAGGGTTCTCACGAGGTCGATAGACGTGGTTGAGGAAAATCAAACTAGGAGGAAGATCTTTAGGCACATACTAGAGCACGGCTTCGGGATTTTCAACGAGATTTGGAGGGATATCGGCTGCTCTAAGGCCAACATTAGCTGGCATTTAGAGAAGCTGAAGGCGTGCGGCATCGTTGTGGAGATGAGGGTCATGAAGTACAAGGTGTTCTACATCAAGGGGTTCGAGGTGCAGGCTCTGCGGAGGTTTATCTGCGAGAAGAAGGTTAGTGGTGGGTATAGGTGGGAGCGTGTTCGTAGGGTTCTCTACGATCTTTGCTATGTAGACGACGCTGCTACTGTTGCTAGTAGGTACGGTCTTCGCGTTGAGGAGGTGGAGTCGCTGAGGAACCTCTTAAGGGCTTCGTGCGAAGGTCTTCGAGGCGCTAGATGCGTTGAGTTCCTAGCTAGGTTAGGGACTAGCTGCTGAGCTTCGTTAGCGCGAAGCCTATTTGCCCTAGGGCTATCCCCCCATCGTTTGGCGGAACCCTCTTCGGCAGCACTACTTTAAGGTCTTTGGAGCTAGCTACCCTCTCGATCCCCTCGACGATGAAGTCGTTTACCGCTGCCCCTCCCCCTAGGGCTACTGCATTTACGTGGGTTGCGTACCTAGTCGCTAGCTCTCCAAGCGCTTCCCCGAGCCTAATCAAGAACGTCTTGGCTATGTCCTCGACGCGCTCCCCCATCTCCACCGCCTCGACAACGCTCTTGATCAGCGAGCTAGTCTCGATGCGCGGAACGTCCCCGGTTAAGATCCTTGGCTTTGGGAACCAATCGAGTTCCCTACCCCTCCTAGCCGCAACCTCGAGGAGTATCGCGGGCTCTCCTTCGTAGCTCCTATAGCTGCATACCCCAAGAATAGAGGATACGGCGTCTAGGAGCCTACCGGTAGAGGACGTGGGTACGTACCTACCGCGGGCTACGCACCTAGCTACGGCAATCGCCTCGAGGCGGCCCCTAGGGAGCCGTTCTACTACTCCAAGCCTCTCCGCTACCTCGATCGCCTTATCGATTCCAAGGGCTTTGCATAGGCAGGCTACGGCCATTCTCCCGGGGTAGATCGCGTCTCTATCGCTAGTCTGAGGCATTTCCTCGAGCGAGCCCACTCTAGCCCACTCGCTCCACCTAACGGTAATTACCTCGCCTCCCCAAATCGATCCGTCTACTCCGTACCCAACCCCGTCGATGGCTATGCCCACAACCCTCTCTAAATCCATGCCCGCGTCTATAGCCGTAGAGATTACGTGGGCTACGTGGTGCTGAACCTCTATCACTTCGCACCCACGCTCTTCGCATAGGGACTTCGCTAAGCCCCTAGAGGCGTAGCGTGGGTGCGCGTCTACGACTACTACGCTCCTCGATAGGTCTACGCGGTAGCTATTGGCTAGGAAAAGCACTTCGCGCTCTAGATCCCTAAGGGCTTCAGCCCTATCTAGGTACCCTATGTAGGGGGTTAGAACCGCTCTATCGCCGATCCCCAGCCCCCCGTTGGTCTGCAGCTCCGCCCCGAGGGCTATGACTGGCTTGGGTAGCTCCCTAGGGAGCCTTATCCACGTAGGCGCGTACCCCCTTCCAAGCCTAAGCAGGACGACTCTACCGCGCGTTAGCCTAGCGACCGAGTCGTCGACCCTATGAACGATCTCCCTATCGTGGTTAAGCACGTAGTCTACGACCCTGGATAGCTTCCTGCGAACGCACTCAGCATCCCTACACATGGGCTCCCCATGAACGTTGCCGCTCGTCATAACCAGGAACTTGTCGCGGGTTTCCGCGAGGAGGAGGTAGTGTAGCGGTGTGTAGGGGAGGAACACCCCCTCTACGTCCATGCCCGGGGATACGCTAGGGGCTACCGGGGTGCCGGGCTTCTTGGGGAGCAGCATTATTGGGCGCTCAGCGCTTAGGAGAACCCTAGCTACCCGATCATCTATCTCGACGAGCCTAGAGGCAACCTCTAGATCTAGCGCCATTACCGCGAAGGGCTTCGTGGGCCTACGCTTCCTAGCCCTAAGCTCCTTAACCACATCGTCGTCGCTAGCTAGGCACGCTACGTGGAAACCCCCCAACCCCTTGACGGCGACTATGAACCCCTCGTCGATTAGCTTAGCCGCCTCCTTAACGGGGTCGCTGCACTCAACCCTCTCTCCATCCACAGTCTCTAGCCATAGCCGGGGGCCGCACCTCGGACAGCTAATGCCCTGAGCGTGGAACCTCCTCACGTTGTTCGGGTCCCGGTACTCGGATAGGCACTCCTCGCAAAGCGGGAAGTCGTTCATCGACGTGTTCTCCCTATCGTAGGGAACTCCCCTCATCATCGAGTACCGCGGTCCGCACCAAGCGCAGGAATTGAAGGGGTATCTAAACCTCCTATCCCCCGGGTCTAGAACCTCCCTTAGGCACTCCTCGCAAACCGCTAGATCGGGTGGTATGGCGGAGGGCTTTAGGATCCTCCTATCGCTCGGAAGAATCCTGAACTCCGTGTAGCCCCGCGGCTTAGCCACCTCGATAACGATCTCCTCGATTCTAGCCGGTGGGGGAAGCCACTTGATTAAGTAGGTGAAGAACGCCGAAACCTCTTCCTCCCCACCCTCCACCCAGATCTCTACCTCGGACCCACCAACGTTCCTAACGAAGCCCTTGACCCCCGCATCCCTAGCGGCTCGGTAGATAGCGGGCCTAAAACCAACCCCTTGAACCAAGCCCGTTACGACGATCCTAAGGGCCTTAGCCATCGAGGTCCCTCAGCATATTCGGGGTAGGTTTAGGCCCCTAGCCTCTAGCAGGACCCTACCCCCTATCTCCGTAACCACCACGACCCTACCCCTAAGCGCTGGGTCCTCGGGCTCGACAACCTCCCCAACTATTTCGGCTCGCTCCTCGCCCCTAGCCCTAAGCTCCTTAACCACCTCCTCGGCTACGGAGGGGTCGACGGCTAGCACCGCAACTCCTTCGCAAGCAACTTGAAGGGGGTCGATGCCTAGGATCTCGAGGAAGTCCTTAACCTCGTCCCTTATCGGAACCCTCTCCCTCTCGATAACGATCTCCACGCCGCTAGCCCTACTCCACTCGTTTAAGACCGCCGCTAGCCCACCCCTAGTAGCGTCCCTAGCGGCGTGGATGAAGCTCCCGAACCTCTCTACGACGGGGTAGAGCGTTGGTAGCAAGGGCTTTACATCGCTCCTAAGGCCGGGAGCGCTATCGAGCATCCCTAGCTGCGCCGCTAGAATCGTAGCGCCGTGCTCGGCAATGGGCCCCGTAACCACGATCTTGTCCCCCGGCCTAGGCCTATCCACTATAACCCTCTTAGCCACCCCGATCCCCACCGTCGTCACGACGATTCCGTCTACGCCACCGCGCTGCATCACCTTGGTGTCCCCACCGATTAGCGCTATGCCGAACTCGCTCAGCACGCTAACCATATCGCTAACGACCTTCTCCACCACCTCGTACGGAGTCCCCTCCTCGATAACGAGGGAGTCCATGACCGCCACGGGCCTAGCGCCCATAACGACGAGGTCGTTTATGGTTCCGCACGCCGCTAGCTTACCCAGGCTACCCCCGGGGAACTCGATTGGCTTAACCGTGTGGCTATCCATGGCCAGCACGACGAAGGAATCCCCAACCCTAATCCACGCCCCATCGTCTAGCGCGTCGAGGCCCCCACCACCCAAAGCCTTTCTAAGCTCGGGAGGCACCCTAGAGATCACGACCTCCTCGACGAACCTAGCCGTATCCTCCCCACCGCTACCCTCAGCAATGGTGACCCTCCTAACCATGCATTCACCGAAACGCCGATACGTACCCTAGTCTAAAGCTCTCGCGGTGATGAGGTTGCAGCTCGCTGACGAGTGATGATATTGCTAGGGGCTGAACCAGCGCTGAAAACCCCCGCTCCAAAGGTTTGGAGGGCGCCCCCGGCTCCTCGCCACCCCAAGGCCTCCGGGGTCCCGGGGGTCGGTGAGGGGTGGGCCGAGTAGCGCGCAATGATGCAGACTCCGGGCACTGAGGAGTGATGAATTCAACGGCTACCTGAGCCCCACCCCATAGCTTATCAAATGGGGTTCGAGATTGGTGGTGGGGTGAGGCACGTGTACGCGATGAATAGGGTTATCGCGTGCGGCTGGGGTTCGATGCAGAGCCTACGCGATATAGCTCCGCGCTTCGGCTCTAGGCCAGCCATAGTCGTGGGCAAGAGCTTCGCTAAGAGGCTTGGGTACCTCGATAGGCTGGTAGCGATGCTCAAAGACGCTGGCCTCGAGCCCCGGGTTTACGAGGGTATCGAGCCTAACCCAAGGGTTTCGCAGTGCAACGACTTGGGTAAGAAGCTTAGGGAGTGGGGATGCGACGTCGTTATAGCGTTCGGTGGGGGTAGCGTGATCGACGCCGCCAAGGCTGGAGCCGCCGTGGCTAAGCTGGATAGGGGCATCGAGACCATGTTCTACCCATCGATCGTCGAGGACGCGCTTCCCGTAATCGCTATCCCCACTACGTGCGGAACGGGTAGCGAGGTCACTAGGTACGCTGTTATAACCACGGACGACGGGCTGAAGAAGCTCACCGCCGTTGGCAACCCCATGGTTCCCGTCGCAGCGATACTGGATCCAGAGCCCTTGATGAACCTACCGAAGCACCTCCTAGCGTACACGGCTATGGACGCCCTTAGCCACGCTATCGAGGCCTTTACGTCGAGGAAGTGCGGGGCTCTATGCGAGGAGCTCGCGCTCGCCGCGGCCAGGCAGATCTTCGATAGCCTTCAATGCGCGTACGAAGGCGTTGGCGTGTGCATCGAGAGGCTGCAGGTAGCTGCGTACCTAGCTGGCGGAGCCATAAACATGGCAGGGACGAACATAGTTCACGCGGCTAGCTACTACCTAACCACTAGGCACGGCGTGCACCACGGCCATGCATGCGCAGTCATCCTACCCCACGCCGTAGTACGCTTGCTCGAAGCACTTCCCCTAACGCAAGCCGAGAGGATGATGAGCGTAGCTAGGTGTAGCGATGCCGAGTGCGTTAAGTCTAGAATCGTGGAGCTAGAGCGTAGGGTCGGGATAGAGCCGAGCCTTAGGAGGCTAGGGGTTTCGGAAAGCGAGGTGCCTAGGTTCGTCGAGGACGTTCTTAGCTATAGGAGGAACCTCGAGAACGCGCCCATGGAGGTGGATAGGAAGCTAGTTGAGGAGCTAATCAAAGCCTCTTTCCGATCTCCCTAGCAACCCTCTTGGATACGCGATCCGCTACCTCTATCGGTATCGGGAACCTACTCCCCTTCCTCCACATCGATAAGCTTAGCTCTAGAGCCGTATCGGGATCCACCCTATGCCCAACGGATACGTAGGTCTTGGCACCGCTAGCGCTGGTAACTACGTACCCAACCTTCTCGCCGAAGACGTATAGAGCTACCCTACCACCCTCCTCCCTCTCCTCACCGAACAGCCTCTTCTTCGCTATGCCTATGCTCGGCACGTCGAGGGCTACCCCAACGTGGCTAGCTATGCCTAGCCTCCTCGGATGCGCTAACCCGTGGCCGTTAACCATGATGGCGTCGGGCTCAACGCACTCCTCCTTAAGCACCTGGAGCGCGGCGATCATTATCGGGGCTTCCCTAAACGCTAGGAGCCCCGGAACGTAGGGTACCTCGACGACGCTCTCTACGGCTACGTGGCAAAGCTCCTTGCCGGACCTATCTATGGCTACGGCGACGGAGAACCCCACGCCCTTCCTATACCCAACGTCTAGACCCGCAACGACCTCGACTCTCGATAGGTCTAGGGGCTCGACGATTACGCGCGAACTCATTTCGCGCTGGAGCTTGATGGCTATCGAGGCTGAGAATGGGTGTGTAGAGCCCTCGCTAGGCAAGGGGCACGAACTCCTCCTTAACACCGTCGCCTCGAACGATGGCTATGTCTATGCCGTCCCCCGACACCACGTCCCTAGAGGCCGCGGTCTTAATGGCCTTCACCGCTAGGTCCCTAGCCTTCTCGACCCCCATGTCTGGGCTGTACTCGCTCTCTATGATGCCTATCGCGATGCTTGCCCCGGTGCCCACGGCGGCGTAGTCGTCCTCTATGAGCGACCCAACGAAGTCTAGGACGAATAGGTGGGGCCCCTCGTCGTCGACTCCCCCGATCAGGATCTCGGATAGGAATGGGAAGTACTTGTAGCTGTAGAGGATCGTGGATAGGAGCTTCGCGGCAGACCTAACCCTCATCCTCGTGGAGGTTAGGAGCTCGCGGTACCTTATCTCGGCGGATAGTATCCTGCTAATCGTCTGCATGTCCGCGAAGAGGCCCGCCGCCGCTATCGCTATCCTATCGCTAACCCTAAACACCTTCTTACCGCTCTTGCTCATTATGAAGCCCCCGTAGCTAACCCTCTTCTCCGCCGCTAGCACCACAGCGTCCTTAAGCCTTATCCCGACCGCCGTAGCCCCAGTCAACAGCTTCTCGTAGGCCAAGGAGGTTCCCCGCTTGCTAGCTCTGTACCCAGCTGAAATAAGCCTTCGCCTCGAAGTAGCTAAGGAGCTCGTTGGGAAGGGAGCAACACGCATCGTATAGCGAGTCGCAGTAGGGTAGCGCAGTTGGGTGGGGAACCGCTATCCTATCCACGAGCCCCTCCCTAGCGGCGTAAGCGTCTAGCCACGCCTTAGCGCTCCACGGCCTCATGCACCCTAGGTAGAGCTCGCCCCCGAAGTGCGTTACCGCTCTAGAGAGCCAGCTAGCTACATGCTCGGGAACGCCCCCGGCGCCGATTAGCACGAGGAGTGTTACCCTCCTAAACCCGTAGCTCTCTAGGATCGAGAGCTCGGAGAGTAGGTCGCTAAGGGTTCTCCAAGGAGTCCATAGGAATACGTGGGGGACCACGCGCGCTCCGTAGCTAGCTAGCTTCTCGAGAACCTCTAGGTACCTACGGCTCTCGACGCCTCTAAGCCTACGCGCATCCCTCGGGTTGGCGATGAACTCGAAGTCCACTACGTCGACGATCCTAGACACCTCGCTTAGGACGAGGGGGGCGTCGTGAAGCCCTAGGTGCACGGTCATCGCCTTGAGCATGGGCCTGCACCTACGGAGGGAGTCAAGGGCTTTCTCCACGGGTAAGCGCATGTCCTTAGTGAAGCCCCCGCTCACCAACACGCCCCTCACCCCCTTCTCGACGAGCTTCGTGAGCACCCCCTCTAGGTCGCGGCTAGCGTCCACCATCGTCTCTAGGTACCTACCCCTGCAGAACGGGCACGAAGCTTCGCAGCGCTTCCCGGTTATGGAGATCGAGGCGAATAGCCTTCGGTGAACGAAGCACGAGGGCATTACAGGGCCCCTACGGCCCTAAGCTCTTCCTCAACGACCTTAGCGAACTTGGTTAGCAGGATGCGGTTCGGGAAGTTCATTATGGGGCCCCTAGGGCTCTCGTTGTAGAACGGCCTATTGCACTTCGGGCACCCGCTGGTTAAGACCGATGCCAGCGGGTCGCGTATGGGTGGAAGCCTCCTAAACCTAGGCTTAGGGCCGCTTAGGTCGGCGTAGGGCTCGGGGTCGATGCCTTCCTCTAGGCATTGCCTAGCTACCTGGAGGAACCTATAGCTATGCACGTCTATGCCCGGAAAGGAGTGTTTCGGCGAGGGCGTGTAGCTGAAGAGCGCTACGCGGCACCCCATCGAGTAGAGCCTCTTCATCGTCGCGAGGGCCTCGGCTACGGACTCTCCGAGCCCGGCGATGATGTGGATGAACACCCTTCCCTCCCCTAGGTAGTCAACGCATTCGCGAGCGAAGCTCTCGTAGACGCTCCACGTAAAGGGCTTTCCAACCACCCTGAATAGCCTAGGCGTGGCGGCGTCGAGGCCAATGCCTATGCAATCGACGTACTCGACGACCCTAGCCAAGTCCCTCGATGGGATGGGCGTTATTGCCGCGGAAACCCCCTTGCCTTTAACCCACGTCGATACCGCTTCTAGCACCTCTAGGAGCTCGCTTAGCCACCCCCTCTTCAACACGCTCTGAACGCAAACCCTATCGAAGGCTCGAAGCCTAGGCAGCAGGTCCCCTAGCTCGATGCTTGGCCACGTAACGCGCGCTATCCTAGGCTCGCCGTAGCTAAGGTCGCAGAAAGCGCATCGAGCTAAGCACTTCTCGCAGTGCTGGAGGAGGTAAGCCGTCGTGGGCTCGGCGAGCATCTTCAAGTCGATTAGCCCGGCTTTAGCGAGGGTGCCTATCGAGGCGCGTACCCTCACTTCCTACCACCGCACGAAGCGTAGATGGCTATGGATAGCGCTAGCAGCGTCGAAGTGGCTATGGGTAGGCACCCGGGGATCGACTGTATTAGGTACCCGCTATAGAGCCCGCACGCAAGCCAGGAAGCCCCGAAGACGAAGTACGCTAGTCCGTATGCAGCGGGCCTAGCACTTGGCTCCACCATCTCGGCTACGGCAGCCCTAAACACGGACTCCATGACCCCCATGCACGCCCCCCACGAAGCGGCGCATGCGAACACGCTTGGTAGGCTCCTACCCAGGATAGCTATGGGTGCGGCGAGGCACGCCGCGGGCGCTAAGGCCATGACGCGCGGCCCGAGCTTATCGTATAGCCACCCCGCCGGCAGCGCTACGGCTGCGTCCACGGCCATGGCCAGGGAGTAGGCTAGGGCTAGGGACCCTACGCTAAGCCCGTAGCTAGCCCCAGCGTAGGAAAGCACGCTCCACGGCACGAACCCTAGCCCCAGCAAGGCGGTTGCGATTAGGAACCTAGAGAACCGCGGCGTCGCTAGGATGCTACCGATGCTCACCCTACCGCTAGCCCTCTCAACGCTTTCAATCCTCGGGTAGGCCGCGAACGCCGATACCACTAGCAACATCGATACCGCTGCGGGGATCGCTAGCGCTAGAAACGCGCTCCTAATCCCGGCGAGGCTAGCTATCGCCGACACAACGGCCGGGCCAACTATGGCCCCAACCTGATCCGCAACCTCGTGCACTCCAAACCCCTTGCCCCTACCAATCGACTCAGCGACTTCGGCTAGAACTACGTCCCTCGTCGGGGTCCTCAACCCCTTCCCAACCCTCTCGGCCACGACGAGCCCGAGGACTTGCTGCCAGCTCTTCGCGAGGGCTAGGGGAGGCACGGAGAATAGGTTTATCGCGTAGCCCCCTATGGTTAAGAGCCACAGGGTTCTAGAGCCGCCCCGCTTAGAGGCCCATACCCCGCTAGCGAGCCTAGCTACGTAGCCTAGGAGATCCCCTAGGGTTAAGAGCCCCGCCGCTATCGCCGAAGCCCCTAGAACCTCTAGGTAGGGGCCTACGACGGACCTAGCCCCCTCGTACGTTATGTCCGCGGTTAGGGATACGAGGCAGAGGAGAGCGAAGGTTAGGACCCTTCGGTTCAACCCGCGCCTCGCCAACGGGTTGTGGGGGTGCGGGTAGATAAGCCAAAAACTTGCTCAGCGTAGCTCAGCCACATCACCGCTCAGAGCCTTTACCATCATCACTGCTCTCCTAGCCTAATCGCCCCGAAGCTGCTCCTATCAGCGTAGTTAACGGTGTAGTACTTAGGCTTTAGCGCCTTAACGATGTAGTCGAAGGCAGCCCACGGATCGCTATTCTCTCCGCAGGTATAGACGTCTACTGTTGCGTAGCGGTACTCAACCCAAGTGTGTACGGCTATGTGGCTCTCGAGAACTAGGGCTATGACGGAGACCCCACCCTTCTTGCCCCCGAAGCTCCAGCTCTTAACGTCGTACAGCGTCATGTTCGCTATCCTAGCGGCTTCGATCACAACCTCCCTAAGCTTAGCCTCGTCCCCAGCGATAGTAGTATCCACGTCGTATAGGTTGCCATATACGTGCTTACCCACTACCCTATCCATTCCTCCCAGCTCTCGTACCCCACGCTTACCGTCGTGTAATGGGGGCCGAGGAGCTCTTATAAACCCTACGCGCGTAACCTCATTGAGAGAATTGAGGGCGCCCTACCTAGGGGCTCACCAAAGCCTTTTACCCATGGATGGGAATCGGCGTGGAGGGCCTTGAGGATCGTTAGCGTAGCGTGCTCGAGCGCCCCACCGCCCCCAGAGCTAGTGGCTAAGGCTAGGGAGTTCGTAGACGAGCTAGCGAGTTCCTGCGGGAAGAGCGTTGCCATAGCCTTGGGAGGGTACTGGGGGTTGATGAGGGTCGTAGCCGATAGAGCCATCGAGAAGGGGCTAACGGTAATCATAATGCCTCCCCTCGAGCGCGAGGATACCGAGTTCCCGAGCCAAGCCATAGTCGTGAAGACCGGGGTTAGCTATCGCGTTAGGAGCGTCTTCCTCGTTAGGACGGGCGATGCGCTCGTAGCGCTAGGAGGGTCCTCGGGCACGATGCAGGAGGTTCTAACGGCTTACTGCGAGGCTAAGCCCATCTACATCCTCTTAACGGGGTTGGAAAGCGACAACCTAGCGAAGCTCGGGCCCTACATCGATGCTAGGAAGCTAACCAAGCTAAAGTTCTACGAAGACCCCCGCAAACTAGCTAGAGACTTAGCTAAGGAAATAGGGTGCTCGAACCGAGAGCCGAACCCAGCGAGCTAGCCATGAATAGGGAGGAAACCCTTTAACCCCCAAAAGCAGACGCTAAGCAAGGACTGCGGCGGTCGTCTAGCCTGGTCTAGGACGCCGGCCCCCCAAGCCGGAGATCCCGGGTTCAAATCCCGGCCGCCGCACCAATAACCGAAGTACACCCTTCTTCCCATTCACAACCTCGAACTAGTAGTTCGTACGCGTAACGTACGACACTCTCTGTCGGTCACGATCATCATTGTTTTCTGTCTGGTCATAGCTATGGTGGGTACTACGGGTTGTCAAGTGCTTCGATTATCGTGCCGAAATCCGTCGCTAAGCGTGTTCGTGAAGAGGCTGAGAAGCTCGGCATTAGCGCAGAGGAGTATCTCCTGGAGCTTGTTACGCAGGGGCTCGACCCTAGCAATAGGGCTATAGGATACATTGAGGTTGCTAAAGAGCTTCTTGAGCAAGCTAAGGAAGGGTTGGAGAAGGACGATGTTAGTCAAGCTGCGAAGAGGGTTTGGGGTGCAGCAGCCCTAGCCGTAAAGGCATATGCAGAATGGAAGGATGGTAAGCGGTTGGCTAGTCATGGAGATCTTTGGGAGTACAAGCGGAAGATGGTGA
>CAZRDH010000054.1:0-9450 GCA_964598805.1 uncultured Desulfurococcaceae archaeon | reverse complement strand
AAGACTCTTTTGATAGAGCTTATTGAAGTCTTCCCTAAGCCTCTTCAACTCATCTAGAATTTCCCTAAGGCCAATAAGGCCAGCAACAGCAAGCCTAAACTCTCTATCCCTCTCCAACAACTCAAGGAACTCTTTCTTTAGCGTAGCCGACATCTAGCTAGCTACCCCCAGTAACTACCTCGCTCTTAAGAAGCGTTATAACTGTAGCTCTACGCGTTGCTAGAGACTTATCGCAATGCACTTAAGCTCTACAGCAACTCGATTCATTTACGTAGACCGCAAAACGGTCTCGCTCAGCGATATCCATGCTCATCTAACAACCGTAGAACCTTATCTCCATACGCAGCGCTAGCAACTATAGCCCATGCCTAGCCGTTGGGTATCGAGAGGTTGAGAAGATGCTCTCTAGCTACGCGACTTCGCTTAGGGTAAAGAGCTTTGTGTAATGGGTTTTGCTTCGCATCGATTTACTCTAACCCAATAGTTTTTCTAAGCGGTGCTCTCGCTAAGATCCTTGTCGAGTCGAGCGTTGGTATGGGGGACACGGTGTCGTCGAGTATTAGGGGTAGCTCTGTGCACCCTAACACGACTGCATCGCAACCTTCTTCCCTAGCCATCCTCTTGATTATCTCTACGAGTTTTAGCTGCGATTCCTTCTTGACTACACCGTAGACAAGCTCTTCGAAGATTATCTTGTTCACGATTTCGCGCTCTCCCGATTTGGGTATAGCCCACTCGATTCCGTAAGTGCTAAGCCTAGACGGATAGACGTTTGACTCCATTAAGAACTTCGTTCCTAGAATTGCTAGCTTTTTGAATCCGCGCCTCCTTGCTTCTCTAGCGACTTCCTCCGCTGTGTACAGCCATGGAATTGGAGAGAGCCCAATGGCTTTATCGAAGGCTGTGTGCACGGTGTTGTTCAGACATATAACGAAGTTCGCGCCTATCGAAGCGAGCTCCTCAGCTTCGCTACTCGATGCGCTCAACGGTTATCG
The DNA here is from genome assembly GCA_964598805.1 of uncultured Desulfurococcaceae archaeon. Classification (GTDB taxonomy): domain Archaea; phylum Thermoproteota; class Thermoprotei_A; order Sulfolobales; family Ignisphaeraceae; genus JAADCV01. The sequence continues at coordinate 8,455 of CAZRDH010000054.1, read as the reverse complement.
GGAATGCTGCGGGCCCTGCCACGCCCAGACCTAGTCGTATCTCAATGCGTGATACTCCGTGCGAAGGACACCGCTAGGCGGTGCTAGTTGCTCTGGGTGTGCGTGTAATAAGGGGGTGTAGGCTGTAGCTCGTTGGGAGGGAAGTTATTGAGGTTACCCTACGAGAGGCCTAGGGTTGGGCAAGTTGAGGCGTTGAAGAGCTTGCTCGACTCCCTTAGGAAGGGTGTTAGGAGGCTCGCTCTACAGGCGTTTACCGGCTTCGGGAAGACGGCTATCGCGATAGCGCTGGGGTTGGAGTGCCTTAGGGAGGGGCTCGTTGATAGGGTTGTGTACTGCGTTCGGACTAGGAACGAGCTCGACCCGGTGATTAAGGAGCTTAGGAGGTTCGGGGTAGACGATTTCGCCGTGCTGTACAGCGCTCGGCGAATGTGTCCGCTCGCTAGCGATGGTGGTGGGGATCCCCACGGCTTCTGGGTTACGTGCTCCCTACTTAGGCAGCTAGGTAAGTGCCCTTACTACAAGAGGGTTGCGCGAGAGCTAGGTGGGGTTAGCGAGGTTCTAGCAGCGTGCTCGAGCCACGTCGAGGTGGCTAGGGCTATCGCGGATAAGCTCGGTGCCTGCCCCTTCTTCTCGATGCTCGAGCTAGCTAGGACCTCTCGATTCATCGTCTGCACCTACCCCTACGTATTCAAGGAGAGGGTTTGGAGGTCCGTGCTAAGGGACTTGGTTGCGGATCACCGCGTGCTGCTCGTCGTTGACGAAGCCCATAACCTCGTTGGCTTCGGCTCGCTGATGGGGGAGGAGATAGGGGTCGAGGTTTTAGAGCGAGCGCTTCGCGAGCTCGAGGGGCTTGGGCTAGGGGATTCCGAGGCGGCTACCATAGCTAGGGGCTTGCTGGAGCTAGGTAGGGGAGGCGGTTCGAGGGGCTGGGCTAGGGCTAGCGGGGTCCCCAAGCCGGGGGAGGAGGTGGTTAAGCTCGTTGCTGACGCGGTCGTCGAGCTTAGGATGAGGCTTAGCCTCGAGCCCGAGGAGGCTATGAGGGCTAGGATAGCGCTCCCCGCCCTAGCGAACTTCCTCGAGGCGGCTTCTAGGAGCGGGTTCGAGATCTTCGTTGATCGCTCCGAGGGTAGGGTCGGGGCGATGCCTACGGATCCCCGGGTTCTCGAGGAAGCGCTGTCTAGATTCGATCGCGTTCTAGCCATGTCGGGGACCCTCTACCCCAAGCCCGTTAGGAAGGTAGTTGGGGTCGAGGGGGTCGAGTACCTAGACGTCGAGGAGCTAGGGGCCCAGAACCCGCTGGTTGCGAGGGTTGCGTGGTGCGTAGCGACCTTCGTTACCTCTAGGTACTCGGCTAGGGGCGACGCCATGTTTAGGGGCTACGCATCGATTATCGAGCTCGTTAGGAGGTTCGCTAGCTCCATAAGCGGCGCAGCCCTATTCGTTTACCCGAGCTACGACTTCATGAAGAGGGTGCTCTCGGCGGCTCGCGTAGGCGATGAGTGCGTGGCTATCGAGGATAGGCACACGACCCTCGAAGCCGTGGAGAGGATGGTTAAGGCGTGTAGCTTCTCCGAGATCCACGCCGTAGCCGGGGGCAAGGTTACGGAGGGTATCGAGGTCGTGGAGAGGGGGTCGAGCCTAATCAAACTCGTTGCCGTTATGGGGGTTCCCTACCCCCAGCCCGACGACTATCTAGAGGCTATCGCGAGCTCCTTCGCCTCGATGGGGGTCGATAGGTTCGAGCTCTTCGACTGCCTAGCTACGATAAGGGTCCTGCAGAGCGTTGGTAGGTGCGTTAGATCCGAAAACGATTGGGCGATAGCGATTCTAGCGGACTCGAGGTTCCTAAGACCATCGCTTAGGAGGGGCTTGAGGATGGCGAGGGCTTCGGTTGCTAGGAGCTTGGTAGAGTTAGAGACATTCCTTAGGCACGCGCTTATAACCATCCAGTCCCTAGCCTAGGCTAGGGATCGGGTTGACGAAAGTCATTCTACTCGTTCTAGATGGGGTAGCTGACGATCCGAGCCTAGGCAAGACATCGCTCGAGCTCGCGAACATTCCGCACTTAGACGAGCTCGCTAGGAGGAGCGTAGCCGGCGGGTTCTACCCCATAGCCCCGGGCATAGCCCCGGAGAGCGATGCTGCCGTGCTATCGATGCTGGGGTACAACCCCGAGAACTACGTGATCGGGAGGGGGATTATCGAGGCGCTGGGGGCGGGGCTAACCATCGTGGAGGGTAGGGAGGTTGCTTTCAGAGCTAACTTCGCTACGGTGGACCCCGCTACGCGTAGGCTCGTAGATAGGAGGGTCGGTAGATCGCTAACCACTGAAGAGGCTAGGGAGCTAGCCAAGGCCTTGGATGGGCTCGAGCTAGGGATTCACGATGGGTACGTTAGGTTCGTGGCTACGGTTGGGCACCGAGCGGTGGTCATCATAGGGAGTAGGAGCAAGAGGCTTAGCGCCGACGTATCCAACATCGACCCAGCCTACGAGAGGAGGGGGAGGCTCTCGGTAGCGGTCAAGGAGTTTAGCCCCTACATACCGAAGTGCAGGCCCCTCGTCGATACCGAGGAGGCTAGAATAACGTGCGAGCTCGTGAACAAGTTCGTGGACATGGCGATAGAGATCCTGGATAAGCACCCGGTTAACGAGGAGAGGGCTAGGAAAGGGCTTCTAAAAGCCAACGCCGTGCTCCTTCGCGACGCCGAAGATAGGATACCTAGGGTACCACCCGTTTCACAGCTATACCAAGGACTTAGGTTCGGAGCGGTAGCGGAGATGCCTGTTGAGAAGGGTTTGGCTAGGCTCGTAGGCATGGAGATGGCCGAGGTACCCCCGCCAACCCCAGACAAGTCCAAGGACTATCCGCAGCGCCTCGAGAAAACCCTCGAACTCCTACAGAAAGTGGATATCGTGTACGTACACCTCAAGGGACCCGACGAACCTGGGCACGACGGGGATAAGGAGGGTAAGGTTCGAGCCATAGAGCTAATAGATAGGTACTTCGTGAAGCCGCTCCTAGACAAGGTGGATCTATCCGAAGTAGCGATAATAGTTACGGCAGACCACGCAACTCCACCCGAGCTAAAAGCCCATAGCGGAACCCCCGTACCACTAGTAGTAGCCTTCGACAAGCTCGAGAAGAAGGACGGGCTCCAGAGGTTTACGGAGAGAGAGTGCTTCGAGAAGGGGAGCATAGGCGTACTCCAGCACGGATACGAAATGCTTAGCAAGGTTCTTAGGGTCATAGGCGTAATCAAGTAGCTTCAACAAGTAGAAAACTTAAAGCCCTTTTCAACGAATCTTTACGCAGATGATGTATGCACCTCCTAACTGAAGAGTGATGAGCGGTAAGAGTGCTGACCACTCCTAGCACGGACCTCGGCTTCCAGACCGTGGTTATTAGTTGCGGTAACGAGCTCGAGCGCTAGATGTAGGCCGTGAAAGTTCGTAGGGCTCTATGGGCTCTATCGTAGGAAGCGCATCGATGAGACGAGGCTCGCTAAGGTGTATTAGGATTGAGCGTGCGAGCGGAGATAGGGATGTCGTTGGAGAGCAGGTGCGTAGAGGGCTTTGGCTCTGGCTAGGGGCTCGAGCCTATCCATCTACTTAGCTTCGCTGCTTGCTCGAAGCCGTGTCCTCGATGCATTGCTTTAACCGGTTTACTCCCTCTACAACGAGCTCTTTTGGCGCAGCGTAGCATAGCCTGAAGAAGTGCCTATACCTCTCTCCAAAGAGTGTTCCGGGCGCTATCGCTACTCCGTACTCGAGCGCTTTCCTAGCGAGGGTTTCGCTATCTATGCCTAGCCTCTCTATCGATGGAAAGACGTAGAACGCTCCCGGGGGCTTGGGGCACTCTACGCCGTTTACCTCGCTAAGCTTCTGCGTTACGTAGTCCCTATTCCACTTACATACCTCGAGAACGCTCTTAATGTAGTAGCTAGGGTCTTCGAGGAGCCTATGCAGGACCTTTAGGCAACCCCACTGCGCAAAGGTTGGTGCCGCGCTAACGGTGTGCTGCTGAATGAATAGCATGCGCTCTACCAACTCCTTCGGCCCCGCCGCCATGCCCACCCTCCACCCGGTCATTGCGAATACCTTCGAGAAGCTGTCGATGACTATAGCCCGCTCGTGCATGCCTGGTAGCCTAGCGATGCTCTCGAAGGGAGCGTCGTAGGTGTAAGCCCAATCGACTTCGTCGGAGATAACGTGTATCCCGTAGTCGATGGCTAGGTCCCTAACGAGCTCGAGCTCTTCGCGAGTGAATACCCACCCCGTTGGATTATGCGGGTTGTTAACCACTATGATCCTCGTCTTCCTGCTGACAACGCTCTTCAGCTTCTCCTCGTCTAAACCGAAGGGCTTCCTCATATCCACCTCAACGACCTTAGCCCCCAGCATGGTTGGAATAGCGTAGAAGCTAGTCCAGAACGGGCTTATCACAACGACCTCGTCCCCTGGCCGCAGAATCGCCTTCATCGCTAGGAATATCGCGAACTTCGCCCCCGGCGTAATCAGGATCTCCTCGGGATCGTAGTCGAGACCCCGAATAGACTTGAGGAACCTGCTAACCGCCTCAACGAGCTCCGGCAACCCCCTCGGCGGCGAGTACCTAGTCAAGCCCTTCCTAAGCGCCTCAATGCTACCCTCGATAGCCTCCGTAGGGGGATCGAATAGGGGTTCGGCAACATCAAGACGAATAACCTTGATGCCCCGCTCCCTCTCGACACGGCGAACCTCATCGCCTAGGGCTACGGGGGACCTAGGTAGCTCGGCGTAGTCCATGAGGTTCCCCGCGCCTAGCTAGAGAACCCTCATGGAACCTAATATCCTAGATCGCGGCACGGAAACAGCTTAGCCTCGCTCTACGATCCGCGCTTTCTGAGCTATCTACGCAGCCCTTAATAACCTCGTAATACGGTGCTTAAGTGGGGCCGTAGCATGAGCGTCGTTATTAGCGTTCGCATACCTAGGAAGCTCAAGGAGGAAATGGATAGGCTTAGTACCGAGGTTAACTGGAGCGAGGAAATACGTAGGTTCCTCGAGGCTAGGGTTGAGGAGCTCAAGCGCGTTAAGGTGCTTAGGGAGGTGCGTAGGGTTATCGAGAAGCTTCCCGAGGTCCCTAGGGGCACGGTTACTAGGTACGTGAGGGAGGATCGTGATAGTGGTTGACGCTTCGGCCTTAGCTAAGTACCTTCTTCGCGAAGAGGGTTGGGAGCTAGTCGAGGGGTACCTCGTTAAGGGTGTGGTTTCCGTAGATCACGTGGTTAAGGAGGTTGCTAACGCTATTTGGAAGCACGTAGCGGTGCGCAGGGTAATCCCTAGGGAGCTAGGCATCGAGCTACTCAAGGCTCTTAAGAAGCTCGTTGAGGAGCGCGTCGTGGTTCTCGAGAGCGAGGATCTCTACATAGAGAAGGGGTTCGAGATAGCGATTAGCTACGGAGTAACGCTCTACGACGCGCTCTACGTAGCCCAAGCGCTTAAGCACGGGGAGCTCCTTACGAGCGACGAAAAGCAGGCTGAAGTAGCTAAAGTCCTCGGCATAGAGGTTCATTTCGTTACCTAGGTCTCTAGCGAGCAAAGCCCTTTAGCACTCGGAACACGGCTCTCAACCTACCTAACTCGATTTCGTTAACCTCTAGGAGCTCTAACTCGAGTCCTAAATCCATAGCTACGTACTTCAAGTCCTCAACCCAATCAAGAACTCCGCAGGTTAGGCAGAAGGGCCCCTCGAACTCTATCTCTACGCGGCTACCCTCGAGCCTTAGCAACCTAGCCGTTGCTTCCGGGGATCTAAACCTGTTGTACTCCTCGATCACCCTCTCTAGCGCTCTCCTCAACTCCATGGCTCCGCCTACCCAAGGTTAGGCTAACCAAATTAAAAGTTGTTTAGCGCTAAAGGGCTTAGTTAGAAGCTCTAACTAGGGGATTTAGCTTATCCAGCCTTAAGTATCGGAAAAGGTGTTTCCTTAAGCTGGGTGGGTGGATGCCTATATCCATCCCTTCGATAGGGGAGAGGTTTCCGGAGATAACCGTTGTGACTACCCACGGAGTTAAGAAGCTTCCCGACGACTATAGGGGTAGGTGGCTCGTACTCTTTAGCCACCCCGCGGACTTCACCCCGGTTTGCACTACGGAGTTCGTAGCGTTCGCGAAGAGGTACGAGGATTTCAAGAAGCTTAACGCTGAGCTCCTCGGGCTTAGCGTTGATAGCGTGTTTAGCCACATTAAGTGGGTTGAGTGGATTAGGGAGAGGCTAGGGGTAGAGATACCGTTTCCAATAATAGCGGATCCCCGCGGCGAGGTAGCTTCTAAGCTAGGGCTCCTACACGCCCAATCGCCTACCCACACCGTGAGGGCAGTGATAATCGTGGATCCCAAGGGCGTGGTTAGGGCAGTGCTATTCTATCCCCAGGAGGTGGGTAGGTACGTAGGGGAGATCCTAAGGCTCTTGAAAGCCCTTCAAGTATCGGATGAGTACGGAGTTGCGCTACCCGCTAACTGGCCTAGGAACGAGTTGATCGGGTCTAGAGCCATAGTCCCTCCCGCTACCACGGTTAGCGAGGCTAGGGAGAGGCTCGAGAAGTACGAGTGCTTCGATTGGTGGTTCTGCTACCGCGAAGTGCCTCCCGAGGAAGGCGAGGAGGCTAGGAAGCTCCTAGAGAAGTGAGCTCCACCAAACCCTTTTTCGCGTGCTAAGCCCTCGAGCCCTTGGTTGGGGCTGGACTTGACTGGGCCCGGCCCCGGTAAGCTCCCTATAGAGGCAGTGGTGGAGATAGTCATCGGTTCTCGAACCCACGTCGTTGAGGGTGCCGAGGTGTACCTGCACGTCCGGGGGTGGTCCCGAGCCTTCGTTACGCACCTAGACGTCGAGTCCCCGAAGCTAAACGAGGTCGTGGCTAAGCCTAGGCAGGGTTTCTACGCTAGGTGGAGGTACCTACCCGCGGGCTTAGCAATCGATTGTAGGCGAGCCTTAACGCCGTGCATCCTGAGGATTAGGGAGGGTGGGTTCCTAGGCTCGGTGTTTGGGGTTGGGGAGGAGGATTGGTGCTTCGTCGGGGGTAAGGTAGGTGGGATCTTCATAGGCTTCAGGAAGGGGGTTATAGCTAGGCTAGAGGATTTAGCTAAGAGGGTTTGGGGCGTCGAGCCCTTGCCTAGGAGAGGGGCTAGCCCCTAGACACCAAAGCCTCAACGACCTTCCTAAGCTCCTGAACAGGGTTGGGCGAGTAATCAACCCTAGCATCGATAACCCTATCGAAGTACCTACCGTACCCCGTAGCCCCGCAGACAACAATAGCCGCACTCCTATCCCCACGAGCATCCCCACCAAGCCTAGACCCCTCCTCCAAAGCCCTTAGCAGAGCCTCGTGAAACTCAACGCTCTCAACAACCTCATCGAAAACCCTGCACATAGCCTCCGCAACCCCACCATCCCTAACCAGGTTAGCGATACACACGCAGAACCTACCCACGAAACACCCGAACTCCCTAGGGATTAACCGACCGCAGAAAACAGCTTTCGAACCATCGAAAGCCACGACCCCAACCTGACGAAAATCCCTACCCGAATCACTAACCAAAGCCCTCTCCAAAGCCTCCTCAGCACCGAGCCCCGACTCCAAGAGCTCGAGAATCAGCGGCCCAAGAGCAGGGTTCGTATAGGCTTGCGTAGCCACAGCACCAACACCATACCTAGCCCACGGAACCCTAGACCCAACAGCAACGCTACCCGAAGCCGTAGCAACACCAACAAACCTCCTCCGAGGATCAATAGCAACGATGCTGTAAGTCAAGCTCCAGCCGCCCAACACCTAGCAACACAACGCAAGAACATAGCCTTAACCCTGCAATCCTCGTGAGGAGCGCGAAGAGCAGTACCGAAGCGCAATGGCTAGAGCGCGATCTTGAATGAGCTCCCTACTTCAATCTATTGCACGGTCTTATCGCTTGTTCATAAGAGTAGATCCCCAGTTAACGCTGTTCGAGAGGCAAGGTCCTTGCGCTTAGTCGATAGTATTGCTTAGGGTTTATAAAGGTTGAAGACCCCAATTCAATTCAATTAACCGTAGTAAAGGATATTTATAAGCATAGCGTTATCCTGTAAACTGACCTGTGAATAGGTCCTGGACTTCATGAGGGGTGAGCAAAAGTGTTACAGCTGCTTAAAGTCCTTAACAGCGTCGTCCCTGCTTCTAATCCTACAACGGATAGTTACGATAAAGCGCTTAGCATTACCTTTGGGCTCCTAGAGCTAATCAAGAAGTGCGTCGAGGGACCTATTCACGTAATGTTTAGTGGAGGTCGCGACAGCTTGGTAACGCTACACCTAGCAACACTCGTATTCGACGATGTTAGGGCTGTATACGTGGAGGTTACGGGAAATACCCACGAGAATAACGTTTCGTACGTTTACCGAATTTGCAAGAAGCTAGGGGTAAAATTAATTCATTTAAA
>CAZRDH010000053.1:0-14435 GCA_964598805.1 uncultured Desulfurococcaceae archaeon | reverse complement strand
CTCCCCCTAATTAGGTCTAGGAGCTTGTCCAGGTTGTAGCCGTAGAGCGCGCTAATCTCGAGCTCTACCCTAAACCCCTTCCCCTCAACGACCTTTCTACACTCATCGATTCTATCCCTCGAAACCTTATCCACCTTGTTGAACACGACGAGCATCCTCTCCCCACCCACGAACCTGGATACGCTCTCGAGGGTCCTAACCTGCCTATCGAAGGAGTAGTAGGAGTCTGGCGACGGATCCATTAAGAAGAGCACTACCGCGTTGAGAGTCTTAAGCGCTGCCACGGCTTTTCGCTCGATGGGGTTCATCTCCTCGAGGGGCCTATCGAGGATCCCGGGGGTGTCGATTATCTGCACCCTAGCGTACCCAAGATCTATGTGCCCCGCGATAATCGTCTTCGTAGTGAATGGGTAGGGAGCTACCTCGGGCTTAGCGCTGGATAAGGCGCTTACGAGAGTGGACTTCCCCACCTGGGGCATTCCCGCGACGATGACCGTGGGGGCCGAGGGGTCTATGCATGGGAGCTTCCTTAGCTCTCGAAGCGCCTCGATAACCCTCTCGACCCCCCTAAGGCTCCTCTTCACGGCTGAGAGAGCCCTCCCAACGAACTCCCTAGCCACGTCCTTAGCCTCAGCCCCCGTGTAGCACGATAGTATCCTCGACCTGTAGCTAGACCAAAGCCTAGAAACCACCTTTACGCACCTACGCGCCCTCTCGATAAGCGCGTCGTACTCGTCGCCTAGGGCCGCCCTCACGAGCTCCGCGTAGAAGGGGTGCATAGCCTCGGTCTTTGGGAGCCTAGCGACCCTCCCTACCTCGCTAGCGATAACCTGGAAAACCCTCTCGCACTTCACTAAGTACCTAAACACCCTCGCCCTCTCCCTCCCCTGCCTCCTAATCCCCCTTGGAACCACGACGCTCTGGGGAAAGGTCTCTAGAACCCTCTTCCTAACCTCTTCGTAAGTGGGTATCCTAACCCTTAGCTCGCTCGGCAAGCACTCCTCGCCGCTCACCGCATAGCCACCTCAACACCTCTACGCGCTGCATCCAAGCTTATAGCTCGTGAAGAGCGGTGGAGCTCGGTGATGAGGCCGCCAGTGACCCAACCGCGCTAGGGATGAGGAGTTGGACCCGGCTGACCCAGGGGGTTCTCCGCGACGCTCATCGAAGCCGTGCCCAGCGCTTTTAGCGGGGTCAGGGGTCGGGGTGTCGTCACCTAATCCGCTTCGCGGGGCTCAAACCTCATCCCCCTCCTCTAAACCTCGCGCAGCAGTATATCCCCGCCGCCACCATGGCTAGGTACGTTAGCGCTAGGGGGGCGTTGCCCCGGGCTAGGGCGAGGGCTAAGCACGCTCCCCACGCTATCGAGCTCGCTATCGCTAGCTTAGGCACTTCCCGCGACCCAACCTCCTTAGGGGTTACGCGGTACCTAGCCTTAGCGCCTAGCAGGGCGGAGAGAGCGCTAAAGGCTAGCACGGGGGATACCACCGCCATCAACGCGCTGTACCTGCCCATGAGGAACGGGAGCTTCTCCACGTAGAGCCCCTCCCCCCAGCTCTCGGCGAACCTCTTAGCGACGTAGCCGTAAGCAGCCGAGACCCCCGCGAAGATGGCGACTACGATCGCGAACCACGGAGTGAACAGCGCTACGGGGCCTTCCGCTAAGCACGCGGCAACGCCTAGAGCGAGACCCGCTAACGCTACGACGCTCTGGAGGGGCTGGGCTACGTAGGCGATAGCCTCGAGCTTCTCGACGAACCCCATCGGCGAGCGGGTTAAGTACCTCCAGAACCTCTTAAGCACGTCTACAGCCCCGTAGCTCCACCGAGACAGCTGAATCGCTGCCGCCTCGAGGGTTGGGGGCGTCGTAACCCTAACGAACTTGCTCAGCACCCTAGGCTTAACGCCCTTCGCCGCTAGCTGGGTACCGAGCCAAATATCGTCCTGAATAACGTCCGTCCTCCACAGCCCTAGGGACTCTAGGAGGCGCTTATCGATCGCCGTACCCGCTCCGAGCGGGTAGATGAATAGGCTCGTCCTACCCTTAAGCACGTAGAATAGCCACGTACCTAAGTCCGTAGCGAACCTCGTAGCCTGCTCAACCCTGGTATCGTAAACCGCGTAGCTCCTCCACGGAGCTACGCATACCTCTCTACACCTCCTAGCCTCCTCGACTAAGCCTCTATCCACCCTAACGTCCGCGTCCACCACCATCACGATCCCGCACCTAGAGAACCTAACGCCGTCGTTCATAGCCCCGTTCCTACCGCCCGCGCCCCCTAGCCTAGCTACCACCACGAGGTTCCTAGGCAGCTCCCCTAACCTCGCTACGAGGCTAGACACGCGCTCGAGGGGATCGTCTAGAACCGCGATCACCTCGCCAACGCCTCGACACGCGCCAGAGGCCGTGAGGAGGGTCTCGGCCAGCATATCGATGGGCTCTCCCCTAGCCGGAACGATTATCGATATGTCGCGGGGCTCCCCAAGCCAATCGCTCTGCCCAGCTCTAGCCCTACGAGCGGCTAGGTATATAGAGACGCTGTAGGTCGAGCCCCACAGCAGCCCGGCTACGACGAGCGATAGCGCTACTACCGTTAGCAACGCCATAATCGCTCGACCCTAGTTGTGAACGTGAGAAGCACCAAGCTTAATACTTGGATCGCACCGAGACTACGGGTGCCAGAAATGGATCCGCGCGAAATCGTAGCCAAAGCCCTTTCGGAAGGTAGGAAGAAGCTTCTCGAGCACGAATCCATGCAGCTACTCGAGGCCTTCGGCATACCCGTAGCCCCCTACGGCTTCGCCAGGAGCGAGGACGAGGCCGCTGAGATAGCCGAGAAGATCGGGTACCCCGTCGTGCTGAAGGTGGTTAGCCCCGACATTAGCCACAAGAGCGACGTCGGGGGCGTTATAGTGGGCGTGAAGACGAGTAGCGACGCTAGGGAAGCGTATAGGAGGATAATGGAGAACGTTAGGAAGCACGCCCCGAGCGCGCGAATCGAGGGAGTCCTCGTTCAGAAGATGGCTGATCCGGGGTACATAGAGGTCATCGTTGGGGCTACTAGGGATGCTACCTTCGGCCCAGTGATAATGTTCGGCCTAGGAGGAATCTTCGTAGAGGTACTCAAAGACGTTAGCTTTAGGGTTGCGCCCCTAACAGAAGAGGATGCGGAGAGCATGATCCACGAGATTAGGAGCTACAGGATTCTAGAGGGCTACAGGGGGATGCCGCCGAGGGACATAGACGCGATCAAGCGGATAATCCTCAAGACCGCCGACATCATGCTGAACCTCGAGAACGTGCAGGACATCGACCTCAACCCCGTGATGCTCTACGAGAAGGGTCGCGGAGCCCTAGTCGTCGACGCTAGGGTCATACTCCGGGCTCCAAGCGAAGAGCATCACTAACGCATTTTTACCTTTCCAACCCCTCCTCAAATCCGCTACGGGTGGAGGAACTGATAGCGCTAGCAGCCTTACCGCTCCTAGCTATGGGATGCTTCGGCAACGTGATTAGGTCTGTCTGCAATAGGTGCGCAAAGTTCGTCGATAGGTCCGTCATGGCGTCGGGAGCCGAGTTCCTTAGCTACGTCGCTCCAAGGGCTTTCGATAGGTACGTAGAGTCCGATACCCGTAGGAAGAGGCTCTCGATACTGGAATCCCTTGGTAGAGCCCTCGAGACGTATAGGCATGGCTACACCCTCAGCCTGGTAGCCCGGTGTTTAAGGGGCGTAGAATCGTTTTCTAGCGCTAGAGACGCTTGTAGGGAGGCTGGGTACGCGCTAGCCCCTAGGGTTAAGGAGGTTGGGGAGCTCGTGACCAAGTGCTTGCTCTCGCTCTTAGACTACGACCTCCTGCTCCTAAGCTTAATCCCGAGGCTAGGTCTGTGGAATCTCGAGGCTAGGATAGCGACCTCTCTTCGCGACGAGGCTGCGGAGCTAGAGAAGAGGGTTTCCCTAGCTAGCGCCGGGATAGCGATAGCGGCCGAAGCGTGGGGCCGGGGCTCCAAGGCTTTCGAGAAGGCGCTTAAGCTCCTAGGGGAGGATCTAGGGAGCGTTGACGAGGAGATAGATTCGCTACTCGATACCGCAGCGCTACTCCTAGACCCCGATAACGAGGTAGTGGCTAGGGAGGTTCTTCGGGGTGGGCGCTCGTGATGATCCAGTTCGAGAGGGTCTTCGATAAGACGGCTCGGGGGGACGCGAGGGCTAGAGCTATGGAGCTAGCCGACGCCGTGGCTAAGGGCGAGGCGAAGCCTCGGAGGCTCTTCGGGAGGCTATCTAAGTTCCAGAGCGTTAGGATGGACTCGAACCACTTCCTGCTCCTAACCGCGAAGCCCGGCGTAGTACGCGTTTACGGTGTTTGCAAGCGGGAATCGATAAAGTTCGAGGCTTTAGAGAGGGCGGGTCGCGGCTAAGAAGCACTTAGACTCGGTTTGCAGTGGCCACTCGAAGTGTATGCACTTCCCGTAGCTTACTACCGCGACGCCCGGAGAGCCTTATCTACTCCTAAAGCTACTAGCCGTAGAGGGTTTCGATGGACTTAGGCGAGGTATCCCACTTCCTAACATCGGTGCTCAAGCTCAAGCTGGAGCCCATAGGCATCAAGATGCTTAAGGGCGTCGAGGACCTCGAGAAGCTGGGGGTAAAGCCCTTCGGAAAGAACTTAGCGTTCTGCCAGTACCTAAAGGCCGCAGCGCTCTACGGAAGGCCCTACGGCTTGACGCCCGATAACTGCGATGCTTGCGTCGTCGGATCCAGGATCCTCGGGTTCAAGGACATACCGCCGGATTTAGAGAAGAGGTGGTGCGAACTCAATGCCTACACCCCCGACGTGTTCAAGAAGCTCATCGAGAAAGTCCATGCCTTACCGCTAGGTAGCTACGGAGCAGCGCTCGTAGCCCCGCTAAGGTTCTTCTCGCTCAAGAACCTCGAGCCCGACTCCATAATGCTCTTCGTCAACTCCGCGCAGGCATACATACTCCTAGTATCGTTCTTCGACCACACCGGCGTCAAGCCGTGGAGCGACTTCAACGGGCACGCCGCTTGCGAAGCCGTTACCGCGGCCATGACCAAGTCCTCGCCGTGGCTCACCATCCCGTGCGGAGGGGCTAGAGCCCTTGCCGAAGCCCAAGACGACGAGCTCTGGATGGCGTTCAAGCCGAGCGACTTGGCTAAGGCCGTCGAGAGGCTTAGGAAGACCAAGTTCGGGTACTACCCACCAATCCTACAAATGCCGTTAATACCGCCGCAACCCGAGTTCGTGCTCACTAAGCTAATCTCTAGAGAGGGATAGCGAAAGCTCTTAGCCGCTTAAGTGCTTCCAAAACTGTTTTTAGCTTTCGAGAACCATGGTTACGCGCGAAGACGAAGCGTTCGATTCCATAGTCGAGGAGCTCCTAAGGGTTCTACCGCGGCTCGACCCCGTTACTGCTACGAGCAAGGGTCTCCACCAATTCGATCACGAGTTGCCCGACCTCAGTAGGGAGGGTATGGAGAGGGCCATAGGGGTTCTAGAGGGGTTCCTAAGGAAGCTCGAGGCTATCGATGCCTCGAGGCTAAGCGGTTGGAGAAAGTCGATTACGAGCCCCTTAGGAGGACGATAATGAGCGCGTTGATAAGGCTTAGGGATTGGCCCCTATGGAGAATGGTGCCTCAGGGGTTCGAGGTTGCCGCATCGGCCGTATTCGTCTTGCTCATAGCGCGTAGGGACCTCCCGGAGAGCCACTTGCTTACCGCGCTTAAGCGCAGGGTTTCGGGGATCCCCAAGCTCATTCGGGACTCCATCGACGCCGTTGACGAGCCTTACGAGCTCTGGATAGAGTACGCTAAGGGTGTTGGCCTCGGGCTTCCGAACCTCTTGAACTCGGTTAAGGGGCTCGGTAAGGAGCTTGGGGATGAGGAGCTCGTCGAGGAGTGCGATAGGGTTTCGGAGGAGGTGCGCAAGCTCGTGGAGAAGCTAGGGGATTTGAGGGAGAGGGCTAGGCCCGGGTACAAGCCCATGGGTAGGGAGCTCCTAGAGAGGTTCCTCTACTCGACGTTCATAGAGATGGGGGTTGATGAGCTTAGGGAGCTTGGGTATAGGGAGGCGGAGAGGTACAGGAAGCTCATGGCGGAAGCGGCTAGGGAAGTGGGGTTCCCTAGCGTTGAAGAAGCCCTAAGCGCCTTGAGGAAGAGGGTTCCTAGGGATCCGGAGGAGGTGCTGAAGGTCTATAGGGAGACCGTGGAGAGAGTGCGTAGGTTCGTAATCGAGGCTGGGGTTGTCGAGCTTCCGCCGATGGAGCGAGTAGAGGTTGTGGAGACCCCCGAGTTCATTAAGCACGTAATACCGTTTGCAGCCTACATACCTCCCGAGGTATTCGGCGTTAGCTCGCGAGGAACGTTCTTAGTGACCAAGCCGTGGAGCAAGGAGATGCTCAAGCACCACGACATCTACAGCATCATCAACACCGTCGTTCACGAAGCTTATCCAGGGCACCACGTCCAGCTCTCCTACCTAAGGCTATCCCCATCCATAGTGAGGAAGTACATTATCGAGCCAGCGGACTTCGTAGAGGGCTGGGCGCATTACTGCGAGGAGCTAATGCTCGAGCTAGGGATCGAGCGGGACCCGCTGTACAAGCTAAAGGTGTATCACGACGCTCTGTGGAGAGCCGTTAGGGTGTACCTAGATATAGAGTTGAGTACGGGCTCTATAGACTTCGATAAGGCGGTAGAGAAGCTATCGCGCGATGCGTACCTACCTAGGGATGGAGCTAGAGCGGAAGTGCTTAGGTACACCATGGTTCAGGGAGCTACGCTAAGCTATTGCTACGGCAAGGCTAGGATCCTCGAGCTGAAGAAGAGGGTTAGGGAGGTGCTAGGACCTCTATACAGCGATAAGCTATTCCATAGGCTGCTACTAGAGGAAGGCAACCTACCCCTAGCCGTACTGAGCGAGGTCGTTCTCGATAAGGCTCGCAAGCTGGCGTCTTCGCGTTGAAGCTAGCTTTTCCTGCGCTAGATTAGGGCCTTACCGCTCTTACCGTCGAAGATATGCACCTTCTCTAGCGGCATTCTAAGCCCGACCACGCCCCCTGCCGGAACCTGCGTTCCAGCCCTAGCCACGACCTTTACGCTCGTTTCCTCGTCTAGGGCCAGGGTGATGACCACGTCCTTGCCTAGGGGCTCGACTACGAGAACCCTAGCTAGGGCGTGGGGCGAGCCCCCTAGCTCTATCGATATGTCCTCGGGCCTAATCCCTAGAATTAGCTCGTCGCTAGTCCTAGAGCTTAGGGGCTCCCTCCACCCTTCGGGTAGGGCGTAGGTGAAGTTGGGGCACTTCAACGCGTTGGACTTCTCGTCGTAGGTACACTTAATGAGGTTCATGGGCGGGGTCCCTATGAAGCTAGCGACGAATACGTTGCTAGGCTTCCTGTAAACCTCTTCGGGCGTGCCTATCTGCTGAACCTTGCCCTCGTTCATAACCACGATCCTGTCGGACATGGACATGGCCTCTACCTGGTCGTGGGTTACGTAGATCGTGGTTATCTTCAACTCCTTCTGCAGCCTCTTGAGCTCCGCCCTCATGTAGACCCTGAGCAACGCGTCTAGGTTGCTTAGGGGTTCGTCTAGGAGTAGCACGTCGGGCTCCTTAACCAAGGCCCTTGCTAGAGCAACCCTCTGCTGCTGACCACCAGAGAGCTGACCGGGCTTCCTATCCAGCAAATGGTCTATTCTAAGTAGCTTAGCGACCTCCCGAACCCTCCTATCGATCTCGTTCTTCGGGAGCTTCTTTATCCGTAGTGGGAACGCTATGTTTTCGTACACCGTCATGTGGGGGTACAGCGCGTAGCTCTGGAACACCATGCCCACGTTCCTATCCTTAGGCGGGATGTCCGTAACGTCCTCGTCGTCGAAGTATATCCTCCCCTTCGTGGGCTTGTATATCCCCGCTATCATTAGCAGCGTCGTCGTCTTGCCGCAGCCCGAGGGCCCTAGGAGCGTAACGAACTCTCCATCCATAACCTCCAGGCTTACGTCGTCTACAGCCCTAACCCTACCGAAGTACTTCGAGACGTGGTCGAGCTTAACCCTAACCATGCTACCTCACCCCCTTGAGCCCACCCACGTATATCCTAAGCAATAGCTTCTGGGAGAGGGCGAAGAACACTATCGTGGGTATCGCGTAGAATAGGCTCGCCGCTGCTAGCAACCCCCAGTCTAGGTACTTGAACTCGCCTATCAGGTTGTAGATGTAGACCGAGATGGGGTACCACCTCTGGTTGTTTATGAACGTGAAGACGAGTATGAACTCGGCCCACCCCGCTAGGAAGGCGAAGAGCGCTACCGCAGCGAACCCCGGTAGGACTAGGGGTAGGATAACCTTTCTCCACGCAGTGAACCTGCTACAGCCATCGACTAGAGCCGCCCACTCAACGTCCCACGGAATCGAGTCGAAGAACCCCTTCATGATCCAAGCGCCCATGGGTATCTGCAGCGCGGCCTCGATGATCATGACCCCGGTTAGGGTTACGAATCCCTTGCCGTAGAGCCCCAACTTGTTTAGCAACACGAATAGCGCTATGAGCAAAACCACGCTGGGAAACGCGTGGAGCGCTAGTATGAACTGCATCATCTGGTTCCTACCCGGGAACTCCATTCTAGATAGGGCGTAGCCCGCCATCCCGGATATCAGCGATACTATTAGCGCTGTTCCTAGGGCTAGGTACAGGGAGTTCATGAACATAGGCCATATGCTAGGGTACTTGGTTAACCCCATCGTTATCTCGCTCCATAGAAACCTCCAGTTCCTAATCGTGAAGCCCATCGGCACGATGCCTAGCGTTACGCGGGAGCTAAAGGCTTGCGCTACGAGCCCAGCGTACATGAGCCATATGGGTATCGCGGGTATCACTGCTACCACGATCACTATCGCTGCCTTGGCTAGCCTCTCGAGCCAAACCCTCTTCCGGATCTCCGAGTAGCTCCTCCTAGCCATGGGCTACACCTCTATGCGAGCCGGCTGCATCAACCTGCTAAAGCCGAATACCTTGAAGTACAGGAGTATCAAGCCTATGCCTAGGAGCACTATGGGTAGCGAAATCGCGGCTCCGTAAGCGTAGTTGCCTAGCGCGAAGGCTTGGAACCAAGCGTAGAGCGGGAACACCATTACCCCCGCAGCCCAGGCCGTGCCCACGCTCTCCGTACCCGGAGCGCCGCCTCCCCACACGATCAGTATGTACTCGTAGGAGGCGATGAGGCTTAGGGTCTGCCACGATATTACGAAGAGCATTGGCCACTTGAGCAGCGGGAAGATTATCTTCCTAGCTATGTAGAAATCCGAAGCCCCATCGACCCTAGCCGCGTTTATCAAGTCCGTGGGTATCGACTTTATCGCGGCGGTGTATATGATCATGCCGAAGCTCACGCCCACGTACCCGTTGATCATGATCATCAGCAGCTGGGAGTAGGGCTTGTCTAGGAGCCAGCTAGCTGGGTGAAGCCCTATGGCAGCGAGGATGTTGTAGAGGGGCCCCGTGTTCGGGGCTATGAGCCACAACCACATCAAGCCGTAGACTACGGAGGGGGTGATCCTCGGTAGGAGCCACGTTACTCTGAGGAACGTCGAGAGGGCTTCGTTCTTAACGAAGAACGCTATGGCTATCGACAGGATTAGGGAGTAGAAGGCGTTTATCGCGAGCACGGATCCTACGTATAGCGCGGTTATCTCCGCGACGCCGACTATGAACGGATCCTTACCGAGGAACACGTTCTGGAGGTTCTTCAAGGTGTAGACTATGTGCTCCATCTCCCCGCGAATGAAGTAAACAAGGTTCTTGTACGTTATGTTCGTAACCGATAGGTACACCGTTAGCCCTATGGGCGTTAACCAGAATAGCGCTACCATAGCGAGTAGCGGCGCTAGGTAGAGCCAGGGCGCGACCCTCTTGGTCGAGGGCTTGGGGAAGAGCATGGAAAGCACCCCGGCGAAGCCAGGGGTAAAAACCCGTTTTAAAAACGGGTTTAGGGCTTTATCTCTATTTGATCTCCGAGCTCCGCCTTTAACTCGTTAACCATGTCGTTAAGCGCTTGCTGAGGCGTCTTCTCGCCGCGCTCAACGGCCGCTACGGCCTTGATCCAGATAGCCTTGTAGACGTCCCACTTCGGGTGTATTGGCTCGAACGACGTGTACTGCAGCATGTAGGTCACGTCCTTTAGGAACTTAGCTTGCTGGTAGTACGGGTCGAACTGAGTCGTTATCCTTACTGGCAGGTGCCCGCTCTCAACAGCGTGCTTAGCGTCTAGAGGCGCCGAAGTTGCTAACGCTATTAGTAGGAAGGCTATCTCCGGGTGCTTACACTGAGACGATACGTAGTATAGGTAGGGGCTTGATAGCGTCAACGGCTTTAGCCCGGATAGCGGCGCGGGCACTAGAGCGAAGCCTATGTTCTTCCACTCCCAGGACTCGGGCACCTTACCGAGCTTCTCGTGGTAGGGAACCCTCTGCCACTCAGCCCAGTGCCAAGTGCCTCCGAACCAGAATAGCACCCTACCGTTCACGAAGTCGACGTGTATCTGCCTCCACGGAGTGCCTATCATCGTGGTTGGCAGCACCTTCCATACCTGGGTCATGTTGTATAGGAACTGCAGCGTCTTGAGCATAGCGTGCTTTACCAGCACTAGCTTACCAGTTTGCGGATCCTGTAGGATCCCTCCGAACTGGTAGTACAGTATTATGAATGGAGTGCCGCCGAAGTTCGGCCTGTGATAGAAGCCCCACTTAACCAAGCCCTTCTTCATAGCCTCCTGAGCGACCTTGACTAGGTCTAGCAACGTTACCTTACCCTCCTCAATGAGCTTAGGCAACTCGTTGATCTTCTGCTCGCTCCACCCAAGCTCCCTAAGCACGTCCTTCCTGAAGTACAGCGGCCTAGCCTCGGTATCCTCGGGTAGCGCCCATACATGACCCTTGTAGGTTACGGCCCTCCACAGGACCCTGTAGGTATCGGCTACTAGAGGCCAGAACTTCTCGATGTACTTATCGAGGGGTATCGCGTACCCGGCTTCAGCGACCTTAGCTAAGTCCTTCATCGCGAATATGTCGGGAGCTTGCCCAGCGGCAAACGCTTGCTCTAGCTTAGACCAGTAGTTGCCTCTGAAGAACTGGCTACGCTGAGTATCCACGGTGATCGTTATGTCCACTCCGTACTTGTGTAGCAAAGCCGTTAGCACCTTAGCCGCTAGCTCAACGTTGGTAACCCTAGTAGTGTCAACCGGGCTTCCCGAAGCCCACACCACGAAGCTTATCTGCTTAGCTCCCTTAGCGTCCTCAACCACAGCCTTCACGATCTCGTCGGCTACGAACTTCGGGAACACGAAGGTTACGTTATCGACCTTAATCGTTATCAACTCACTAGATGGGTACGGCTCGAGCACGCCCAACCCTATGTAGCTCCCTATAGCTGAGGATGGCCCAGGAACGCTAACGGTCTTAGTCATGGTTACGGTAGTCGCCGCGCCAGGGGCTGTTACGGTAACGGTCTTCGTCACCGTGCCGCCAGTCGAAACCGTTGTAGTGACGGTGGTGGTCACAGTCGTGGTAACCGTCTTCGTAGCTCCTGGAGCTCCCTTAGGGGCTATCGCGTAGCCAACCCCTATGCCAACGATTATTCCCACGATTATCGCTACAGCAATTACCCAACTCCGCGCTTCAGGCATAGAACCACCCCTCCAAGCCTTCGGTTTATGACTATGCATTTTCTACAGATATAAACTTTTCTCGAAGCTAGGTGTATACAACACATGTAAAATGTTTTTAGCTAAAAATGGCCTTTATATCTACATAGCTTATTTACCTCTCTATACCTATACAACCCGGTAGCAACAATAGCTACAGCCCAGACAATACCTGTAACCGAAAGTGTCGTTGAATATCGAGAGGGCTTTTTAAGTGGTTAAAAAGTGCGTATTTAAGAATCTCGAAGATCCTTGCATTGTGAAGAGTGGATAGATACAGGTTTCGGTTTTTACAAAGGCGATGGTAGGAATGCGTAAAGCGCGAACCTCTAGGAGTGCGCTCGAGGTGAGGATTGTGAGTAGGGGCATCGTAATCGTCGGTACGTCTAGTAGCTGCGGAAAGACGTTTATCGCAACGTTGCTCTGCGCATACTTCGCTAAGAAGGGGTATAGGGTTGCTCCGTTCAAGCCCCAGAACATGTCTCTCAATAGCTACCCAGCGCTTGATGGTGGCGAGATAGCCTTAGCTCAAGCCATGCAGGCTTACGCTGCTGGCACCAACCCCCTTACGGCGATGAACCCCGTCCTCCTCAAGCCGCTGGGCGGCTTATGCGAGGTGATTATCCGCGGCAAGCCCTATGCGATAACGAGTTTCTCTAGGTATTGGAGCGATGTTCTCGACTACGCCTGGAGCCGCGTTCTAGAGTCGTTTGATTACCTATCGAGTGCCTACGACCTCATCGTCGTGGAGGGGGCTGGGTGTTGCGCTGAGCCTAACTTCCTTGATCGGGACATAGCGAACCTTAGGATAGCCGTCGAGAGGGATCTAAACGCCGTACTCGTCGCCGACATCGAGAGGGGCGGAGCGTTCGCCTCGATAGTGGGGGTGCTATCGATTCTACCTAAGAAGTTTAGGGAGCGGATTAAGGGGGTTATCATAAACAAGTTCGTTGGTGATCCACTCGTTCTCGAGCCGGCGATAGAGTGGTTAGAGAAGCGCATCGGGATTCCCGTGCTAGGCGTAGTCCCGAAGATGGGAGTGCGTCTATGGCCTGAGGACTCGATGGAGCTACGCCCTTTCGGCGATGGCCCTATAGACGTCGCGCTAATCGCCTACCCCACCGTATCCAACTTCGGCGATGTCGAGCCCCTTAGGCTCGAGCCAGACGTTAGGGTTAGGATCGTTAGGCATCCGCAAGAGCTTGGCGAACCCGACGTGGTTTTGCTCCCAGGCTGTAGGTCTAGCTCGATGGCTTTAGAGTGGCTTAAGCGTAGCGGCATGGATAGGGCCTTGGCTAGGCTCGTAGGCGAATCCCTTATCCTCGGAATATGCTGTGGGGCTCAGGTACTGGGTAGAAGGCTTTCCGATCCCTATGGCTACGAAGCGGGCGTCCCAACACATTTCGAGGGGCTTAACGTAGTTAGCTACTCGATTACCTACGGCATCGAGAAGATCGTTAGCCACAGCCTTGCCGAGCCCCTCGCCCCCGAGCTCGAGGGCATTGGAGCTCTACGCGGCTACGAAATTCGGAGGGGTAGGGTAATCGATTGGGGTTGGGAGAAGCCCGCTACGCTAATCGTCGAGAGGAATCGATTAGCTCAATCCGAGCCCGACGGAGTCGTTAAGGGGAAGGTGGTAGCGACACACCTACACGACGTGCTTAGCAACCCGGGGTTTAGGGCGTGGGTGCTCAACATCGTTAGGAAGGAGAGGGGCTTGCCCACGAGGTTCGGGGACGGTGGTTGGAGGGACCTGCTCCTAAAGGAGGTTTGCGAGGGGCTTAAGGTGCTCGAGAGGAGCGTTGATGTGGAGGCTATCGAGGCGCTCGCGAGTTAGAGCTCTAGGGCTTCGGAATAGAGCTCTACGTGCCTAGCCGCTACCCTCTCCCACCTCGTGAACAGGGCGTACCTCCACAGCCTCTCTACGCACTCCTTCACCACCTCGTCGCCCTCGAGAACCATGCTCAGCTTCCTAGCTATCTTAATCGGGTCGGGTGTAGGTACTGATAGCTCTGGGGCTATGGTGAAGCACTCGAAGAGCCTCGGAGCCTGCGTGCATACTACGGGCTTCCTACTGCCTATAGCTAGGTGTAGCGCTCCGCTAACGCTGTAGAGCCCCGAATCCCTATAGGATAGCACGACCACGTCCACAGCCGCTAGCAGGAGTAGTAGGGCTTCCCTAGGTAGGTACGTCTGCACGAACATCACGTCCTTAGCGAGCCACGCTCGGGACTCTAGGAACTTCCTAATCCTAGCTATGGGCTCGAGACCATCCTGAGGGTGCCCTACGAGCACGAGCTTCGCATCGTAGTTCTTCCTAACGATTTCGAAGCTCTTTAGTAGGGTATCTAGGCCCTTATCCACTCGCACGAAGCCCGGGGTCGTTATCACTGGAATCGACTCGTCGTCTAGCTCTATGCCTAGCTTCCTAAGCGCCGTACCCTTCCTAACTACGTCTACGAACGGGTTTATCGTGGTTCCGTGGGGAACGACCCTAATCCTAGAGGGGTCAGCCCCTTGGAATACTAGCTCGGAGTGTTGTAGGGGGCTGTGGACTATGATCATGTCGGCAGCTCTCGATAGCTCTCGGTGGAACTCTATCCACTCGGGTCTGTAGAGGGAGTGCGCAACGCTATGCATCGTGACTACGACTCGGGGACCTAGATCCCTAATCCTCTTCACCATCTCCACGAACTCCTCGTTGCTCGGGAAGATCCC
>CAZRDH010000052.1:0-9537 GCA_964598805.1 uncultured Desulfurococcaceae archaeon | reverse complement strand
CTCTGGGATAGCTTGCATCCAAGGGCTCTCTACATCGTTTGCCCAAAGTGCTTCAACCCCATGGAGATCCACGGGCGCTTCGCTATATGCAAGGTATGTGGATACAGGACTAGGATAGACATTAAGCAACTCTACCACAGGCCCCGGCCAGCTTAGCGAAGCGCCTACACGTTGAGCTAGGCATAGGCGCTTCCGCGTAGCTACTACCGCTGCGAAGTACGAGCCGCATTAGCGCGGGACTCAACCGCGCATTTACACCGTGGTTATGCAGCGCTACGCGAAGGATTTTCCCATCTGGAACGGTAGGTGCTTATCAAAAGCGTTTTTCAGCTAATCTCTGCATCACTACGCTAGGTAGGTTCGAATGCTGGATCCACGTAAGCTTCTAGAGGAGGCTAGCGCCATTGCTGGGGACGCCTACGAGTTTAGGAGGGTTTTGGAGAGCGCTATAGATAAGCTGGATTTCGAGGCTAGGCTTCGAGGGGATAAGGGGGTTGTTAAGGTCGATCCGAGCGAGGTTAGGGGCTTCGTGTTCTTCGGGGATATCCACGGGGACATAACTACGTTCATCGAGTTGCTCGAGCGGGCTAAGGTTGGTGAGCTCCTAGGTAGCGGGTATAGGCTCGTTCTGCTCGGGGACTACGTCGATAGGGGCCCTAGGCAGGTAGAGGCTTTGGCTGCGGTAGCCCTCCTCAAGACGTGGTTGGGGGAGAAGGCGGTTGTTTTGAGGGGTAACCACGAGGTTAGCCCGTGGCTCCCAGTCTACCCCCACGACTACCCCTACGAGCTAGAGGATAGGTTTGGCGAAGCGGTGGCTAGGGAGCTATACGGCGTTTCGCTAAGGCTCTTCGAGTCCCTCCCCCTAGCCCTATACGTACCGAGTAAGCTCCTAGCGGTTCACGGAGGGCCCCCGATAACCCGGGTTTTGAGCGGTAAGCGCGGTGAGGACGCTCTAAGGGATCTCTATAGCGATAGGGTGGCTATCGAGGAGATCCTGTGGAGCGACCCAGTGGACGAGGATATCGAGTGGGTCCCTAGCTACCGAGGCGCTGGAAAGCTTTGGGGAACGCTCGTTACTAAGGCTACCCTCGAGAGCCTCGGGATACAGCTCATCGTTAGGGGGCACGAGCCTTGCGTAGCCGGGTACAAGCTTAACCACGGTGGTAAGGTGCTAACACTCTTCTCGATGAAGGGGTACTACGGGAATATCGCCGCTGCTTGCGCCGTAATCCCCGTGGAAGCCGTTGGTAGGGTGGATCCCGAGAGCTTC
This sequence comes from uncultured Desulfurococcaceae archaeon, assembly GCA_964598805.1. Lineage (GTDB taxonomy): Archaea > Thermoproteota > Thermoprotei_A > Sulfolobales > Ignisphaeraceae > JAADCV01. The sequence continues at coordinate 8,267 of CAZRDH010000052.1, read as the reverse complement.
GTGGTATCGATATAACCAAAACTTTTCCCCGGGTCACACCCTATATCGCCTATCACCCACTAGCCTACCCTAGGAGGGTTCGAGTTGATAGAGCCCATCGAGAAGTTCGGGCTGCCACCGCTGATAGAGAAGGGCCTTCGAGAGAGGGGTATCGAGAAGCTCACGCCTCCCCAAGCCGAGGCCATTAGGAGGGGCTTGCTGAAGGGTAGGAACATACTGGTCGCCACGCCGACGGCTAGCGGCAAGACCCTGATAGCCGAGATCGCGATGATCGGCGCCGTGCTTAGGGGCGGCATGGGGATATACGCGACTCCGCTCAAGGCGCTAGCCAACGAGAAGTTCGAGGAGTTTAGGTTTTGGGAGAGGTACGGGGTTAGGGTAGGCATATCCACGGGGGATTACGAGGAGCCGGGGGAGGAGCTGGGTAGGTACGACATAATCGTCGCTACCTACGAGAGGCTCGACTCGATTCTCCGCAACAAGCCTTCGTGGCTTAGGAGGGTCGGGGTCTTCGTCATAGACGAGATGCACAACATTAACGATGGTGAGAGGGGGCCTATAGTGGAGTTGATAGCTACTCGAGCCCTCTACCTAGGTAAGCAAGTCGTTGGGCTCTCGGCGACCATAGGCAACCCCGAGGCCTTGGCTAGGTGGCTAGGGGCCGAGCTAGTGAAGTGCGATTGGAGGCCCGTGAGGTTGGTGGAGGGCTACTTCGATAGGGTTAGGAGGGAGATCGTGTTTAGCGATGGTAGGGTCGAGGAGGTTGAGAGCGACGTCGTTACCCACAGCGTCGCGAAGGCCATGAACGAGGACTACCAGCTACTGATCTTTAGGCAGGCTAGGAAGCACGCGGAGGGCATGGCTGAGAGGATCGCTCCCCTCGTCGATAGGTTCCTAGAGCCCGCCGAGCGTAGGGAGCTCGAGAAGCTCGTTGCGGAGCTCCGGAGCTCTACGAGCTCGAGGATAGAGTTCGAGAGCTTGAAGCCGTTGATAGAGAAGGGCGTTGCCTTCCACCACGCCGGGCTATCGCTAGGGGCTAGGAGGGTAGTCGAGAAGGGGTTTAGGAGCAGGTTGATCAAGGTGGTAGTCGCTACCCCTACGCTCGCCGCCGGGATAAACCTCCCCGCTAGGAGGGTCCTCATCTACACGAAGAGGTTCGAGAACGGGCAGTGGGTTAGGATACCGATAGCCGAGTACAAGCAGATGGCTGGTAGGGCGGGTAGGCCGGGGCTGGATCCCTACGGCGAGGCGGTTATCGTGGATGCGGATCCCTACACGGCTAGGAGGTACGTAGAGGGGAAGCCCGAGAACGTCGAGTCGAGGCTCTGGAGCGAAAGGGCTTTGAGGATACACATCCTGGCAACGATAGTGTCGGGGTACGCTAGGAGCTACACCGAGATCGTCAACTTCTTCTCGAGGACCTTCGGCGCCTCGGGAGCGAAGATAATACTCGCCCAGCGAATGATCCTAGACGCCATAAGGAGCCTCGAGCACATGAACATGATCTCTAGGAGGGATGGGTACCTAGAGCCGAGCCCACTAGGCGAAGCCGTTTCGAGGCTCTACATAGACCCGGCTACGGCCCACATCATCGCTAAGTACCTGAGCCTCGAGGGTGAGAGGGATCTAGGCGAGCTCTACTACCTAACCCTCATAGCGATGACCCCCGACTTCGAGAGGGTTAGGGTCACTAGGTATAGGCAGCTAGAGGAGGAAGCCGAGGCCCTCGCTAGCGAGGGCGAGATACCCCCGCCCCCAACCGAGGTCGGGCTCGATAACCTAATCGAGTGGAGTTCGTGGGTTAGGGCCTACAAGATAGCTAGGATCCTATACGCGTGGATAAGCGAAGTCGAGGAGGATAGCATCGTGGAGACCTACGGCATTGGGGTTGGGGACTTAGCGAGCATCGTGGATACGGCTACGTGGCTAACCCACGCCGCAGCTAGGGTATGCAGCGTAGCTGGGCTCGAGAAGCACGCGAGGAAGCTCGAGGTCCTAGCGAAGAGGGTTGAGCACGGGGTTAAGGAGGATGCGGTCGAGCTCGTCGAGGTTAAGGGCGTTGGTAGGGCTAGGGCTAGGGTACTCATAAACGCTGGGATTAGGAGCGTCGAGCAGCTAGCGAGGGCATCGATAGCGTCGATAGCTAGGCTACCGCTATTCGGCGAGAAGATAGCTAGGCAGGTAATCGAGTCGGCTAAGCAGCTACTCGAACGCAAGAAGGCTGCACGCAGCTAGTTTCGGGAATCCCCCGCAGGGTTGTTGAGCTACGCCACCCACCTTATCAAAGCGGGCACGAGCAGCTTAGCCCCGGGGTAGCTGCATGCCGACGTTCCCCGAGCTCGAGAAGTGCTTGCTGAGGCTAGTAACGATGCTTCGCGACGCCGATAGGATGGTTAACGCCCTCGGCGGGGCGCTAATGATGAAGCAGTTCGTCGAGGGGATCGAGTGGAGGGAGCTACCCGCTGGGGAATACGATTGCTGCGTAGCCGCCGTGGACTCGAGCTTCGCAGCGTTCGAGACGAGGCTATGCGTTGTCTACGCGGTTCAAGGCCTCGCGCTAGGCCCCAACGGCACGGCGGTTAAGGGAGCCGACGCGGGGATAATCCTCTACTCGCCGAGCGTTGAGCAGGGTAGGTTCAAGGTATCGCCGAAGAGGGTGGTTAGCGCCATTGCCCAGCTGCTCGAGGTCGAGCTAGTGTCTAAGGCTATGGAGGATAGCGGGGGCGCGGACTACGCGTTGATGGATGGATCCGCCCTATCCTTCCTAATGTCGCGGGTCGGCAAGGTGCTTAGCGAGCGAGTCGTGAGCTCGGTGGTTAGGGGCTCCAACATAGAGGTATCGACTATATGCCGAGCTAAGCTCCGTAGGCTAACCCAGCTAGCTAGCAAGGCGGTTTTCGTCGCTAAGAGCTCGGGCCTATCCCTAGCCATCGAGGGGCTCAGCGAGCTCGGCCCACTCGTAGCCCCCGACCTATCCATGCTCGAGATAGCCAGGTTGGCGAAAGTCGAGCCCCTCTACCGCGCCGGCATGTCCAAGCTGTTTAGGGTTAAGATCGAGGGGAGGGTCGCTAAGCTCCTAGGCCTAGACGAGTACGACCTCGAGATCCTTAGGTCTAGGGGCCTAGACGTCGTCACGATCCTCTACGTGAGGATTAGGGATGGGGTACCAGCGTTCCAGGTATCGATGCTAGGCGAAGTCGATGAGGCTAGGGCTAGGGAGATCGTTAGGTGCTTAGCTAGGTGGAGCCCCCTCGGGTACCCCATACCCCTCGAGTCCGTGCATAGGCTGAGCAAGATGAGTAGGAAGATGGTTAAGAACCTGCTTAGAGCCCTAACCCCCGCCGTAAGCGGTAGGGAGGTCATAGAGTGATTACCGAGGGCTCGAGACCGAGTAGCTCTAGCCCCCGCCTACAGATCTCTATGCACTCCCCAAGCCCTAGGCGGCACGAGTATAGGTGGGTATGGCTAGGCTTATCGCTACACCCAAACCCCTTAACCGCGGGCTCGAGCCCTAAGCTCCACAGCGCTCTAGCGTAATCGCTCTCCACGTCCCTCGTAGTAACCGCGTAGACTACGGCCCTAGCCCTAGCACCATCGAACGTAGTTAGGTAGTCTATGTGCCACCTAACCCTCTTCTCCTTCGCGACGTGCCTCCTAACCCTAGCGTACAGACCGCCGGGGCCCCTAGCTATCCCTACGTAGACGTAGGTACCGGGGCTCAACACAACGACCCCTAGGGACCCGACCCTAGACCTAAACCACTTGCTTAGCTCTAGAACGAGGGCGTAGACCCCGGGCTCCCTAGGGATGGAGTTGAGGTTTCTCAACTACCTCACCCAACCCAAGAGACTTATACCTAGGGTAGGGGTACGTATAGGTAGGGCTGGGCAAAGGCTATGAGGATTCCTAGGGGGTTCAAGGACGCGATCTACATGCTCGATAGGCTATCGCCGCTACTAGCCCAGCTAAGGGTATCGACTATCCACCAAACGTCTAGGAGCTTCGTAGGCAGGTTCTGCGCAGTCATACCCAAGGCCTTGGTCCCCCTATCCGTACCCCACGGAAAGGACCTCTACCTAAGGGCCTCCATCGAGCCTAGCTCGGTGATATACGTCCACGAGAACCTCGTCATAATCTCGCAGGGGAGGCAAGAGGGAGGGGATCTATTTCGAGCGCTGTTGATGGGGGATCGCGTACCCGCTATAGACCTCGATAAGTGCGGGGACGAGGTTCTCAGCGTCTTAGCGGCCTCGATAGCCGACGCGATTGCGGGGAAGGATAGGTGGAGGGAGATAATCGTCAACTTACCGAGTAACCTAAGGACCCTCGTAACCAAGGCTATGGAGCAGATGGAGAGTGGAGAGGATAGCGATTTCCTAACCCTCAGCTTGAGGAAGTCGAGTAGCTTCATAGAGGTTAGGCTATGGAGCTACTCCCCCGGGTCTAGGCCTAGGGATAGCCTCCACCCCTACGAGATAAGCTTCGTTAAGAGCGTTGGCCCTGGCTACATGAGGATGAGGTTCCTCGGGCTAGAGGTAGACCTTCGACCAACGATGCCGGCAGCCCTAGAGCACGTAATGCTCAAGCTAGTCGATAGGCACGTCGTCGAGACGATTATAGAGAGGGTGTATAGGGCGGCGAAAATAGTTAGCGTAGGGCTTAGCCTAGCTAGGTAGCCCCTACCTCCTATCCCTAACGAGCGCAACCCTAATCAGCGGAGGGTCTATGAGCACTACGAGCTTTCCGCACTCCGCATCGAGCTCGATCCTCTTAATCTCCATGCCGAGGGCTTTAGAGGCTAGGAACGCTATAGTAGCAACCTCCTTTATCAACGGGGCTTCGGGCGCCTTACCGACGTAGTCCAGCACCTCGCCATCCATATCCAGTATGGCTATGGACTCGAACCCCTCCTCAGCGAAGGACATGGTTCCACCGAGGCGATTACTCGCGTAGATGATACGATTTAAGAACGGGTATGCCTAGCCACACCCGGTGATGAGAGCTCGACCGGCGGAGTAGATGAAGAGGCTTGGGCAACCTGACCCCTAATCGAAGCGCAAGGTTTATAGCCAGTGCCCCAAGGGGTTGCTAGGGGATGGGCTTTTGTGGCGAACGAGGTTAGGGTAACTCCCTGGGAAGCGGAGGCGTTCGTAGACTACGACAAGTTGATAAGGGTATTCGGTACGAAGCCCCTTACCGAAGAGGAGGAGGAGCTCCTCGAGAAAGCCGCTGGCGAAGTGCACTTCATGGTTAGGAGGAGGGTGTTCTACTCCCATAGGGACTTCGACGCGTTCCTAAGGGAGTACCTCGAGGGGAAGAGCGTAGCGCTCTACACCGGTAGGGGCCCCTCGAGCTATACGCACCTAGGCCACGTACTCCCATGGGTATTCACTAAGTGGTTGCAGGAGAGGCTCGGGCTCCACCTATTCTTCCAGTTTACGGACGACGAGAAGTTCCTCCACGAGCCGGGGTCTAGGCTAGAGGAAACGAACTCGATGGCTTACGAGAACGCGCTGGACGTAATAGCCATCGGCTTCGACCCCGATAAGACCCACTTCGTGATAGACGTCGAGGACATTAGGTACCTCTACCCCATAGCCGTTAGGGTCGCTAAGAAGATAACGTTCTCCATGGACCGAGCCGTGTTCGGGTTCAGCGAGTCGACGAACGTAGGCATGCTGTTCTACCCATCGCTACAGATAGCGATGTGCTTCCTACCAACCGAGCTACTAGGGGTCGAGACCCGGGTGCTGATACCCGCCGGCATCGACCAGGATCCGTACTGGAGGATAGCTAGGGACGTTGCTCAAAGCCTTGGGTACCCAAAGCCCGCACAAATACACAACAAGTTGCTACCGGGGCTAGGGCCCGAGGGCAAGATGTCTTCCTCTAAGCCCGAGACCGCGATATACACGGTGGACCCGCCGGAGGTAGCTAAGAGGAAGCTCATGAGGGCGTTCACGGGCGGGCAGCCGACTGCCGAGCTCCAGAGGAAGCTCGGTGGGAACCCCGATAGGTGCTCGGTATTCAAGATGTTCGAGATGCTCCTAGAGCCAAACGATGCCGAGGTCAAGAAGCTCTACGAGAGCTGTAGATCCGGAGCGATTCTATGCGGCGAGTGCAAGAAGATCGTAGGCGAGAGGCTAGCTAAGTTCCTAGAGGAGCACCAGCGTAGGAGGGAGAAGGCTAGGGACCTACTCCCCAAGTTCTTAATTAGGAACAAGTTCGATCCTCCCCCCGTGAAGAGGGTGTAGGGGTAGGTCATTGTCTGCGCTTAGAAGGCTATCCAAGTGGATTTTTAGGGTTAGCGAATGGATAGTCACGGTACTCGAGCTCCTAGTAATAGCCTCCACAACCGTTCTAGCTGGGCTAGCCGTGTTCATGTTGATTCAGCAGTTCCTAAGCTTCGACATATACTCCTACACCTCAGCCGAGCTAACGATGCTAGTCAACAGCGTGTTCATGCTCATAATATTCGCCGAGATCATTAGGTGCGTAGCCGCCGCTCACGGAAGGCCCGAAGCCTACATCCTAGCCATAGGCGAGGCGGGGTTCGTGATAGCCGTTCGAGAGATTTTCATCGCCGCCCTAATGCATCAATACCAAAACCTAGTGCTATCCTCGGGCGCGGCCCTAGTCATGGCTGTAGCCCTATGGGTGATAAAGTCGAGGGTTCTCAAAAGCTGAAATCGGGTTTAGGGCCTAGATCAACCCAGCGAAGTGGGCGATCACTAGAACGGCGGTCGATACCAGCCCTATCAGCACGTTATCGTCTATCGGGTTGAACTCGAACCTCTCCGCTATGCACGCTAGGCCGCTAGCTAGGATCCCTACGGGACCTGCGTACACGTATCCAAGTGGTAGGGATAGCGTTGCCATCGCGACGTTCCCTATCCAGTGCTTCGTCCTCCTACCGAAGAGCTTGTTCCTAACAACCCCCGTAATGCCGTCCCCAAACGATATAAGCATGGCGGGTAGGACCGCTAGCTTCGGGTTGCCGAGGACGAGCCATAGGATCGCTAGCGATAGCCCCCAAACTATGCAGAAATTGACTTCGTACATGTTGTCCGGGGTTTGGAACCAGTAGAATAGCTTGCCCGTCCTATGGGGTATGTAGGTCATTAGCGCCAGTATGAACGCCATGATCATCGGCACGACGAACTCCTTGAAGATGAAGGGGACTAGAGCGGCTACGAAGCCCCCCGCAGCCATGTGAATGACCTTCCTATTGTAGTACACCGCCACGTTGTGGGGCGTACCCCTAGCCCTCATCTTATCGTAGAGAACCCTCGTTAGGTATATAATCCCCATCACGTAGACTAGGAGGATGGCAGCGACTATTGCATCCCTAGCCATGTTCCCGAGCGTGACCTGGGATAGAGGATCCATGCTCCCAACCTCGAAATGTCTAGGCTAACGCCCTCGGCAGCGGTATTTAAGGCTCTAAAGCAGCTGTTTAAATATAAGCACGAACCCAACCCCTTATCCATTCCCGTAGCCTAGGTAAGCCCTAGGGAGAGCCGTGGAGTGCCTAGACGAGGTTCTCGAGTTCCTAAAGGGTCGAGAAGCCTTCGTCAACGACCAACGCGCACCCATCGAGGAAGCGGCTAGAGCGTGTTGTAGCGAATCCAAACCCGTTTGGGCATCGGCTAGGGTGGGGAACAGCGTTACCCCCGCGATTAGGTTCGTTGTCGAGGACTCGAGCTATAGGCACCTACTTCTAGACGCTCTAGCCGTAGTTAAGGAGTGGATGGATAGGGCCGGGATCGCGGGGGGCATATACTTCGCGCTAGCTAGCGACTTCGCGGAGGTTAGGGTTCTCGAGAGCTGCGTTAATGCGTGTAGCGAGGACGTAGCTAAGAGCCTAGCTTCCGCTATCCTCGCGGGAGTCGAGAGCAAGCTGAGGAAGCTATTCATAGCGACTGGATCGAAGATGAAGGCGATTAACCTAGTCGCCGTTGAGGGGCCTAGCGCTAGGATTCCCGCCCCTAGGTGTGGCGCGAAGTACTTCCCGCCTAAGGATCTAGATAGGTTCCTAGACCCGAGCGAGGTAGAGCACAACCCGAGCTGGAGGAGCGTTGGGTGCGAGGGTATTGAGGAGCTCGTTAAGAGGGCCTCGAGGACGCGGATCATCGATAGGGTGGAAGCACCTCCCCGAGCAGCCGTCCCCAAGACCTTCGGCAGGTTCGAGGTCATGGCCTTGCTTCAAGCCGCTAGGTACTACCTACTGACGGGCGACCTTGATAAGGCTAAGAGCTTCGGGCTGA
>CAZRDH010000051.1:0-24554 GCA_964598805.1 uncultured Desulfurococcaceae archaeon | reverse complement strand
GACGGAGTTTCATAAGGAGATACTTGATTAATGACTTATACTCAGAAACTAGCTCTATCAAGCATTAGAGAGTTGAACTTGTGGAGCTTTACCTCCTAAACCATTCTAGATTGCGCTAAATACGTGGATAATGCTCTAGAGCAACTCTACTGAAACAATTGATGAAAGGAAGTCTGAACACGCTTCTCGAGCGGAATGAATAATGCATGCAAGCATTGTCACCATTTAGCCTATCCCCTTCGCTGCGCGTACTCGACATCCACGAATTCGTGTAGAGTGTAGCAATCAGTAAAGGTGTTGGACAAATAACGCTGTTCCCTTCATTAGAACCCCCTGTTTCTATAGCTTCAATTCTTGCTTCAACAATGACATTACTTCTAATCATTTTCATAGGCTGTTTTAGTTGCTCAATTCGCTATTACACGCGCAATGCTCATATTGGTACTACTTATCTCACTTCACTTGGCAGCGCTTCGAAGAGCGTGGGAGAGTTAGAGTTAAGGAGGTAGCGTGAATTCTTAGTTAACGCATTTGTCGTTAGCTTTGAATTCAGGTTATGAGTATCTCGCGAATCTGCATTGCGAGAATTACGGCTTTGCGAAAATCCATGTTCGGATCCTCAAGATTTTGTATCCTAGGCTTTTGTAAACTCTTAGTGCTGGTTCGTTGCTTGTCTCTACGTGAAGTCCTGCGAGAGCTCCTCGGGATACGATGTCTCTAGTTAGCGCTGAAACTACTGCTTTAGCGTAGCCTCTACCTCGAAACCTCTTTCTCGTGTATACGCCTCCTAATACCCATAGTTGTGGTAGCGTTACGTAGCTTGTAGCTATGGATGCTAGGATCCCATTAACGATAACGCCGTAATGCGTATACCTTTGGAGAATTCTCTTAGCCTCCTCTAAGCTAATCTCTATGTCGCGTTCGAGCTCTAGGTCTCGATATAGGGTGGCATGCTCTTCTCTCAACTTAGTAGCTAAAACTTCGAGATCGCTAGGCGTAAAGCTCTCGCGAGTGCATACCATGTCGTAGAACTCACCTACGTGGAAATGCCTGAATCCTAACTCCTTAAAGCGCTCGAGTACTATCCTTAGTTCTCGAGGTTCGTAATCGTATAGCTGTATGTCGACCCTCTTATCGCTAGGAATATCTATCTGGGATAGTGTTTCCTTTGTGGGTCTCCAGACATAAACTTCGTAAAGATCCTCGATAGCGAATTCGCCAGCGAACTTTATGAGTGCATAGGACTCTATTGAGTCCCTCGAGAACGACACTATTAGCTCGATTCTCTCGGGTTCGTGAAGAGCGTAGTAAACGACGTAGCAATGCGTAGATAGAGGGTCGTCTCGACATAAATCGCTGAATGCATTGACTAAGTAGCGTTTTGAAACGAGTTCTAATCCTCTAAGCTTTGAGCTAGGCATTGTTACGCAACCCGATTACTCTATCGTGTGAATGTAGCTAGTAGAATACCCGAAGGATCTGTCGCTACATTTAGGCACTCTCCGCGACTACATAAGTACTCTAGGAAGCTCTTCATTACGTAGCTATCGGAAAGCGTGTTGTGTGCTAATATAAGTGCTCTGCTTGCTAATACGCGCTCCACGTTCTTAAGGTACTCTAAGTACTCGTTCTTAGCGCCGTCTATGAATACTACCGTCGCTTCACTCACTTCGTTGAATCCATAGTTCTTAGCATCGCCATGAATAACTTGCGCATTGTCTAGCCCTAGCTCGCTAAGCACCTTCTTAGCGTAGGCAACTCTGCTAGCGTTAGAATCTATCGAAATGACGTTGACGCCTACCTCTTTAGCTGCGTGCGCTAGCCATAGCGTTGAAAATCCGTTGCCTGTACCAACCTCAATTACGTGGCCTCGAGCTCGGCTACACACGAACTTAGTGAGTGCGTAGAGAAACCTAGCGGTGTTGTAGTGTATTGGGTACGGTCCTTCAGAAACGGACTTCCTCCAAACCTCAACGGTTTTCCTAAGGAACTCCTCACTAAATCCGCGTTTCGCGAATAGCGCTAGTCCGCCATCTACAGGAACATAACTTCCAACGAAGCCAGCATCGATAACTTCCTTCACTATCGTGGGGTGTCTATGGATTCTATACAGAATGTCGCGAATCACGAGTAGGGACGTATTACTAGCGCGTCTTAGCTTACGGAGTAGATCACCGTTTCTACAAGCTTCGACTTCCGACACTTCGATAACGTCATAGTCATTAGCATCGTTCTGAGAATCCCTACAAGCTTGTGCCAATCGAAGTCTCCCTACGACCGTCTGCAGTATGCTTAAGAGCGTGTGGTAAACGGCAATTAGGGATCCCTTTGAAGCGAATCGGAATGGTTATAATAAACGTTTGCGTAATAAAGCTAAAAGGCTAGGACATAACGCTAATGAGCGCCCTTCTTCCTACCCGTTCTCTTTGCAGCGATGTGACCAACCTTCCTACCTGGCGGCGCGTTTCTAGAGACGGTTGTTGGCTTAGACTCCCTCTGGTGCGAACCACCGCCGTGTGGATGGTCTACAGCGTTCATAGCTACGCCTCTAACCCTAGGCCATTTACGCGCCTTAACCTTCCACTTGTGATACGCGTTACCAGCCTTTAGCAAGGGCTTTTCTAAGCGTCCGCCGCCCGCAACAACCCCTATCGTGGCTCGGGCGTCGAGGGGTATGAACTTCTGCTTGCCGCTAGGAAGCGTTACAATTGCGTGCGTCGAGGTCTTGCCCGTAACTATAGCGTAGGTGCCTCCAGCTCTAGCGAGCTTACCGCCGTCTCCAGGCCTAATCTCTATGTTGCATATCTGCGTACCCTCCGGGATGTCCCTTAGGGGAACGATGTTGCCGGGAGCTATCCTAGCGCCGGGGCCTATCTCTATTACCTGACCAACCCTAAGGCCCTCGACAGCGATGTTGTAGAACTCCCTACCGTCCTCGAGCACTATCCTCGCTAGGGGAACCCACCTACCTGGATCGTGCACGAGCTCCGCTACGACGCCCCTAATCAGCTTATCGCTTGGCGGTGGGTACTTAGCGGGGGCTACTCGTAGATGGCTAGGGCTCCTAAAGGTTGGCGTTCCCCTGCCCATTCTCTGGACTAAGATTCTCTTACCCACACTACCACCCGATGCCTACTCACATTCACAATCGAACCCCCTATATAGGGTTTTAGCTAGATGCTTAGTGCCTACCCGAACACGATGTCCTTGGGGATATACATTCCCGCCTCCTTGAGAGCCCACTTGATAGAGTCCTTCAGCTTCGTGGAGGTATAGAACCTATAGGTGTTACTGGTAGTGAATATGGAGAGCTCTAGAACTTGCTCAACGTAGCGCGGCTTTTCTCGCGGATTGCTAGGCGGCTTCCGTAGTATGGGCGGTATCGGTATTTCGCGCTCCCTAACGGTGCAGCAAGCAATATCTTCTTGAGGTACGAACATTGCTCTTCCGCTCCTAATTAACCTATCTACATCGTCGTAGCTACGCCTAGACTTCTCCTTGGACAACCTCATTAGGAACAACTCGACGTTGCGCGGGAGCGGTGATCTATGCTTGTAGACTGTCGGTAAGGACCCTATCTTAACTATGGCTATACCCTCGTCAGCGATGATCACGTCGTAGTAATGCCTAACATCGATATCATCGTTGAACGCGCCGTATATAACGAAAATCACCTGCATGACGCTCCAACGCAAGATGGGATCAAAGCTTAATAAAGCTCCTTGAAGCTTTGGGCTAGGGAGTAGAGTATGTCTAAGGAGCGTAAGGTATGTTGGGAGATGCCGCTAGAGTGGAAGAAGTTTAGGTATAGGGGTAAGACGCTAGAGGAGCTCATAGAGATGCCCATGGACGAGCTCGCGCAGCTACTACCGGCAAGGGCGAGAAGGTCGCTCCTAAGGGGCTTCTCGCCTGAGCAGAGGAAGCTCCTAGAGAAGATAATAGAAGCGCGGCAGAAGCTAATCGAGGAGTGCAAGGAGGTCGTGATAAAGACGCACGTAAGGGACATGATAATACTCCCGATAATGGTCGGGTTAACCATAGCGGTATTCAACGGTAAGGAGTACGTTCCCGTAAAGATAGTGCCCGAAATGATAGGTCATTACCTAGGGGAATTCGCACCGACAACCAAGATCGTTAAGCACGGTGAGCCAGGTCTAAAGGCTACGAGGAGTACGCTATTCGTTGCCCTTAAGTAACGATCGAAAATATATACTTGTTTTGTTTCGCTTCCTTCTTTTACCGACATGCGTATTAGAATTACCTAGTTGCACTCTCCAATATGGTTAGCGCCTTGTGTTCAGGAGCTAGCTTCACGTAGGCTTTCTTATAGCCATCCCTATCAATAAGAGTGTTGACCTTGACAACCTTGACTCCGTATAGCTTCTCTATTGCTTCCTTAATGAGCTTCTTGTTAGCCCATCTCACTACCTTGACCGTTAAGTAGTTGTACTTCTCTGCTAGGGTATACGCCTTTTCCGTGGTTACGAACTGTACAATGATTCTGCTTAGGTACTCTAGCTCTTGAGGCGAGCTCACGCTGTTATCACCTCGAAGAGATTCTTTAGCTCTTCAAGAGCGGATTGGGTTATCACGGTCAACCTGCCTGGAGTAGCTCCTGGAGCGAGCTTTAGTATGTTCAACGTTCTGGGGGTTAGGTAGTCGACTCCGGGGAAGTTCTTTACGGCGTTGACTAGGGGTGCATCAGCTGAGGATACTATGAATAGCACGCTCTTTGGGTTAGTGTATCTACGACCGCGCATCTTCCCCTTTCCAGCCCTTATCCTTATCCTTCTCTGCGCCCTCTCAATGTCTTGCCATAGCCCCATGGCTTTTAGCCACTCCTTGGCTTCCTTAGCGCGCGATACCTTCTCTATATCGTTGGTAACGATTATCGGTAGTGCCTCAATGCCTTGCGGAATTACGTGACCACGCTTCTTAACGAAGTCGATGTAGGACGTTGCCGCTAACGCTGATGCTAACGCTAACTGCATTTCTTTGCGGTTGATTTCCTCGTGAATTTTCTTAAGCGGGGTTGGCGCGAACTGCCTTCTGCCGCCTACAGTATTCGGTGCGAAGACTGCTCTTCCGTTTGGTAGCCTAGGCAACCTAGCTAATCCGTAGCCTATGCCCCAGTACTCACCGCACCTACGCTTGCCGGCTAGGGGATCCCTACCCTTAGGCTGTATACGCGCCGTGTGGGCGCTGTGAAACGCTCTCCGTATGAGGTCTAGCCTTACGGGCAACCTGAATAGCGGTGGTAGCACTACCCTATCAACCACCTTAGCATTGATATCGTATACGGGTGCCGTAACGGGCTCGGGCCTTAGGTAAGTAGCCACTATGCGTATAGCCATGGCTAGCCACCTATCTTGCTCTCCAAGCTTATGTACGTTATCACGGGCGGGCCTTGAGGTTGCCACTTCGGGGGCCTTATGGGCCAGCGGAGGACTATAGGTCTTTTAGGAGGCCCCATCACGGTTCCAGCCAACATTACCCAAGTGCTCTTAACCACGCCGTAGTGCGGGAAGCCACCAGCAGGGGTTATCTCGGCGCCGTTGTCCCCTATCTTGAGTATCCTCTTGTTGTACTCAGTCCTCCTGTGAAAGCCCATTTGACCAGCTTGGGGCACCTCAGAGACCGCTCCGATTGTTGGGCTCCTACTCCCTACTCTTCTACTACCCTTCCTATGCTTGTGCCATCTAGGTAGCTCCTTAACGCCGAACCTCTTAATGACTCCCTGGAACCCCTTACCCTTGGTAACCCCTATGACATCAACGAACTGGCCCTCACTAAACACGTCCCTAATCGATACTGGCTTGCCGAGGATCTTAATTGCGTAGTCTAGCTGATCATCTATAGATCCTCCTCCTATTGCAACTTCTAGCAGGTCAGGCTTCTTCTTGCTAAGACCCCCTACCAGTTTTGGTTGCGTAGCTATGATCACGCTAACCCGCGCAATAGATGGTTTCAGCTCCTCGAGCTTCTTTAGCTTCTCCTCAAAGTTCTCGGTAGGTCTATACGTAGGGACTTTCCTCCATATCTCTAGCTCTTCCGGAGGCTCAATCCATACGTCGGTAAGAGTTTGGTATCCATAACCCGGTATTAACTTGTAGACCCTTATAGCTATGGGTATGACGGGAGGCGCCTCGAGTATCGTTACGGGTACGAAGATCTCCCTTCCGCTTGTAGGCGTGTTAGGCCTATCGTCTATCATAAACACGTGAGTCATACCCGCCTTGTAAGCTAGGAACCCTAGTAACCGCGGAGTATCGAAGTTCACTACTGGCCAGCTCTTTACCCTGGGCACCAGCCTAGATGCTCTTTTCCTAGGCCTAAACCCTAAGCTACCCCTCCTAGGAGCATTAGTTTTCCTATGAGCCATTATTACCCCCGCCTACCTTCCTACGTGCTAACCGTAGATTCCTAAGAGAGGGTATATAAGTTGTATGTGAAGGACTATGAGCATCGCGAAGCCAATAACAGCGCTAGGTTTAGCACCGCTAAGCCTATACCTAGGGCTTCGACACTCCTAATGCTTCTAACTCCTTGCTCTACGACTGCGTCTATGGCAATGTGTTTAGCGCCGATGATTCTCGAAAGTGTTGGAATGTCCATTGATGCGCGGCGCTTAAGGATTTCGGAAGCATCGAGGTATGGCGAGCCGAATACGCAGCAAATGCAATCTATATCGAGGCTTCTCACTAGTTCTACGAGCTTTGATGCATTGTCTCCGAGCTTCGTGAATTCTACTAATAGTGAGTTACGGCACAGAGACGATATCGCAGTATAGAGATCCCTCTGGATGAGGATTTCGGGACCGAGGTATATCGGAACGGTTTTTGGATCCAACTCCTTGCATATATACCTATCGCCTTCATCGCGAAGTAATTCCAGCAAAACAACTTCTCCAACTCTCTTGCGGGAACCCTCTATTAAGCACGGTTTCTTCAATCCAACAAAGACTTTCGCACCTCCATCGTTAGCGCTCACGACCACGCCCCAGCGTATAGACCCAATAGTGTTGTGTCGAGTCACGGAGTGTAGTGGGAGTGCTAATGGAGGTACTAAACCAACGTACCTTAAATCCGGGTCTAGCGGGATGAGATGCTTCCTCAAGTAGGGAGGAGTTAAGAGGTACCTAGACACTTTCTCGCAAAGCGCTTCGTCGTCCTTACGGCTAAAGTCATCCCTATAAAAAGCTATCGTAGATACGCGAAATATTGAGCAAAACCTTAGCACTTGGGCAAGCACGAGGGTCTTTAAATCCTTTCTATGCTCTGTGGATAGAATGGATATGGGTATCAAAACCGTTAAACGACATGAGCGTGGCTTGGGGAGCTTCATCTTCGTTGCCGTAAACTAACGCTTCTTGCCTTTCTTACCCTTCTTCGACTTCTCCTCACCGCTACTCGATGCGCCAGGGCCCTTCTCTAGACCCATGAACAAGCTAGTCCTCTGCCTACCGCCCAAGTTTTCACCCAACGCTAGTTGGCATAAGGGGTTTAAAGTCGTTGGCATAATTTAGCGTCGGTACGTAAGTCAGTAGCTGGTGAAGAAATTGCCGAGTGCTGAACAGTGATGAGAGGATCCCCTAACGGATTCAATTACTGGAACTAGAATTAATCGAGGATTCTGAGTAAGCTCAGCAGAGCGGGTTCGATCATTTGGAAATCACTGTTTGCACCCCTCATCACGGCTCTGCGTTACGCGACGTCTTTTACACTCCTCCAAGCCCTTAAATAGGATTGGAGCTCCCCACCTCTTGGGGAAGCGACGTGCCTTGCTACGCGAACATATACCTACTAAGTGTTGTAGGCGAGGACTCTAGGAATGATGTGCTAAGGATAATTACCTCGATTAGCGGATTAGAGCTCGTAGAAAACGTTCAGAGTAGGGTTGTACCCAACATGTTCTTCCTAAGGGTTAAATGCGACGAACGCGAGAAGTGCTTCGAACTAAAGCAATTGTTAGAACGTGAATTGCATTCGCTTCCCTGGGTTAAGATTGAAGTTGTTTGTCCTTAACTAGTTTTGAGCGTAGTAGCAACGCTATAACGATCGTAATTGCGGTCATTACGACTAGTAGTATATCGAAACCCTTCTCGATTACTATGAGTAGAGCTAAGGCCGTTACGAGAATGGGGTATGCGATTAGTGCTCGCTCAAGTTGCATTTTACAGCACCCTAAGGCGTCCAAATCCTCCTAAGGCTCGGGCAAGGCCTATCGTAATGGTTATGAGCATCGTTAGGTAAAGCGATGCCGCTATTATCACTGCGTAAACTAGCCTTGCTACAAACGATATTACCTTGGATACGGGGTCTGGGGGCGGTGAAGAGGGTACGGGGATTTGGAAGTGAATCACGCTATTTCCTTCGGAGAGAAACGTGATCTTGCTAGTGCTAATAGCGTACGGCTCCATCATCACGACGTTGCTTTCTTGGGGAGGTAGGACTATGAACGAGAAGAACTTTGGGTATAGGGGTAAGCCCACGTAAAAGACGAGGGCGAATGCTAAGAGAAAGGCTCCAGCACCTCGAGCAATCCTAAAGGGTATCGCCATGAGCGCAATGCCGAGTGCTGCTAGCGCAACATAGCTCTTCTGAATAACTAGGCCAAGTATGTACATGAACGACGTTACGTAAACGGATATGAGGATCTTACCCACTAGTGATGAAACTATTTTCGCGACTATGGGAGCGAACTTGGGGTTTACGAGTTTCGGTAAGGCGCTTAAGCCGAAGATAAGGGATAGCTGGCCAGCTAACTGGCCCGTAACGAAGCCGTAGAATGAAAGCCAGCTAGCTCCCAAAGCGCTTGCTATAGTTTTTGCAGCGTTTATTATCGTGTAGAATGCTAGGGTTAGGCTAGCAACATAGAAAGCGTCCGATATGAGCCGAGGCCCCCACCTCTTTAAGCCCGTTATGGGGATTGGAAGCGCGTATATCAGCGTCCCTAGATAGAACGTTAGAATTGATAAATAGAATGCTATCTCCAGGAGGTCGGCTACGTCCAATGATTCCACCCCTTACGGTGGTAGCTGCGGTTTAGGTGGTTGCGGAAAGGACGTTGATAGGAGCGAAGCTATGTAGTATATGAGCCAGAATACCGAGGATCCCACAGCTATCCAGAAGGCTCCCCATACAGCGTCCTCTACTAGGCCCTGTCCAACGCGTCTAGCCTTCCCTATGGGTATCGGCGAGCCCTTTATTGCCCAGCCTATGATCCATGTTAGCAGGAATAGAAACCACGAGATAACGACGGCTTTATCGATGAAGGTCTTTATCAGCGTCAGTAGATCCATCTATCCCCAGCTAGTAAAGGGATTTTTAAAGTGTTTCGAAAGCTTAGCTGCGCCAGAACCTCCTAGTCCTTAGGAACTGGCTCTTCCTTTCGAGCACTAACGATACCAATTCATCGAGATCCCTTGCCTTGGCGAGAATGCTCTTAGCTGTAGCGGGGCCAATCCCTATTCCTTGAAGTACTAGGAGGGCCGCAACGCCGTAATTCATGATTAGCTCAGCAGTTTTGCGAGCGCGATCGAGGAGCTTCCTCTCGTCCTCATTCAGTTTCGAGGCTCCGTGAATCCGCAACTTCTTGACTACGCCCCTCAGCTGATGTAGCTCATCCTCATCGTCGATAAGGGTTATTGCTAAGGAGCCGCATGATGGGCAAGAAACCTTTTTGTTCTTTAGCTCGTCAAGAGCGGCATTGGTATTGACGTAGAGCCCTAGGTTCATCGTCCACGAGTATAGGCATGAAAGGCAGAGTAGCTTTACGACCCTATTGCTGAGTTTTGATAGTACGACGCTTGTCAGCGCTTGCTTAGTTATTGGTGGTGCGGGCTCTATGCTCGCTGGCGATAAGGAGATGATCTCTCGTGCGAGGTTGCTAGGTTTATCGGTTACGTAGATGCGTACCCTCCTCGCTTCGCGAATGCGGTTCAGGAACTCTTCTAAGGCTTTGAGATCCAGCTTCTCTACCAGTAGCTCCCTCAAAGCCTCTCTCTTAACAACGTTAACGTTTCCTAAGCCCTCGATTACGCGCTTAGCCTCCCTAATCGGGATGTCCTTCGTTATCAAACCCATTTTCCTAGCGACCTTCAGTAGGTACCAAGCATATAGGGGCGTCGACTCTACGAATTCCTCAACTAGCTCCTTAGCCTCGTGCATCTCGATGTTGAGAAGCGCGTTAACTAGCTTAGTGATTTCGCTCCTAGTTAGGGGTCGCGGTAGCAAGAGTAGCGTACCGATTTGGTGCGCGCGATGCGTAGAGCTAAGACCTAGAACTCGGTTAATTAACGCTGCTAGGAGTATGGCAAGGGCTTCCGACCCCCTAGTTCCAAGGCACGAGTAGGCGATGATGTAGGGAAGGGTTCTCGAGGTGGATACTTCTATGACGAGGTAGTTAGGCGATACCCTTATGCGGCACGCCGATCTCAAGGAGCTCAAAATAGTTTTCCTAGCGTCTTCAGAAAGGCTATACTTCGATAGCACTCTATCTACGCACTCTTCGCTATTGCAACTACATAGCTCTTCGAGTAGCGTGCAAACCTCTTGCGCAACCTCCTTACTAACGGGGATGTTCTCGCCTACCCACCTCGGTAGCTTAGCCTCCTCCATTCTATGCACGGGTCTTACGAACACGGTTTTAGACTCCTCGTCTATGCTATCTATGGCCCATAACTTGCCTCCGAGTATGAGAACGTCGCTGGGATCGCAAGTAACCACGAATTCCTCGTCGAGAGTCGCCACGCTCTTCATCGTTACGACGTCCTTCACCTTGTACTTGCTAGTATCAACGATTGTGGTAGTCGTACGGTAGTATATCTCTCCCTTCTTCGTCGCCTTAATGGTGTTTCCATCAATGGTTGCGAAGCCTATGCTCTTAGCGAGGTCGATGACAGCCTCTAAATCGCTTTGACTTAAGTCGCTGAATGGATACGAGGCTTTTAGGATTTTGAACGCAGCTTCGAGCGGTATACGCCCCCACTCCATCGCCATTCCAATTACTTGGTGCAGAACGACGTCTAGGGCGTTGGTGTGAAGAGGGTTCACGTCGAGTTCGCCGCTTACAGCTCTCCTAGCTATTACCGCTGCCTCTAGGATCTCTAAGAGCATTGGCGGCGCCAGAACCACTCCTCGGGAAGTAGCTTCTTCCCTATGCCCAGCCCTACCGACTCTCTGAACCAGTCTCGATACTTGCCTAGGGGACATCACTTGAATCACTACGTCCACGCCGCCTATGTCTATGCCTAGCTCAAGGCTCGAGGTAGCGATCGCCACGCTCAGCTCGCCTTTCTTAAGCTTACTCTCCACGGACTCTCGAATCTCCTTAGAGAGCGATCCGTGGTGAACCCCCACGTTCTCGAGGTACCTACTCAACGCGTAGCCTAGCTCCTCGGCAGCTATGCGTGTGTTCACGAATACCAGTACTTGAGATCCCCTCGACACGTTCTCCTTTAGTAGCGCAATTAGCTTCGGTAGCGCGTATAGGGCGTCGAGAAAGCTCTTCACGCTATCGCTGGGGGAAAGGGTGTCGACGAGTACCTCGTACCTCTTTGCCGTTCCAACGTCTATAATCTCGTATTTGTGTGGATGAAAGAGGTACTTGGCTAGAACCTCGAGGTTTCCATACGGCGCTGTTAAGGCTATTCTCCTAGCGTGTCGACGCGCTAGTACGTCGAGCCTATTCAACCCTATAATCAGCTCGAGACCGCGCTCGCTTTCGCTAACCTCGTGCGCCTCGTCAATGATTACGCATGCGCAGTTCCTAAGATGCTTCCTCATCCCCTGGTTGACAAGTATTACTTGAAGGCTTTCAGGAGTCGTAATGAGTATCGAGGGCGGGTTCTCGACGATTCTTCTCCTAGCGGTGCTAGGGGTATCGCCATGCCATACCGCTACGCTTAGCGAGAATGCTTGGGCTAGCCTACTAACCCTATGCTCGATATCGCGGTTTAAGGCTCTAAGCGGCGTTACGTATAGAATTGATATTGGCTTCCCCCTCAATGCGTAGAGGAGGATCGCCGGAATTAAAGCCGCTTCAGTTTTACCCGTTCCAGTAGGAGCGCAAATCAAGGCGTCTACGCGGCTACTTAGGACCCTAGGTATAGCCTCTCGTTGCACCACAGTAGGCTTCTCGAGGCCTAGCTCAACGAGCTTTTCGGCGAAGCTCCTTGGAATTCCGAGCTCGATCCACGCGCTCACGATTGCTAGCACCCATAGATTTCGCTACCGCGCTACACCCTCCCGAGGTAATTCGGGGTCTAGCTTTGCTAACAGCTTTTAACTAGCTTAGGGCCAATTCCGTTCGACGCTAAACACATCGACTTAACCACGCTGCTCAAACCATAATAAACCCCATTCCCTCCAAGACTAAGTCGAGTAAACGTAGGTGAGCGCATTGCCCGAAGAGGAGATGGAGGAAAGCATTAGCTCGGAGGTTTCGGAGGAGTACTACGAGCCAAGCGAAGAAGCGATTGAGCTCGAGGCTAAGGAGCTAAGCATACCTGAAGTAGAGGTATTCATAGAGCGTAGTGAGCTCTGGGATAGAATGGTTATGGGTGCGGTCAGTCTAGAAGAGGGCGCAAAACTCCATCAGGAGCTCGTGAATAAGCTACCTAGTGCGGTTGCAGCGCCTAGCCGTAGGAGGAGAAGAAGGAAGTGATTTAGTGCGGGCTAGTAAACGCTTTTTGACTCGATTTCGTATTCGTATCCTAGCTTCTTTAGCGCGTCCTCAATGGTTTCTCTAGGTATGGAGCGATCGAATATTATCATTACGTACTTACCGTCGTCGCGCTTAATCAGCTTCAGTTTATCCACTAGAACGAGTCCCTTAATCATTTCCGAGACGTTCTTCTTGGGCGTTAGGTAGTCCTTGAATTTCTTCCTCATGAACTCGTAGAACGCATCGAAATTGCGTATCATCCTAATGGCATCGTTAAGATCCTCGCCACCTTTTCCCGTAGCCTCGTGTAGCTCCTCAAGAAGCTTGAGCGCTCCATCAACGTCTATCTCGACAGCAACGTACTGACCTATGATCTCGGTCATTCTAGCCTTAGGCTGCGCCAAGGGATCTCCCTAGAGCACTAGCTCCCCCTAGGCTATAAGTGCTCAGCATGGTACTAGTAGCTGTGGGTGAGCGCGTGAGCGTTAGGGTTACGTACCCGATAGGTGCTAACCTGAAGAAGATAGCGCAAGCTTGTTCTGCAGCGCTAGAGGAGGTTCCATTGATATTCACATCTGAGGGACTAATCATCGAGGGGCTAAGCCCCGATAAGGCTATAATGCTATCCGTATTCATCCCTGCTACGGCGTTCGAGGAATTCAACGTTGCAGAGGAAGTTAGCGTAGTAGCTCCTAAGGATGAGTTCGTCAAAGCGTTCAAGAGGGCTACCAAGAGGGATAGGGTAACGTTTGAATTGACTCCTGGATCCAGAGAAATGACTATAAGGGTTACGAATGTGCGGACCAGCGTTGAAAGGGAGTACATAGTTACGCTAAGTGAAGTTGGGTATCAGAGAATCGGTGAACTGGATATCGAGTTAGAGGTTACGACTAGGATGCCTAGCGATGAGCTAGCTAATATAGTGAAGGACGTTGCCATAGTAGCTGATGAAGCGACGTTCCAATACGTATCGGAGTCTAACGCGATAAGGGTTCAAGCTTTTGGGGATCTAGGCGAGTACCGAACGGAGCTCAAGCAATTCAAGCCGCTAACCCTAATCGAGGCTACGGTCAGCGCTGCATCGTCTAAGTACAGTGTTGATCACTTGAAGATACTGGCTAAAATACTGGACCTAGCTGACGAAGTAACGCTTGCCTTCGGCCCTGACAAGCCACTGAAGGCAGAGCTCGATATTGGTGGAGGAAGGGTAGTGCTATGGATAGCTCCAAGGGCCTAAATTACTTCGAACCCCTTTTGAAGGGCTAGGTTCTTGAATCGAAGGGCATCGTTAAACATATACACGTTGTTGAACATTACGTAGCATTCTCGCACGCGATCTTGGTAGGCGCTGATCTTGGATAGCAAGTTCTGTAGATCGTCATCTGTGTACTTGTATCGATAGTTAACTTCGCCTCCTAAGCCGTGAAGTCTGGTATACACGACGTTATCACGCCCCTTACTTAGCACGGGATCTCTCTTCAAGATGTCCACTACGTGTACGACCCCTAAAGCAACTACCTTCTCGATCGCCTCTGGATGATTGAGCCAAGTACCGCGAGGCTCCCAGCATATAAGGAACTCGTTGGTCATTATCGTTCTGAAGAACTCCAAGACGTTCCTGAGGTTCTCTTCGCTATAACCGAAGCTAGGCGGTGTTTGGAAGACGATAGCCTTGCTGCGCAACGTTATGGCGATTTTTCTAAGCCTTTCCCAAGCATCTAGGTTCTCCTTCGTGGGCTTAAGAAATCCGTAATTCGATAGATCGCCACCAGGCTTCCTCTTCATTCTCCTCCACGTGGGGCTCGTGGGAGGATGCGTTAGCGCTTGCCAAGCCTTTACAGTTACTATCGCGTCGGGAGGTATGGAGGAGCGAAAGTTCTTAGCCCATTCCTCCGTTGGTAAGTCGTAGAACGTGTTCTGCAATTCGACGGCCTTAAGGACCTCGAAGTACCTCGACCTAGCTACGGGAATTCCACAGCAACCAACGATTAGCTTCAACGAAAACCACCCAGGCGCCGACAAGTTGGTTCCTCTAAGAGGCATATAATACGGTTAACCCCTTTAGCCTCGAGATCCTCGATCGCCTCGATGCTAGAGGACATTAATAGCATGCTTAGGGCACGCCCCCTTCTTGACACGGTTATCAAAGCCTTGCTGCGCGGATCGAGAACCTTTACGTGGATCTTAACGTCGTCATCCAGCGGAACTTCACTAGCCTCCATAGAGATCGGGATGGGGGTTCCCGAAGCGCCTTCCCTAAGCATTCTAGCTATCGATGGTGGTGCGCATAGAAGGATCCAACGAAAGGCTTCCTTTAAGTACCTACACCCACTCGCTACGCAGTCGAGCACTAAGGGTATGATTGCGTACCTTACGTGCTTAATGCTTATCCCGAGCTCCATTAAGTTCCTAACGAGTGCGTGAAGGCTTCGCCCCGAGCCGCAGCCTATTAACGCGCATGTAGGTGGGTCGGTTAACGAGCACGCTACTAACGTTGTGCAATCACTTTCGTCGGTAATGCTAGTCCCTCCAACCACGTAAACGCCGGGAGCTACCGTGATGTGCATGCTTCTCACTCGAGGCTTCTACACATGAATCCCTCTAGCTCTATCGGCTCATCCCTAGTCACTATGCGGCAATAAGCAGAACCCTTATCGCTACGCACGCAGTTTATGGAAACGAGCTTAGACGCGTATTCGTGCACTAAGGCCTCTAATTCGCTTACATCGACGGACTCAGATACGCATAGGAATAGCGCCCCGGGTTCGGTAACCCTCAACTCTATAACCTTCCTCTCTTCGTCTAGTATCGCTACAACCTTGGAATTAGGCTCTATCCCGAGTACGAGCCTCATGTACGCGGGTATGGTGATCCTACCCTTGCTATCAACCCTCAGAACCTCTACGTACATCGCTCTCTCCAACAGATCACTAAGTATCTGCATCCTTAATAGAGTTAGTAAGCTGGAGGTGTTTAGGGGAGCGGGAATGAAGGTCTACTTCAGATTCGCTGACGCTAGGCTCTGGCGATACGTACTAAGGGGGCTCGCCGAGTATCTCGATGTTGTTGGCATAAAGGTGCATCCCGAGGAGGGCGTTAGGATCAAGGCTATGGATCCAAGCCACGTCATGTTGGTAGACTTTCAGATACCTAGAACTGCATTCGACGAGTTTGAGGTCGAGCAAGAGGTTGTGCTAGCCGTTAACCTAGAGCTTAGCTCCAAAGTGCTGAGGCGAGCCACTAAAAATGATAAGCTCGTCATTACGAGCGATGGGTCTAGAATATCCTTTGGGTTGGTATCCAAGGGAGGTGTCGAGAGGTACTTCACGCTACCGTTGCTAGCTGCCAAATTCGAGGAGATACCGGAGCTAAGCCTAGAGCTAAACGTCGAGGCTAAGACCCTTGGACCCACCTTTGCAACAGCGCTATCAGTTCTAGAGAAGGCTGGTGACGTCCTTAGAATTCGCGCGAATGCTGAAGGGCTTAGCCTAATCGCGTCTTCGGAACTCGGCGAAATTGAATTCGAGTTCAGCGTTACCACGGGTACGCTAATAGACTACAGGCCTCCCGAAGGAGGCGAGCTCGTAAATAGCTACTCGCTTGAGTACTTCGACTTGTTGGCTAAGGTATCTAAGATGAGCGAGAGCATAACGATAAAGCTGGGTCCGGACATGCCCTGTGAAATAGATGCTGAACTGCCTTCGGGGGCCGTGCTCAGGACGTATATAGCCCCAAGGGTTGAGTAGATGGCTAGACGAGCTACGGAGTTGGTTGAGCTAGTTAGGGAGTACTATGCGAGGGCAGAGCTAGAACTTCCCGACGACATGGCTCTGAGGGAATTCGCTATTCAGCCCATGGAGAGCGAGAGCTACGTTAGGCACTTATCATTTCGAACTCCTAGCGAGCTAAAGTCCTTCTTGCTAAAAAATGTCCCTAGGCACCTCTACTTCTCGTCGGCGAGGTATAGAGATCCTTCGTGCAACGATATGCAGGGCAAGGGTTGGCTGGGCAGCGACCTCATCTTCGATATAGACGCCGATCACCTTCCTCAATGCGCTAACAGCGTAATCGAATGCAAGGTGTGTCCGCGGTGTGGGGAAGTATTTGAGTCCACGGCTAAAGTGTGTAGTAGGTGCGGCAACGGTAACTTGCTAGAAATAGACTACGTTCCGATGAACTGCATCGATGCGGCAAAGGACGAGATGATTAAGCTCGTGGAAGCGATTGAGAGCGAGCTTGGGTATAAGGACTTCCACATCGCGTTCTCCGGTCATAGAGGTTTCCATGCGAGGGTCGTTCTTAGGGGTGAAGATGCGCTTATGCCTAGCGAGGCTAGGAGGGAAATTGTTTCGTACTTAAAGCTTGAAGGTGTAGACCCGTCCAAGTTCATGATCGTGGAGAGGAGGTATAGGGGGAAGAAGATGGTGACCTTGCCTCCGCGAGTTAGGGACCCAGGGGTTAGAGGAAGGGTAGGGAGAGCACTACTGAAGCTA
The DNA here is from genome assembly GCA_964598805.1 of uncultured Desulfurococcaceae archaeon. Taxonomy (GTDB): domain Archaea; phylum Thermoproteota; class Thermoprotei_A; order Sulfolobales; family Ignisphaeraceae; genus JAADCV01. The sequence continues at coordinate 7,395 of CAZRDH010000051.1, read as the reverse complement.
GTGGATGATAGCGAGGCTAGGAGTATCGTTGAGGGCAAGGTGCTGAACTTCAAGGTGATTGCGAGTAAGGCTAGTAACTTAAATGCGTTACTATTCGATGCTTTGAGGGCTGCATCGATAATCGTCGACGAGAAGGTTACGATGGACGTGTCTAGACTCGTACGAGTACCTGGAAGCATAAACGGTAAAGCCGGTTGGCTATGCAGGTCCATACCCCTGAACAAACTTCCTGAGTTCCAAGTGTGTGAGAATACGGTATCGCCAATTCCTGGCCACGTAATTGAAGTGAGATTGTTAGTCAACATACCCCGCATGGACTTCGAGGGTAAGGTTGTTCACGGTAAGAAGGGCGATGTCCTAGTGCTTGAATCGTACATAGCTCTGTACCTAGCGTTCAAAGGTGTTGCTAAGCTCGTTAGGATTAAGAGGTGAGGATCTTGGCGTTAGAACCCTGGAAAGTAGCTTTGGAGGAAGTTCTCAGCATAGATAGGCTAAGCGATATCGATGCGAGCTTCGTGGAGAAAGTCCATAGGATGGTTATAGAAGCGGTTGAGTGGTGCTCAAACCCTTTAGTAGACGAAGATGTTAGGCGAGCGTCTTGCTCGCGATTCGTTGACATACTGACAAAGTTCTTGACTACGTTGGAGAGGTTTAGAGCGTCTAAGGTGCTGGAGGGAGCTGAAGCTCGAGGATTCGACAAGAAGATTCTTCGCTACGTCGAGGAAGTATTGAGAGCGTTTTCCCAGGTAGCAACCTTTGGACTAAGGGCTCTTGAAGGCGAGGTGCTGTGCAGAGTACTCAAGCCGATTCCGCTTAGGAAGAGCATTGCTACTCCGGGCTTCATAGTGTCTATACCCCTAGCGGAAGCGGCGATTCTAACGGTTTTGGGATTCGTAAAGCCCGTGATGATCCCCGTGGAGAGTATCAGTTTTTAAGCTAAGGTCGCAACATTGTGCGAAGGAGTGTTTAGGGGTGAGGGACAGTGAAGTTGCCTAGGCAAATAAGGACGTATTGCCCGAGGTGCAGAAAGCACACGATTCATACCGTAACGATATACAAGCATGGGAAGAGGAGGACGCTAGCACAGGGACAGAGGAGGTACTTGAGGAAGCAGGAGGGCTATGGGTCTAAGAGGAAGCCAGAGCAAAAGAGGTTTGCTAAGGTCACGAAGAAGGTTGTCCTTAAGCTAAAGTGCACGGTTTGCGGTTATATCCAGCACAGGAAGGGCATTAGGATGAAGAAGTACGAGCTCGTTAGGTGATACCATGGTTAAGAAGAGGAAGGTACTGATACCCGAGCCCAAGAGTAGGTTCATAAGGGTTAAGTGTAAGAAATGCGGTAACGAGCAAGTGATATTCGATCACGCAACGTTTCCTGCCCGTTGCTTAGTGTGCGGAACGGTATTGGTAAGGCCTACTGGTGGTAAAGCGGAGCTCGTTGATGCAGAGATCGTTAAGATACTTGGTTAAGCCTTAGCGCGCTAATCTAGGGTGGTTTGCATTGGCCATGGTTTTCAAGAGACGCGATCTTCCAGAGGTTGGTGAGCTCGTAATAGCTAAGGTAAAGAGGATAATCCCTCAGGGTGCTTATGCAGACCTACTCGAATTCGATAACCTAGAAGCGTTCATTCCGTGGAGCGAGATTAGCACTAGGTACTTCCGCAATATTAGGGATGTCTTAAGGGAAGGGCAGGTAGTTGTTGGGAAGGTAATTAGGGTTGATAAGAAGAAGAGGCCGCCGCAAATAGACATCTCGATCAAGAGGGTTACCGAAGGCGAGCGTAGGGTGCGCATGCTTAGATGGAAAAGGGATCAAAGAGCACAGAAAATAATTGAGCTTGCCGCTAAGAGGGCGGGCATAGACTTAGAAACCGCTTATCAAAGGATTTGGCTCCCACTATACAACAAGTTTAAGGACGTTCTATCGCTACTCGAGAACAGCGTTATACAAGGCCCGAAGGTGCTCATAGATGCGGGCGTACCCGAGGACTTAGCTAAGATTCTTTGGGAAGAGGCTAAGAGGCACATAGAGATCAAGAAGGTTAAGATACGCGGAGTGCTCACGCTAAGATGCTTTAAGCCTGATGGCGTCCACAGAATCAAGAAGCTGCTCATGGATATAGAGAGCAGTATTCCGCAAGATCAGCACACCAACATTAGGATAATAACTATCGGAGCCCCAAGGTACCAGATAGATATCGTGAGCACCGATTACAAGAAGGCTGAGAACATAATGAATAGCATTGTTGAGAGAGCTAGGAAGCTAGCTAAGGAGCTTGAAATAGACGAATTCGACTTCAAGCGCGAAGAGGTTAGCAAGGCTTAGAGTCTTGAGGTGGAGGATAAGGAAGTGCCCTAAATGCGGGCGATACACTCTTAAAAGTGCGTGCCCTATATGTGGAACCCCAACGATTGTAGCGCATCCGCACCGCTTCTCTCCCGAGGATAGGTACGTTAAGTATAGGATCCTAGCTAAGTATCCCTGGCTTAGAGATAGACTATCAGAATCGGGGTAACGTCCACTCGACCCCTTCCCTAGTAATGCGGAACGGTATTTCGATATACGTTGGCTTCTCCACGATTAGAAACCTAACTCCTTTCCTCAACTCGATTCTAGCAATGGCGTCAGCCCACGGAGTTAAGAACTGCATTCCCGCAGGCTCTATACCTTGCTCTAGTTCTCTAACTTGAGCAGTAGCGATAACGTATATCTGCGCCCTCACGAAGTTCCTCAACACCGATAGCAGCGTTGCGAAAAGCCTTAGGATGCGAACGTCGCTTACTTCGGCTCGATAGTGATAGTTAATGCTATCCACGATAACTACATCGACATCCCCCATCGAAGGTATGGATGCGGTTAGCGCTACGAGGTGAGGTAGGTCTAGCGCGTTAGCGAAGAGAATGTCGTTTCTATCGAGTAGCGATAGCTGTTCGGCTCTCTCGACGTAGCTCGACCCCTCGGTGCTTATGTAGACAGCCCTTCGGTAACGTGAAAGCCTTAGGATCGTAAGCGCGAAGTTCGTTTTACCGCTACCTTCAGGACCGTACACTAGCACGACCTTGGGAGACGAAAAGAGTAGGTGATCCAGCTCACTATTCCCGCACGTAATCATCAACACTGCGTCACTACGTACACACCGTCGGATTCTCTAATAACACCCTTCTTGATTAGCAACCTCAAAGCCTCTCTATAGTACCTCTCATCGACGCTCACGCCGTACCACTCGCGGAAGCTCTCGATTATTTGATCGAACCTCCATTCCCGAGCGCCCTTCTCGCGGCACTCCTCGGTAAGCATCCTCTTTATGAACTGCGTAACGTCCTCGAGCCTAGTCCATGGGTACTGGAACCACACCCATTCTCTAACCTCGATCGCGTAGAAGTCTGGCTTAATCTTGGCTACAGTTGAGATCCACTGCAATGCCGCTAGCTTAACTTCCTTTGGATTCCAGTTCTTCTCAACGAACTCCTTGGCTAGTATCATAGAGTCCCCGGTGTCAACAATGTCGTCTACTATGAGTACCCGAAGCCCCGAGAGGTCCACTTTGTACGGGAACTTTATCAAGGCCTTTTCAGAGACCTTCGCGGCCTCGGTCCAGTGCTGTGATTGGATAGATAGGAAGTTCTCCACGTTCAGGAAGTCGCATAGCAACCTAGCCGGAACGAGCCCTCCCCGCGCGATCCCCACTATAACGTCCGGTACATAGCCGGCCTCCTCAATGCGTTTAGCTAGCTGCCAGCTCCACTCAACGATTTCGTCCCACGTAACGATCTTCACGGGTATGCGGGGCATCTACACACCCAGTAGTTTCAACTCGTACACGCCGAGTCGTTTATTAAGCGTTGCGCACTAGGCGTTACGGCCCCCTGCGCCGGCCCGCATAAGGCGGATGAGCCGATGGCGACCATGCGTGCGGGTTCTCTGCGGGGGCTACACAAAGCCCTCTTAACCCGCCTCTAGCTAGGGGGCTCGGTGCTTCGGGGCGAGGCTCCATGAAGGAGTTGCTCAAGGTTGTTGAGGAGTGCGTGAATAGGATTGATAGGGTGTTGGAAGAGAAGGACAGTGTTAGAGAGCAGGCCATCAAGATGAGCAGAGATGTGCTTAGGTTAGCGAGCGACGTAATTACATACGTTCATAACGGCGAGTTCAGCCAAGCGCGCGAGCTACTGAATGAGTTAAAGGAGTTAGTAAGCCGGTTTACGGAGCTCGTGTCTCCACACGACGAGTTGAGGCATAGCGGGTTCGTCAATAACGCGCTCTCGGAATACGTCGAGGCGCACCTATTCTATAGCTTCGTTGTAGAGCGCCGCCTACCTACGATGGATGAGTTGAAGGTTCACTACGTGCCGTACCTACTGGGGTTGTGCGACTTCGTTGGGGAGCTTCGAAGATACGTACTAGACCTCGTTAGAGTCGGCGACTTTGCGAGGGCATTCGAGGTACTGCGCTTCATGGAGGGGGTCTACGAGATCGTTAGGAGGCTAGACTATCCCGAAGCCCTAACCCCTGGCCTTAGGCACAAGGTCGACGTGATGAGGAGGCTCGTTGACGACACTAAGCTCTTTCTAGTGGATATGGAGAGGAGGAGCAAGCTTAGCGAATTGCTATCCCGCGCGCTCGAATACTTAGGTCGGTCAACAGCATCACGAGCGACGTAACGACGTTGTAGCTAACGCCGTATCTACTCATTGGGAGCCTAACCACGATAGCCCCCTTGCTACGCAGTAAGCTCAGTATGTGGCTCGGAATACCGTAGTCCTCGGCGCCCAGCACGATGGATGCGCAACCGCTTGTCGGGAAGTTGAGGGTGTCTACTAGCTTACCGCTAGTCTCTAGGGCTATGATCATGCACCCGCTTACGATCTTCAGCGCCTCGTCTAGGTCTACACACTTAGCTACGCTACACACGGAATCCTCGAGTCCGCCCCTCGGCACTACAAGTAGCTCGCAGCCTATGGATCGGCATATTCGATCAATATCCTCTACGTTATCGACTTCCTTAGGGTGGTAAAACAGTATGTACCTCACGGTGATACTCATCGATCCTCCAACGGACTTCGACGTTGCTACCATACTCAGGTTCCTATACGTTTACGCTGGGCCGAGCTTTAAGCTTGTGGTCTTGGACAAGAAGCTTAGCTTTGGGAGGGTTGCTAGGTACGCTAGGATCCCTCTATCGCTTCTCAAAGCGCTAATCGATGTGCCTAAGGAGGTTAGGCTGTGTAGGCGGAACGTGATGGTGATGGATCGCGATGGCGTTGATGTTACCGATCTGCGCATTGATTGCGAGAACCTCGTTATCGCAATCCCGTTCTCGGGGAATCCGCCATCTATGGAGGGTAGCGTTACGAAGGTTAAGCCTCCCGTTTTGTGCGGCTTGCGTAGGTATGAAGCGGTTTCGCTCCTCTACGCGTTGATGAAGTACGTATGCGGGGTGCGTCTAGAGCCTTACTGCGAGTGTAGTAACTGGGGTTTGTGTAGCGCTGAAGCTGTTAGGGACTTGATGTACTTGGCTAGGAAGGTTGCTGAAAGCAAGGTTACTATGGATAGCTGCGTCTTCTTCGAGCCTCACGCTGTTGCCGCGGTAATAGGTAAGGTAGTGAATAGGCTTGGTTTCGCGGCAGAGCTTAGCTGGTCTCGCGCTGAGGTAGGTTTCGGCGCGTGTAGGCAGCTCATCGCGATAAGCTTGCTGAACGCCTATAGCAATCGCTTTGTCGGCTCCGTAATCATCGAGGTGAATGGCTATAGCGTTAGAATTGAGTGTAGGGGTCTCTCGAGCGACGAGGTTCCGATATGCGGTTCCTGCATGTGCGTAGACGCTCTATCGGGTGTTGCCACTGTATGCGGAGAGACCGTGGATCTGACTGCTCGTAGCGTAGACTATGGCTTGGTACGGCTCGTCGGGATCCATGGTGACGAGAGTGGAGAAACCCTTTCGCTCTAGAGCTAAGCACAGCTCAGCGATATCCACGCAATCGGTATGCACCTCCACTACGAGCTGCGGTATTCGCGAAACGGCTTCGCTCTTCTTAACGATTTCTAGCTCGACGCACTCAACGTCGAGCTTAACGATGTCGAAGGGGCCTAGCAGCGAGAATAGCGTATCGAATCCAACTGCCTTAACGCGCATCTTCCCTACGATCCCTCCGTGGAGTTCTGCGTGGCTAGCCTCTATCGACGAGGTTAGCGGGTTTGCGGAGAGCGTTAGCGTTACTTCCCTACTCCCGCTACCGCCTATCAGCGCTACGGGCAGGATCTTAGCTCTGGAAACAGCGTTGAGCTCGGCGTTGACTAGCGCGTAGCTAGCGAGCGAGGTAATGGGTTCTAGCGCTACTACGCTCGCACCCCCCTTGCCCATGACCACGGTGTAGAACCCTAGGGCAGCCCCAGCATCTAGAACCCTAACGCCTTTCCTAGGCTTGAAGCTATTGGGCTTGCAGTAAGCGTTATCGATTACGACGTGCTCCAAGTTGTTAACGGCGTAAGCGAGTAGTTCGTGGGGGAGCAGAAACCTGTAGTGTCGGAGCTTCACTATGGGGTCTATGCCTAGGAGCTCAAAAAGCCGTGCTGAAGCGCGAAGAACGCTAAAAGGGATCTCTAGCTTCAACCCTTTATCACTGCTAGCGAAACCAGTCTAACCACGGGCCTAACGATGCCAGCCCTGGTAGCTACCTCAACAACTTTATCCACGTTCTTATACGCGTCGGGAGTCTCTTCAGCGAGCTCCCTCATGGTAGCGGCCTTGACGTAGACTCCCCGCTTCTCGAGCATCTCTAGTACGTACCTAGGCGAGTACCTCCTCACTGCAGCAGCCCTGCTCATCCACCTACCGGCTCCGTGTGGCGCTGACCACCATATATCGCGAGCCCTAGGCCCTGGGATAGTTATATAGCTCGCAGTACCCATGCTACCCGGTATGAGCACTATCTGCCCGAACTTCCTGTGGTCGGGAGGTATCTCGGGGTGTCCAGGTGGGAACGCTCTCGTAGCTCCCTTCCGGTGCACTACAACCTTGTACCTCTTGCCCTCAATCTCGTGCTCTTCGACCTTAGCGATGTTGTGGGCAACGTCGTAGATCATCTTTATTCCTAGGTGCTCGGGATCGGATCCTAGTGCCTTCGCGAAGCTCTCCCTCGCCCAGTGGGTTATGATCTGCCTATTGCACCAAGCGTAGTTTGCCGCCGCAGCCATTGCAGCGAAGTAGTCTTGACCCTCGCGGCTGTTGAAGGGTACGGCGGCGAGCTCCCTATCGGGGAGCTGGATCCCGTATCTCCTCGCAGCTCGCTCCATAATCATTAGGTAGTCGCTAGCTACCTGGTGCCCTAGGCCTCGGGACCCCGTGTGGACCATGAGACATATCTGGCCTTCCTCGAAGATCCCTATCTCTTTCGCTAC
>CAZRDH010000050.1:0-3369 GCA_964598805.1 uncultured Desulfurococcaceae archaeon | reverse complement strand
GGCACCGCTATACACGCATCGATATCGAAGCTAGAGCTAGCTAGGGGTGACTCCCAGTCACCCTCCCTATAGACCTTCGTGCAGAATTTGGAGAGCACTCCTAGGAACCACTCCCTCGATACGCACTCGTGATCCGCTACCACTAGAGCCCTATCCGTAACCACGCACAGGGTCTCGACGTCCCTCTCCCTAAGGACCTCTGCCAACCTAATAGCTAGAACGATGCCGCTAGCCCCTGTAACAACTATCGCTACACGTTTGAGCTCAGACCTGCGCGGGCCTATCACAGATCAACCCTTTCGAGCATCATCATAGCCAAGGATTGTTGGTGTGGCGCCGGGGGGAGGATTCGAACCTCCGACCACGGGGTTAACAGCCCCGCGCTCTACCAGCTGAGCTACCCCGGCGCCCCACCGCATCGAGGGTTGTTGGGTGTGGGGCTATAAGCCTTGTTCGCCTACGCGCTACAGAAGCGATAGAAGTAGGTATAGCGGCGCCGTGAGGGGGTCGGTGTTGACTCGAACTCCCGATATCTTGGCGTTCGGGCACTTCCTGCGATAGTTAAGTACGAACTCCGAAGCCACTTGATCCTCGCACGAAGCGTATGCCAACACTATGGAGCTCTCGCACGCTGCAAGAGCTTCGTGTAGGTGCCGCGCCGCGTAGCCCCGTGCCTTAACCTCGTCGCACATCGCTTCCGTAGCCGAGCTACACACTATAGTCGAGCTCCCTAGGGAGCTAGATACGGTTGAGAACCTGCGCTTAACGTCCTCGACGAGCTCGCTATCTATCGCTAGCTCGCCGCTTACGCGCGAAGCCCTAGCCTCCTTCGACTTCGAGGCTATTTCCAGTGCGGCAAGCACTATGGATAGGCTGTACACGCTATCCTCCACCTCAATCGCGTTAAAGCCTCGAAGAGCTCTCCTAACCACCTCGGGGAGCTTGGGCACTACCGCAATCGCCTTAACCTGCAGCAACCTCGCTACGGTTGCTACCCTGTGTATCCTCGACCCAGCCCTCAGGAACGCTATGAGCGCATCCACGTACTCGGAAACGTAGGGGAGCTCCATAGAGGGGTAGGAATCCGAGTCGACGATCTCAACGCTTAGCTGCGGATTCGAGAGCTTTAGCGCTAACCTAAAGAACCTTGCTAACCCTCGAGTGTAGGGACCGTAGGCAACGAATATCCTCTGCGAGCCCTCAAGAAGTGGGGTTAAAGCGTTTAGGATCTTCCTCGATTCGTCCCTAGCTAGCGACACGATCTGCGTCATAGCCTAGCTCTCCTCACCCCCATACTCCTCTTCTCTAAGTAACTCTAGGAATAGCTCTCGGTAGTACTCCTCCTTCTCCTGCTCTATCTCCTCCCTAGACCTATGCCTAGCCTTCCCCTCGCTAACTAGCGACGTCGTATGGACGTGAGCCCCCGCCGAGACCTCCGCACCGATCCTATACTCCCTAACGTCCCCACCCCTAATCTCGTAGCCACACTTCGTGCACCTAAGCACTGTAACACCATCCTTTCTAACGGGCATCATGAGGCCTCCGCACTTAGGGCAAAACCTCATGCACCTCACCCTTCCACGTCCACAGTGGTGGATACTGCTCCCTACGAAGCTAAAAAACCTAGTGATTAGATGCGCTCAGCGTCTGGCGTCCTCATCACTAATCAGAGGTAATACCTTTCATCAGCGCACGAGCTTAATCCTAGAGTAGTGGTCTACGCACCTCTTAACAAGCTCTAGCTCCTCTCGCTGGAGGGGAGGCGTGCATAGCTCCCTTCCGTCCACGGTCTCTACGCATAGCCTCCAAGCGCTCCTCCCCTCCCTAACGACCCTCGATTTAGAGACCGCACCCACCATAGCTAGGCCCTCGATATCCCTAACCCCGACTTCCTCCAAGGCGCTACATCCTCTCGAGCGGCTCTATTCCTAAGAGGTTAAGTGCGTTCCTTATAACCCTCTCAACGCATTTAACGAGCAGTAGCTTGGCGTTCCTCAACCCCTCGTCTACTTCCCTAAGCACGGGATCCTCATCGTACCAAGAGTTGAATTCGTCGGCTAGCCTCAGTAGGTACGTAGCTATGTGCGATGGGTCTAGGGACTCCACGGCCTTTACGAAGACCTCGGGGAACATCGCTACGAGCTTGATTATCCTCCACCTCCTATCGCTTTCAACGAGCTTCTCCATGCTAGCGCTATCGAGTAGCGTGCTTGGCTCAGTGGTTAATCCTTGCTCCCTAGCCTTCCTCTCTATGCCTCGAGCCCTCGCGTAGGTGTAGAGTAGGTATGGTGCGGAGTTCCTCTCGAAGTTAAGGACGTTCTCCCACTCGAACCTTATTGGCCTCGAGGGCGATACGGATACGAGGGCGAACTTCACGGCGGCAACCCCTATCCTCTCGGCCTTCTCGATATCGCTAGAACCCCTCTTCTCTAGCTCTGCGAGCGCTCTCTTAGCGGCTTCGTCGAGTATCTCGTCTAGGGTGATTATCCGGCCCCTCCTCGAGCTCATCTTGAAGCCGCTTAGCTGCACCATCTCGTAGCTATAGTGTATGAGGTTCTCGGCCTCCCTCCTATACCCCAGTATGTAGAGGGCTAGCCTTAGCTGCGCTTGGGGAAGCATCTGCTCCGAGCCAATGACGTTTATCACCCTGTCCGCGTTGAACTCCCGGAACTTCTTTAGGGTGTAGGCGATGTCCCTAACAGTGTATAGCGTGGTGGCATCGCTCCTCATTAGGACTAGGGGAGGGATTTCGAGGCCTGGCGGTATCCTTAGCCTCTCCCTAATGCTGGGATCCTTAAGTACCTGGGAGAAGTCTATTGCTGGAACGCCCTTGTGGATCGTTGCGTAGGGGCTGCTTCGAAGAGCTTCGAGAACCTTCTTAACCTCGCTACTCCAAACGAGCTCGCTCTCCCAATCCCACACGTCTATCGGGGCCCCGAACCTCTCGAGGGTTCTCTTAATGCCCTTTAGGCACAGCTCTACGGCTGGCCTAACGATTTTCTTAGCCTCCTCGTCCCCCGCTTCGTACCTCCTCATGAGCTCCGCAACCCTCTGGCTCAGGGATCCCTTCCTAGCCTCTTCGCTAAGCTTCTCGAATAGGTCTGGAGCAACGTCCTTTAGCCTCGCTAGGTCCGCTAGCCTAGAGTCTAGCTCCTTTAGCAGCTCTTGCCTCCTAGAGTCGCTAGCTACGGAGAGCTCGCTCCTAATGCTCTCTATCTCGACGAATAGGTTCGTCATGGCGTAGACCATCCCTATCCAGTGATCCTCCTTAAACCCCGGCGGAGGCTCGTAATCCCCTAGAACCGACATCCCCAAGGCCATGATCGCTACCTGCCTACCAACGTCGTTTATGTAGTACCTCGTCTGGAC
>CAZRDH010000049.1:0-6290 GCA_964598805.1 uncultured Desulfurococcaceae archaeon | reverse complement strand
CACCTCCTTCACCCACGAATGCTATCTAACGGAGCTCTTATCGTGCACGCATTTGGCGTAGATTCAATGCTATTGATACAATCGAAAGGTTCGCATCGCGTCCAGGATTTAATAAGAAGCCCTAACGGTAGATGTGGCTGGGAAGACGGGGCCTCGCCTTAGCTAGGGCGGGTGACCCGTTAGGGTGACCGTGGGGCAGAACCTCTGTCTGATGACCGCGGCGTTTCTTCCTTCATTTAGTGGCTTCTCATTCGCGGTTAATGGACTGCGAATTCGTGTTGATGGGGTTGGTAGGGATGCGAAGGGTTCGAAGGTATCGAGAGGCTCGTGAAGCTCGTTGAAAAGCTGCGGGCCTTGCTCAGGATCTTCTTGAGTTTCTCAATTGCTTCTCTCCTCGTTATCGAGCTTAACACGTAGCGTGTTAAAGTAGATGTCACTCTATCCGCGAACCCCGCTTTAAGCGACTTCCGGTGCTAGCTCAAGCCTTTACAATCCTTTCCACGCATCTTAATAATCTCGTGCATATCTCCTTCCTGCACGAGGCTAACTTGATTACTAGACCTTCAACGTTATTCGATGTTATTCGATCTCTAGGGTTTAAGCCTAAAGGGCTCGGTGCTAGAGCGCCCTTCAATTCGATTACTTACACTTTAATGCGTTTCTAAAATGCAATCTATTCATCGGCGATAGACCTTTCAATCCTGTTTACTAGATTTAGTTGTGCTTAGCTCACTTTCATACCTTTCTACTAGTAGCTCTTGAATCTCCTTGAGCTACTCGGAGCTATGCATCGTCTTCAGCTTCGCTACGAATCGCCACCACTCGTTGCCATAGAAGAACTTGGCCGCCTTCACCTTCTTCCAGTCCATGCGCATGCCCACCACCGATACCTGCAAGAATCCACGGCATACATCCTTACTTCATATACACTCCATGTACCTAACCCGCAGTATCGACGCACTTCACGCTACTCAACAATCCTCAATTCTATCTCTAGATTCTATGCCAATACGGTTTACATTGTTGGTGCTGGTGCGTGGAGTGCGTATGCTACGGCTGTTGTCACTATTGGTAGCGTTAAGTTGTCTTCTATCCCGAGGTTTTCGGCTACTATGGCTGCTAGGGCTATTAGCGCTGCCTTGCTTAGGGGTATGCCTCCTACGGCTAGGGTTGTTAGGAACGCTGCGTAGGTTATCGCTATGCTCCACGCTGAGTGCTTGAATATCCTTGGCTTCGGTAGGAGCTTGGTTATTATCGCTGATAGGCTGTCGACGACTGCTAGGGCTATGATTCCGTAGGCTGCGTAGCTCTTGAATAAGGCGTAGGATAGGGCTATGGATAGGAGTGCGAAGGTTATCGCTACGTACCCGAACTTCTTTTCGTACTCTCTCTCGACTTCCGAAACGAACTTGTTTAGGCTATCTTCAACTCTATCCAGGACCTTCCCAACCTCGTCTATCTGCTTGGCTAGGGATTCGGAGTGCGGTGCTAGCTGCTTTAGGTACCCAAGGATCTTCCTCCTCATCTCCCTGCTTATCGATAAGAGCTTCTCCCTGTAGTGAGGAGCCCTAATCTGGAGGCTGTTGAAGAGGGCTGCGCCTAGGGCTAGCACGGAGTAGGTTAGGAGGGGTACTTGCACCGGGTCTATCCCTAGCCTAGCCCCGCCCTCGATGAACCACGGCGTGAGGGGTATGAGTAGGGCTAGGCATAGGGATACGTGGAGAACCTTCCTCTTAACCACCTTGGGCAGGGGTTCTTCGGCTAGCTTCCTAAACTCGGTGGAGCTCAACCCTCATCCTCCGCAAGCGCTTCGTAGCTAGGCATGTCGAACACTATCCTCTCGTAGCCACCCGTCTTCCTCCCCTTCCTACCGTATATAGCCACGATGTTCTTACCAACAACGTCCCACTCCTCGCCACCCCCACCCATATCGACTTCTAGAACTCGGGTGCCGGGCGGGAAGACCCAGTACGCTACGTAGTCGTACTCCGGCACCTCCGGCTCGTACCTATTCTCGTAAACGTTCCTCCCCGGCTTGATCGGCGCTCGGAACCTAATGGCGAAGACTATGAACGGCCTCCTCTTAGAGCCCCTAAACCCTATGTCTATCATCACGACGCGGGGCCTAACCCTCTCGCCGTTGACAACCACCTCCTCCTCGTCGAGGAAACCCTGCATGTTCGCCCAGAGCTTAGCTACCTCGCTATCGAATAGCCTGGGATCCCTAACCACAGCCTCGTAATACCCAAGCGGGTCGTGGTAGTCGAACACTAGGTAGTAGGATATGTAGCCGAAGCCGACGAAGAAGAGCCCTTGCGCGTAAACGGGCTTAACCTCCTTGCTAGCCTCCTCTAGGAAGCGGGGGCTCGCCATAGCTAGATTCACCGCTTTCTAAGAGCGCGTATCCCCGAAGGGAGGAAATAAGGTTGCTCAAACCCTCTCGACCTCTAGCCCCATACCCCTAGCGACTTCCTCGATAGGCTTCCGGATGCTGGACTTAACCTTCTCGACTAGGGCTAGCCTAGCCCCCGGAGTCCTCTCGATCGCTAGCTTAGCAACCCTCCTAAGGTCGTTCTCGCCTAGCTCCCGCAAAACGTTCTTCGATATCATGTGGCCGAAGCACAGCTCGCTCTCTAGAGCCCTCCTAGTGAAGACCTCTTGGTAGTGGGGGCCTCCGAAGCCTACGGTCGGTAAGCACCTAGCCCTATCGAGGTCCTCGAGAGCCCTAGCCACAGCTCTAGCCACGACTCGGTGGGCCTCGGCATCGCGCCACCTACTCTCGTCGCTCCCGATCTCGACGAAGGTAATGGGCTTGGATAGGGATGTAGGTCCGTGGTGCGTAGACTCGTAGACTACTCCGTACCTATCCCTAGCGCTAGAGCTACCCAGCTCCTGAGCTAGGTACTTAATTAGTAGCCACCCCATTACCGGGTCCGACGGTGGGAGCTCCCACGGCTTGCCGCCGAAGGGTGCGGTAGGCCCGGGGTTACCGGGGGTGTGTACGGATAGAATGGGTATTCTCGATGCCGAGCTGTGCCTAGACAGCACTAGGAACCTAGATGCGCTAGGCAGCTCCTCGTCCAGGAAGTCCATGTATATAACGTCCTCCTCGAACCCCGCTAGAACCACTTCGCCGTCTAGGCAGCTCCACAGCTCTCTAGCCCTTCCACGCGGTTCTAGCTCTCTACACCTGATCAACTCGATTAGAGCCCTAGCTATGCCCGTGCTAGCCGGGTCTACGAGTGAGTAGGCTATCGCTACGTAACTCAACTCGATACACCCGCTGATCAGGGTTACGAAGCCCTCGGATATTAGCTAGAGCCTCGGTATCGACAGCGGGTGCCTAGAGTCGTGCCCCTCGTAGCGATCGTTGGCGCTGGGCGCGTCGGTACTGAGGTCGCTGAAGCGCTTCTCCTCAGGGACGTAGCCGACGTCGTTCTAATAGACGTGGTGCCCGGGAGGGCCGAGGGCGAAGCGCTGGACCTAGCCCACGAGGTCTCGATCCTGGGTATCGATAGGGAGGTTAGGGGCTCTACGAGGATCGAGGACATCGAGGGGAGCGACGTCGTGGTGATTGTGGCGGGGGTCCCGAGGAAGGCGGGTATGAAGAGGGAGGAGCTGCTCAACGCTAACGCCGGGATAGTTAGGGATATAGCTAGGAAGGTTGCTGAGCTATGCCCTAAGGCCCGCATCCTCGTCATTACGAACCCCGTGGACGCCATGACCTACGTTGCTTGGAAAGTTAGCGGCTTCGATAGGCGCCGCGTAATCGGCTTCGGACCCCTACTGGACTCGGCTAGGCTTAGGTACGTACTGGCTAAGAGGCTCGGGAAGAGGCTTAGCTCCATCCAGCCCCTCGTAATCGGGCAGCACGGCGAGGCCATGGTGCCGGTGCTCAGCGCGACTCTCGTAGAGGGGGTTCCGGCTATCCAGCTCCTGAAGAAGGAGGAGGTAGAGGAGGTGGTTAAGGAGGTTAGGGAGGCGGGAGCCGAGATAATTAGGCTTCGAGGCTACTCCGCTAACCACGCCCCGGGCCTAGGGGCTGCGATCATGGTCGAGGCCATGGTTAAGGGCAACCCGATCTACGTTCCCGCCATAGCCGTGCTAAACGGCGAGTACGGGATTAAGGGCGTAGCTCTCGGAGTTCCCTGCATCGTGGGTAGCTCGGGGATCGAGAGGGTTATCGAGGTCGAGCTCCAGCCATTCGAGAAGGAGATGCTTAGGGAAGCCGCGAAGAGAGTTGCTAGCCTACTAAACGAGCTCCCAGAAGACCTTAGGCCTAGCCCCGGGGAGATCTCTATCGAGATCTAAAAAGCGTTGAGTTACCCACTCAATCCCCTTTCTCGCTACCTCCTTCTCCTCGACCCGGCGGCGGATATGGCTACGGCTATGGGGGCGAGCACTATGGTTAGCAACACGATCTCCGACACCTTCTCGATTGCGTAGCTATTCACGCCGCTAACCCTCGCTATCACGTTCATCGCTACGAGCGCTGCTATCGCTGCAGCGCTGCTTAAGGCTACCTCCTTAACCACCCTGCACCTCGCCATGACCTAGCTACACCCATGCCTCTAGCGCAGCGCTCTAGGCTTACGCCGCCTATAACCCCATCGCTACGCCGGTGAATAGAGGTAGTAACGAGTTAAACGGGTAGTAACCCTCCATACCCGGGCTTCTAGCGGTGGGTGGAGCCACGGCGTTGGGAGGGCGAGGAGGATTAGCGTCTTGAGGGGGCTAAACCCTTGCGCTAGGGTCGCTACGCTCCTCGGGCTCGCTACGGCTTCCAGTACCTCGGGGCTACACAGCTTCCCTAGCCTAGAGCACGCGTAGACCTTGATTAGCGAAGTGCATAGCTCTACCCCTAGCCCCGCCCTAGCCGCAGCCTCGTCGGCTACGTGCTCGAATATCCAGCTCGAGCACTTGAGGGCTACGAGGCTCGAGTAGATCGGCATCACCGCGCTCAGCGCGAACTCGATGCTAGGCCCCGCAATCGCTAGGGCTATCGACGCCGCTATGCATAGCGTGGCTAGGACCGCTATGGCTAGGTTGGCGAAGCGGTAGGGCGAGGAGCGATGCCCGTACTCGTGGAGGATAACGGCCTTGAGCTCGCGATCGCTAAGCACGTAGGCTAGGGCTCTAGACACGAAGATGCTGCTCATCGGAAAGAAGGTGCTGGCAGCCGTTCTAGAGCTACATAGGTACACCCTAACGCCCCCAACAACCCCGATCTCGGTAGCGCCACGGGCTAGGATCCTAGCCCTCACCAAGGCCGTAACCACCGAGAGCGCTAGCCCCGCCGGGTAGGCAATGGCTATGACCTCGATGCAGCCCGCGCCCCACGACGCGCGGAGCAGGGAGTAGCTCTGGAGCGCTAGGGAAGCGACGAGCAGCGGGGTTAGCGCGTAGCTACCCACCGCTAGGAACGCCGCGTAGCTAGCGAGCGACGACACCACCACCGCTATGCCCGCCGCAATCCACAGCATACCTAGGGCTCTAGAGAGCGGGAACAGATATATTTAGCCCTTGGAAACCCCTGGGGACTGGGTGAGCGAATCTCGTGGGTAGCTGACTAGGTGATGACCGTTCCCCTTAGCGAGCCACTTGAACTCCCTCCTCCTACCCAAAGCCCCTTCTCAAGGAGAAGCGTCTTCTACCCCCACCCCTAGGCACTCGAGGGAAGGAGCTGTGTCCGGCGGTGGAAGAGGAGGACCGCCGCCGTGGGCTGGCAGAGGCGGTAGAGGAGGCTGGGGAAGAGGCGGTGGGTGGGGAGGTGGTTGGGGTGGATGGGTAGCGCCTCAGCAACTACCATCGATACCCCCGCCCCCACCCAACGTGATTAGGGTCGCGGTAGCTACCGTAGATCAATCCGGGCTAAACTCCGTGATCTCGCCTAGGTTCGCTAGGGCCCCCTACATAACGATCGTGGACATCGCCAACGGGAGCGTTACGTGGGTTCAGCCCGTTAAGAACCCCTTCGAGGCCATGCCTAGGGGAGCCGGGGTTTCGCTAGCCCAGTGGCTCGTTAGCATTGGGTGCCGCGTAGTCATAGGGACGAACTTTGGGCCCAACCTAGGCTTCGTACTCCAGCAAGCCGGGGTAGCGATGCACGTCGTTCCCCCGGGGTACAGGGTTATCGATGCTCTCAGGATGCTGGGGTTGGTGAGGTAGCTCCTTGGAGATCGTGGTCGCTAGCGGTAAGGGTGGTACGGGAAAGACCTTCGTTTCCTCGAACCTCCTCCACTACCTAGTTAACGAGGTTTCCAAGCCCTCGATAGGCGTCGACGCTGATG
>CAZRDH010000048.1:0-3770 GCA_964598805.1 uncultured Desulfurococcaceae archaeon | reverse complement strand
ATGCGTACTGGAAGAATGGCAAGCACGTGAGGTGCTCCATAAAACTCTACCGGCAATACGGAAGCGTGAGAAAACTAGCTGAAGTACTCAGAGCAAGTAAATCCTCTGTTCACCGCTGGCTGAAGGGCGAGTCGATACCGGTTCTCATCCGTATGAAGCTATGTGAAATGCTACCGGAGGAAGAGCTGATCCAGATACTGAAAGGCCCGGAGTTACTGAAGCGCTACGGCATACTCGATGAGGAGGGAAGGCTTAACAAACCGTTGGTGTTAGCGTTAATCGATGCTTTAATGCAAGACGAGGCGCTGAAGGACGAGGTGTTAAACTAGCTATTAAAGTACTATAAGAGAGACCTCCAGGAGCGGTTAAGCGAGACCCTACTAAAGATTGAGCTCCACTGGACAGAGGATTTCGAGCGGTGGCTAACGGAGAAGAGGTCTAAACCAATCAGTGAACGAACGTTGAGGGACTACCGCAACCTATGGTACAACTGTTTAGAGGGTAAAGTGCTTGGCTGGCACCTGCTTAAACAGTTGGAAGGAAACAAAATGCTCTGCAACGATGGCAAGTATCATCCCACAAGGTGGGCTCGGCAAATCTTTTGCCACTACATCCGATACCTATACAGTATAGGTAAACTCGACTGGGATACGTATAGCAGGCTGATGCTCACGATACCTGGTCGGCGCTACGGCAGGAAGGTTAGCCAGAAATCGATAAGAGAGGAGGATGTTGTCGAAACACTGAGGAAAATAGACGAGCCTAACCGTGGTGACATCCTCACAGTCTACCTAGTGATACTAGCCAGCGATGCCCGATTGGAACACGTTATTAAGATGATAAACGGGTGGAGGCCCAACGAAGAGTTATACGTTGATTACCTGAACCGGAACATTACCCGGCTCGAATGTTTCGATGAACACTGACGCTACTACATGGGTAAGGAACATGACGTGAAGCCCGTCGGCTTCATCTTCTTCTCACGTCTCCTCCTACCGTTGGTGAAGACGTACGTTGGGAGACTCCCAAACCGTAAGAGCATATACAAGGCAGTGAAGAGGCGTGAAGGGCTACCCGCAAAATACGTGCGCATCTTCGCGATGAGGGAAATATACGCGACACTGGGGGTTAACTATGTGAGCAACTTCATTCTAAGCAAGTTCGGCGAGCTGACGGTGAGCGCGAGACATTATCGGGACCTGCTAGTGGAGGCCGACCGGGTTTACCCGAAATACATAGAGCGGTGGCTCGAACTCCTCAACAAGGCAACAGTGTCCGTGCCGAGAGGAGAGGGATAATGGGGCCACCGCCGCTACGGTACCCCGAGTGGTTTCTGAGGAACGTCGTTGACCGAAACTTGATGAAAGAGCTGGCCGAAAGAGTTGTGAGGCTCTACGACGACCTTTACACAGAAATAGTTTACAGGGCACACCACAATAGCTTCAAGGTGTCATTCGCCGATGCTTTCTACAACGACTTCGTAAACTACATTGTAGGTGCGTGTGGGCTCAAGAAGAGGGTGTTCTGGAGGTACCTACCCGATGAGTCTACGCTCCGCTACATGTACGAGAGGAGGAGGCGCTTCTTCAGGTACCTAAAGAAGCCAGGGGAGAAGAGGAAACACCATATGTTTGGGGACATAAGATGGAGCCTTGAGTTCTGGCTTTCACAGTTATCATTCTGGCATGCGACAGTAAAAGCCTTCGCGAGTGTCTGGACTTCGGTGATGCTTGACAAAGAATCAATAAGGAACCTAGTGGACTGGGACGAAGCAATAGTGCTATACGTAATAAACGACTTTAGCACACAGCCAAAGCCTCGGACTGCAAGGCAGTAAAGAAGAAGTGGATCAAGCTATACCGAGAATACAACAACGTTAAGCGATCTTATTATAGACGATATACGAGCGTAATGTAGTAAGAGTTAAGCATAAAAAAGATAAAATGAGCAGATGTAATTTAATTAAACTTCGCTTTACTACTAAACCTTAGGGTGGAACTAACAGAAACGCTAACAATGCTAAAGCAGCCGTATCAATGCACAAGTCGCATATGAAGCATTCTGGTCCTAAGGGGTTTATGTACTTGGGCTTCATTGCAGGCTTCCTATTACTTAGACGTTACTGTGCTTAAAAACTTATCTTCTAACTTATCTTATACAGGATGAGGGGGAAGAATGTTAAGTAAGCTTCTTCGAGTCAAGATCGGTGCTAGAAAGGTATTTGTAAGAATGCCTTGGGGTGGAGCCGTGTATGATATTGACTCAAGCGTTCTATACTATCTCAATGAAGATGGTGCAAGGATTTTCGATGCTGTGTGCAGTGATTTCTTTAAGTCGTTAGATACTCTATGTAGGGGAGAGGATCGTCGAGAATGCATCCAGCAGATAGTCGAGTTTCTTAGAGAAGCTAGTGCTCGAGGACACGTGGTTGTTTACTCACCATTATCGATTAAGAAGCCTCGTGAAGAAGGTAAGTGCGTTCAAGTGTCGTGGTTCATACCGTCCCTAATAGATGTTGAGCTAACTAAGCGATGCAATGCGTCATGTCCCTATTGCTACTTGGAGAAGTCTCAGAAGGATTTAGATCCAAATGTCTTCGAGAAATTCCTAAGTAAACTAACGGACTTGAACGGTGTAAGGATTAGGATACCTTTCATCCTATTGAGTGGTGGTGAACCACTTATACATCCAAAATTTGCTGAATTTCTCGAGATAGCAATACAATACTCATTAAGGGTAGGTATCTTAACTAACGGTATAGAGCTCGAAAGATACATTGATGAAATTGTTAAGTATAAGGATCAATTAGTAGTACAGGTATCTATAGATTCATTAAATGAGGAGTTGTATGCTGAGCTTAAAGGAGTTGACACGGGAATCCTAAAGAAGGTTATATCGGCTGTAAACGAATTGGTTATGAAGGGTGTTCAAGTGTATATCGCTATACCTGTATCGAAGAAGAATATAGACGATGTACCCGTAACCGCTCAAAAGCTTAAGGATATGTTTGGCGACAGGGTGAAGCTCAGGATAGCTCCAGTAATCTTGGTAGGTAAAGCTGATGATGCATACGCTATTGGTCCGCGGGACATCGAGTTGCTATCTAAGATAGGTAGCTATGCAGAGAAGTATGGGGATCCTCTAGAGATTGAGGCTGCTAAGAGGATAGCAAGAGAGTCTTCCTTGCATAACTGCGGTGCTGGGTGGTTGAGGATATACATAGATGCTGAAGGATATGTAAAGCCTTGCCCTATAATGCCTGATACGATGCGGTATGGTCGCATAGATAGTGATCTGCAAAAACTGCTGGGATACGGAAAAGCGTTGGTGTTCGCGGAAATATCTCCTCCTAATGCAGAGGGTATATGTAAGGGATGCCCATATGCTAGCTGGTGTCATAGGTGCATTGCTAGAGCTCTATGGCTTGCTATGAATGGTGTAGAATGTAGGTGGCTAACCCTAGAGGGATACAGAATTGAGCAACATAGTCGTTAGGATACGTAATGTAAGCAAGAGTTTTGAATGGAAGAGAGTGTTGAAGAACGTAAGTTTTGAGCTAGCTAGAGGGTCTAGGACGCTGATCATAGGACCGAATGGCGCTGGAAAGACAACGCTTTTACGAATAATAGCTGGTCTCGAGCCTGCTGATAGTGGCATCGTTGAAGTCGATGGAAGGCTAGTTTATGTTCCGGAAACAAGTTTTGCGCCGTTGACTGTTAGAGTGGTTGACTGGTTGGAGTTACACGATATCAATCCGCGGGAAATAGTGG
>CAZRDH010000047.1:0-15581 GCA_964598805.1 uncultured Desulfurococcaceae archaeon | reverse complement strand
CCGCGCTCCATCGCTTAGGGCACCGATAGATAGGGCTACGCATCGAGATAAATCTCTAGGGCTCTAGCGAGCCGAAGGGCAATGCAACGTTAATTAATGAGCGCCATCCCTTTCCTCTACCGGGCAAGTGCATTGGATAGGCGCGTAGCGCTAACGATAGCGATGCTCGTAGCGATCGTGGCTATACACGTCTACCTAAGCGTAGAGCAAGCGCTATTCTTCCAGCAGCACGAGGTAGAGAACCTTCATAGCGGGGCTAAGGGGTACGTATCGGACGAGGTTTGGTACGTAGACGCCGCTAGGAACATACTGATAAAGGTCTTCCACCTCTACCCGAGGATAAGCCCGCTTGGCGCGACCATAGTCTACTCGAACTCTAGCCAGGTGGATGAGGCTGCGAAGCTAGCTAAGAGCTTCGGCCTCCAGCTAGTCCTCTACAAGTGCGGCTCGAGTTACTGCTACACGAAGCTACACGCTATCTACGTAACCGCGCCTAGCCTAAACCTCATCGAGGACTTCGCTAGGGCTACCCACGCCGTTACCTACGTAGTAGGGTGGCCCATAGGGGACTCGGAGGGGATATACGATTACCTAAACCTCGAGCACCCGCCCCTAGCCAAGTACCTCATCGCCTTGTGCATGCTGCTCCTAGGGGACGAACCCATCTACTGGAGGATACCCTCCATAGCCTGCGGAGCGATGCTCGTAGTGCTAGCGTTCCTCATCGTGTGGGAGCTGTCTAGGAACGAGGTAGCGGCGCTCCTAACGGCCTTCCTAACGGCTATAGACCCCCTATCCCGGGTCATGTCGAGCCTAGCGATGCTCGACATCTTCGTCGCTGCCTTTACCGCGCTAGCGCTCTTCTTCACCGTCAAGAGGATGTTTAGGGCCGCGGTCATAGCGACGGCTATAGCGGCATGCTTTAAGTTCAACGGGATCTTCGCCTTGGTACCCCTCCTAGCCTACGTAATACACGAGGACTTGAAGAGGGGTGAGAGACCCCTATACATCTTCGCAGACGTGCTGTTCTACACCGGGGTAACGGCCATAGCCTTCATGTTCTTCCTCGTCCTCACCTCCCTCCCGCTCATAGCGTACCTAGGCTTCTCCTCGTGGTTTAGCCAGAGCGTTACTGGGGCTATAGCGTGGCACTTATCCACTAAGTGCGTAGGGCCTAACTGCCCCCCAGCCTCTACGCCGCTAGACTGGTTCTTCGGGATCAACTCGTTCCCGCTCTACATATACGATAACACGACGATAGTAGCGCAGGGGTTGGTCCCGTTCTACGCTGCGTCCTTCATACTCGCCATCCTATCGATTCCGGCCCTCGCTAAGAGGAAGCCCGCGTCTAGATACGCCTGGTTCCTGCTCATGGGCCTCTGGATATGCTACGTAGCTATATGGTTCGCTGGGTCTAGGAGCCAGTACAGCTTCTACGCCGTCCAGCTAACGCCCTTCATCTACGCGTTCCTCGTGCTCAGGGTATTCGAGTTGCTGGATAGGGAGGAGCTGCTAGAGATGTTTAGGTCTTGGTACGGCGTGCTCCGCGTATTAGGCTCCGCCCTAGCTCAGTTACTGGGGTAGGCGCGGGGGTGGGAAGTGAGCGCGGTACTGGAGAGGGTTTCGAAGCAGTTAGAGAGGCTCTATAGCGAGCTCGAGGCTATGGGTATCGAGGCGGGGGCGATTAAGGAGGTGGCTAAGGAGGTTGGGGGTGTAGAGGGGCTCCTCGTAACCCCCGCTCTAGCCAACATGGTTGAGGAGATAGGTGATGCCCTCAGTAGGTTCTCGGCTTCGCCAACGAGGGAGGGGGTTGAGGCTCTGGGGAAGGAGCTCAAGGAGGTCGTGGAGCGGTGGGTGCCTAGATGTAGAAGGGCTAGCTCGGCGATTAAGTGGCTAGCCCTAGCTTACTCCCTCAGCTTGATAACGATAAGCGTCGCCGTATCGCTATCCCTAGCCCCCGCCTCGATACCCAACGCCGTAGCGTCGCTCTTCACGATATTCGTTTGCTCCCTAACGATATTCGGCATCCTCCTCGGGATGAACATGATGCTCCTCCTGCTACCGCTCCTACCCGTAGCCCCCTTAGCCCAATGCGCATCCCTAGCCGTAGCGAACACCTCGCTAACGTGGGTATGCATAGGCGTAGGGGCGTCGCTAGCCCTAACGAGCGTCGTCGCAATCACCTCGGTTAGGAGCTATAGGAGGGCCCTCCTCGCGTTCCTAAGCATCGCTAGCTCGGTGGACTCCATAATCGAGAAGCTTAGGGGTGAAGCGCCTAGCGAGCACCGCGAGGAAGTTGCTAGGGTGGAGGTTAGGGAGGGGGTTGCGGAGGAGGTTAGGGAGCTTCCTAGGGACGTGTATGGGGAGGACGCTGAGGAGCTAGCTAAGTACGGCGAGGAGATGAAGAAACTTAGGTAGCTACCTTATTATCGCTCAGCGCGGAGTGGTTAGAGGTGGTTACATGCCCGCTCAGCAGAAGACCAAGGAGTTAAAGACCTTTAGCATGCAGGTGATTACCCTCGACGACATTAAGAGGGATCAGAGGAAGCTTAGGTTGCTACACATAATAGAGAGGGTTGGGCCCATAAGCGAGAAGGCCCTTACACACCTACTCTACCTGCTAAAGGAGGAGAAGGGGATCGACCTAGGCTACAACTTCGTGGTTATAGGGGGCAAGCCCGTGTCTAAGGAGGTTCTAGAGGATCTAAGGGCCCTTCTCTACGTGGGGCTCATCGAGAACGAGCCTAGGACTAGGAAGTTGCAGGTTACGAGCAACGGCATGGAGTTCCTAGAGGGTAATAGGCTTGGAGACGAGTTAACTAAAAACGTGCTGAGCGCTGTAGAAGAGCTAAAGCCGAAGATAGCGCCGATAGACGCTGAAGTCGAGTTGGCTATAGGTAGCGGGAGTAGGAGGGGTAGGAGGTAGCTTACATCGATAGCGTTATCTCCTCCCTCTCCCGCCTCTCCCTCGCGCCGCCCGTATCCAGCGCTACCACGGGGTTTATCTTACCCTCTTTTTGCAGCTTCTCTAAGTAGTCCCTAAAGCTCGACGTGTGCTTAATGTCTAGGTCTAGGAGCGTTAGCAAGAGCTTGTAGGTAACGTCCCAAACTTCCTCTAGGTACTCCCTAGGCATGTGACTAATGATTAGGGGGTCTCGGAGCCAGCTATCGAAAGCCTGGAGGGTCTTTATCATGTGCTTGAAGGCGGCTCTCGTAGCAAGTATCAAGTCGAGCCTATCGCCGTTCTTCACCTTGTCGTATATGCTTTGAAACGCGTTTTTAGCCCTCTTCTGCATCTCAACCCACTGCGTTAGGTTCTCGAAGAACGTGTAGCTCATCGAGTTACACACCCACCGAAGCCTTGTTTGGCATAGCTAGCTTTTATCCTTCTAACCACATTCAACTCCTTAGATTATACGGCTTGCCCTTCTCCTTGATCTCTTGAGGCACCTTATCCTCGTACCTCCTGAGGAACGCTAGATCCTCGTTCTTATCCCTATACTCATCGGGTAGCATCCTAGGGATCTCGTCTATTATGGGGAACCACCTTAGGCACGAAGGGCAGTAGAGGAGCCCCGTCACGACCTCGTACTTTATGCACTCATCGCATGGGTACTCCCTACCCTTCTCCACCATCTCGTTGCGGTACCCGCAGTAGAGATCGCATAGAGGCCTAGGCAAATCGCTTGGCAACTCGCGGTTCTCGTACTTCTTAACCTCTATCACCACTAGCTTGAGGGGGAAGCCCTTGTCCTTGCAGTAGGGGCACGCTATGAAGTTGAGTAGCCTGTACTTCATGCTCCCGAGCCTAGGATGCTGGTAACCACCTTCTTTAGCTCCTCCGCTAGCTCGCGTGCTAGGTCCGAGCTCCAGGACTCGACGGTTATCCTCATTATCGGCTCGGTTCCGCTAGGCCTAACCAGGAAGGCGAAGTCGTCGCTAATCACCTTAATCCCGTCTATCTCTATAACAATCTTCCCTCCGTACCTAGCCCTAAGCTCTCGGTAGACCTCGGGAACCCTAGACCTATCCGGTAGCGGGACCTTGGTCCTTATGATCGTGGGCTTCCTAACGCTATCCACTAGATCCGCGAGGTCCTTACCCTCGACGCTCAGTAGCTCTGCCATTAGCGCCGCGCTCATACCCCCGTCCCTAACGGGCTGGTGCGGTACGTAGCCGAACCCGCCGTTGTCCTCGAACCCCGCTAGGGCTCCTCCCAACTCCTTTATCCTCCTAGCGATGTTCACGAACCCTACGCGAGTCCAAATCACTTCGATGCCCTTGTTCTCGACGTTCTCCTTCATGAGGAAGTGGCTCGTGGAGATCGCGGTTACGACTCTCTTCGGTAGGTCGGGCCTCTTCTTAGCTACGTAGTCGATTAGGATTACCGCCGAGACGTCGCCGGGTATCACCCTACCCCTCCTATCTATGAATATGGCTCGATCCCCATCCCCGTCGTGGGTGACAGCGAAGTCCGCACCCACCGCGGTAACGATCTTAGCGGTATCCTCTAGGTTCTCGGGCGTCGGCTCGTAGCTCCTGTAGGGAATCCCTAGATCGGCGTTAACGCTAAGGACCTTGACCCCCAGCTCCTTGAGTATCCTAGGCGTGGTTAGGGCCGAGACGCTGTTAGCGCAATCCACAACCGCCTTGAGCCCCCTCCTAGCTATGGCCTCCCTATCGACGTGCTTCTTAATCGACTCCACGTAGTGGTCGTTAACCGTGGGGAGCTTCTCGATGCCCCTAACCCCGTGCCACGGAACTCTCCTAAACCTATTCTCGAAGAATAGCCTCTCCACCTCGAGCTCTACGTCTACCGGCGCCTCGATCCCGTCGCTCAGAATGAGCTTCATCCCGACCCACTGGGGCGGGTTGTGGCTAGCCGTAACCACGACCCCGTAGTCGAAGCCCATGTCCCTAACCGCTAGCTGGATAGCGGGGGTTGGGGCGAAGCCGCAGTCGTAGACCTTGGATCCACACGCCGCTAGCGAGCTAAGCACCGCTCCGTATATAGCCGGGTTACCGACCCTAGCGTCGCAGCCCACGAGAGCTCTACTCCCCGGCGGGAAGTAGCTCGCTATCGCCATGGCTAGCCTCGAGGCGAAGTACACGTCGAAGTTCTCGTTCACGATCCCCCTAACGCCGTCGGTTCCGAACAGCTTCCTCTTGGCGAAGAGGTCGCTCATAGGGATCCCCAAAGCGTTTTCGCGAGGCTAGAGATAAAATAGGTCGTTCACGACCCGCTCGCGGGGGAGGGCTAGGGCTTGGCAAGGATATGGATAGACGTTCTAACGCCTAAGCAGGCAAAGCTATTCGCATCGCTAGCCCGCAGGCTCTCGCCGTTCTTCGACTTCGTCGTGAGCGCTAGGGACTACGACTACACCGTCGCGACCCTCAGGAGGATGGGGCTGAACCCCATCGTCGCCGGGGGCTATGGCTACACGCTGCTGGACAAGGTCGTGGAGGAAGCTAGGAGGATGCAGGTGCTAGCACCCCTGGTTAAGGACTGCGTGGCGCTCCTATCCTACCCGAACCCTAGCGCGTCTAGGGTTGCTTACGGCCTCGGGATTCCCTACATAGCGTTTACCGATAGCCCCCACAGCGTCCACCCATCGAGGCTATCCCTACCCCTCGCCAAGGCGGTGGTGGTACCTAGCTGCATACCGATGAGGGAGGTATCGAGGTTTACCCTCCCCGGCACCCACATCGAGATGTATCGAGGCGTCGACGAGGTAGAGTGGGTAAGGTGCTTCAAGCCCAGCGGCTCCTCGATTAGGGAGCTCGGGCTCGAGGAGCGAAGCTACGTAGTTATCAGGCCTCCGGAGGCGAGGGCTTCGTACTACGGCTCGGAGGGGCATAGGGTTCTCGAGGAGGTGGGGAAAGTCGTTAAGTGGGTTCTGGGGAAGGGGCTTAGCGTCGTGTACATGCCTAGGTACGGAGACGACGAGCTCATCGCTAGGTTCGGAAGCGAAGAGCGCTTCATCGTGGTGGATAGGCGTAGGGGCGTAGAGGGCGATGACCTAGCGTACCACGCCCTAGCCGTTGTAACGGGCGGGGGGTCCATGGCTAGGGAAGCGGCTTTGCTGGGAACCCTAGGCGTATCGATGTACCCGAAACCCCTCTACGTCGATAGGTTCGTGCAGTCCCTAGGGCTCCCCCACGTAAGGGCGCTGAGGAGCGACGAGGTTATCGAGGCTATCGAGCGCTTCTCTCGCGATCCCGATAGGTATAGGGGCGTAGCTAGGGAGATAGTCGAGACGCTGGAAGCCCCTTCCGACGCCCTAATACGGGTCCTCGAGGAGCTGGGCTTGGGGTAGACTAGAGCATGCTGAGGATAGGGCTAAACCTGTGGCACCGCGACGCTCGGCGAGTCAAGGAGATTCTAGAGAAAGCCGCGTCGATAGGGATTAACCACGTCGAGATAAGCGCTGACTACCCCTTCGGCGTCGAGGAGCTAGAGGCCTTCGAGGCCATGGCTAGGGAGTGCCGGGAGCGGGGGTTCACGATATCGGTGCACGCCCCTTGGCACGAAATATCCCTCGCCTCCCCCATAGAGAGCCTTAGGGTTGCTAGCGTCGAGGTGTGCAGGAAGGTTCTTAGAAACGCTTACCGCGTCGAAGCGATCTACGTGGTTCTCCACGTAACTAGCTCGCAACCCGCTTGCAGGGGTAGGCTGTGGGAGAAGTGCGTTGAAGCTGGGCGAAGATCCGTTGCCGAGCTGGGTGAGGCTGCCGAAGAGCTGGGTGTGTACCTAGCTATCGAGAACGTTGGGGATCCGTGCTGCGGTAGGATAGACCAGTTCTCTAGGGTTCTCGAGCCCCCGGCCTACGCATGCATAGACGTTGCCCACGCCTATAGCTACGAGGAGAACCCCTCTAAGGCGGTTAGCGAGGTTAAGATGCACGAAATGCTGGCGAAGTGGGTATCGGCCGTTGGTAGGGATAGGGTTCTAGCCGTGCACCTCCACGGCGTTAAGGCTAGGGGTAGGAAGCTCGAGACCCACCTAGAGATAGAGGAGGGGTTGCTGGACCCCAAGGCATTCGCTAAGGAGGTCTCTAGATCCGCTAGGTTCCTAGTGTTCGAGGTGTTCAAGAAGCTAGATGGGTCCGAGTGGGACGTTCCTAGCATAGCTAGGGTCGTTCGCGAGTTGAGGTCGTGGATCCTTGTCTACGCCTAGCCTAGTCATCGGGATAGACGAGGCGGGGCGCGGGCCGGTAGTAGGGGACATGTTCGTAGCGTGCGTAGCGCTCGAACCCCACGCGGTTAGGGAGCTAGCATCGAGGGGCGTTAGGGATAGCAAGGCGCTGGATAGGGGTAGGAGGGAGAGGCTCTTCGCCTACGTAATAACGCTGGCTAGGGCCGTAGCCGTAGCCCGCGCAACGCCTAGGGAGATAGATAGCACCAACCTAAACACGCTATTCATCGAGAAGGCCTGCACCGCGCTAACCAAGGTGCTAGCCGCGTGCAGCCCCCTCGAACAAATCGAGGTCTTCATCGATGCGGCTGGGGACCCGAGGAGGGTCGCGGCGAGCATCGAGCGCGTAGCCAAGGGGTTCTGCCGGAGCGTTAGGGTCGTGGCTGAGCACGGTGCTGACGCTAGGTACACCGTAGTCGGGGCGGCGAGCATCGTGGCCAAGGTCCTTAGGGATTGGCACGTAGACAAGCTGAAGAGGGTCTACGGGGATTTCGGTAGCGGGTACCCAGCCGATCCAAGGACTAGGGAGTGGCTCGAGAGGGTCGTGAGGAGCGGACGCGTGCCACCCATAGTTAGGAGGAGCTGGGGTACGTACAAGAGGATCGCTTCTAGAACCCTCCTCGACTACCTGGATAAGCGGGGTTAAGGCGGGGTATCCGTATATAGATCCCTAGGAGTGGTGTCTGTAGGCGCTAAGCATGCCTAGCTACCCAAGATTCGTAGCGGACTCGATGCTCGGCCACGTAGCTAGGTGGCTAAGGCTCTTAGGCTACGACACGCTGTACTTTAGGAGCGTTAAGGATTGGAAGCTGCTACAGATAGCCGAAGAAGAGGATAGGATCCTACTCACGCGAGACCTAGGGCTGTTTAGGAGGGCTAGGAAGAGGGGGCTCCGAGCTTTCTTCGTCGAGGACCCGAGCATCGAGAAGGTGCTTGCTCAGCTATCGGCTAGGTTCGGCATTAGGCTAGAGTTCGACCCCAACGACACGAGGTGCCCCGAGTGCAACGCCGTGCTGAAGAGAACTACTTCCCTAGCCGAGGTAGCGGGCAAGGTTAGCCCGGTCATAGCGTCTAAGTACAGCGAGTTCTGGGTATGCCCGAAGTGCGGCAAGGTTTATTGGAGGGGTAGGCACTGGAAGTCCATCGAGTCCGTGCTGGAGATCGCTAGGAGCGAGAGGGGCAAGATCCTTTCTAGGCTTAGGCTACGCGAGGTAGCTATAGGGGGTGGCGAGGGTGGTGGAGGCAATTCAACCTGAAGAACTGGATTTCAGCGATGGGGAGTTCCTAGTTAGGTTGGCTAGGAGGGCTATCGAGGAGTACGTATCTAGGAGGGTTAAGATCGAGCCCCCGCCCGAAACCCCCTCTAAGCTCATGAAGCCGGGAATGGCTTTCGTAACCATAGAGACGCTCGTAGGGGGCTCTAGGGAGTTAAGGGGCTGCATAGGGTTCCTAAAACCCGTGTACCCCCTCGCTCAATGCGTAATCAACGCGGCTATAGCGGCGGCTACGGAGGACCCGAGGTTCCCACCGATGACCCCCGCAGAGCTAGGGTCCGTAGTCATCGAGGTATCGATCCTATCCACCCCCAAGAGGGTTTCGAAGCCTAGGGAGGAAGTAGTCGTCGGTAAGCACGGGATCATAGTTAGCAGGGGGTGGTTTAGCGGAACGCTACTACCTCAGGTACCCGTGGAGTACTGCTGGGACGTCGAGACGTTCCTAGCCGAAGGCTGCGTAAAGGCGGGGATGTACCCGGATTGCTGGCTAGATCCATCCACCGTTATAGAGGTCTACACCGCTAGGGTATTCCAGGAAGTTGAGCCGCGGGGCCGCGTCGTGGAGAGGAACCTAGTGGAGGAGTATAGGGAGAGGTGCGGCCGGTGATGACAAGCTGGCGACTTGATTCGTGATGAGTGGGCAAGGTGCTGAGGCTTGATACTCTCGGACTTCGACTTGGTTAACTACATTAAGAGCGGTAGGCTAGTGATAGAGCCTTTCAGCGAGGAGATCGTGAGGGAGAACGGGCTCGACCTCAGGCTAGGGGACGAGGTTTGCCAGCTAATCGAATCCAACGAGGTTCTAGACCCGTACTCCGAGGACGTGGACCTCTCTAAGTACTACAGGTGCTGGAAAGCGAGCGAGTTCGTCATAGAGCCCGCGAAGAGGTACCTCCTAACCACCGTCGAGTACATCAAGGTCCCGCCCGAGCTCATGGCCTTCGTCGAGCTTAGGAGTACCTTCGCTAGGCTAGGGCTCCTCATGCCCCCAACCATCATAGACGGGGGGTTCGAGGGCAGGATAACGATCGAGATAAGCGGCTCTAGCTTCCCCATAAAGCTCCGAGCTGGGACTAGGTTCCTACACGTGGTCTTCGCCAAGGTGTCTAGCCCGATACAGAGGCCCTACGGCGGTAGGTACCAGGGGCAGAAGGGGGTTA
Source organism: uncultured Desulfurococcaceae archaeon (assembly GCA_964598805.1). GTDB lineage: Archaea > Thermoproteota > Thermoprotei_A > Sulfolobales > Ignisphaeraceae > JAADCV01. The sequence continues at coordinate 5,952 of CAZRDH010000047.1, read as the reverse complement.
CGCTACCGAAGCTCCCCATTCGCTAGCTCTATAAGAATCCGTAAGCGCCTCAACCACCTTGAGCACGCTCAACGCGTGCGTTGAGGTACTACGGGTCTGGGGGTTTAACTAGGCATCGCATAGCGAGGGTGTTAACGGGTCTGAACCCATGTCGCTCAAAGACTTCGAGAAGAGATGGGCCGGTGGGCCCACGGTAGGCGAGAAGCTACGCGACATCTTCACCAAGAAGGCCCCCATCAAGCAGAGGCTAGTCGTAGCCAACTACAAGATTAGGGCTATGGTGAGCAGGCTAGAGGTGTTCATAGAGAGGCTTAGGGAGAGGGATAGGATGCTATTCGAGAGGGTTGTCGACGCGCTTACCCAAGGCGACGAGACTAGGGCGGTGATGTACGCGAACGAGATCGCCGAGATTAGGAAGCTAGTTAAGCAGCTAACCGTTACCCAGGTAGCGCTCGAGCAGGTCGCGCTTAGGATAGAGACCGTGCTCACCATGGGAGACGTAATGAGCGGCCTAGCCCCCGTAGTCGGGGTGATCAAGGAGCTTAGGAACATGCTTAGGGGCATCATGCCCGAGATATCCCTAGAGCTATCCGAGGTAGAGGAGGGTCTGAGGGACGTCGTGCTAACCACTGGCGAAGCCCTAGGCATGCCGGTGGGCGCGGACATCTACGCTTCGCCGGAGGCTAGGAAGATACTGGAGGAGGCGAAGATCGTAGCCGAGCAGAGGATGAAGGAGAAGTTCCCAGAGCTACCCGTGCTCAGCACCGTTCAGCAGAAAGCGAGCGCTCCAGCCGCTGGCTCCGCCTAACCCTTTTAGCGAAACCCCTTTCCGTAGCCCTAAGCAAGTTTTTAGCTACGCGCTTCAGACCCTTCTCACCGGTGTTAAGTAGATGAGCGAGCGTAGGGAGCCCGTAGCCAAGGGGGTCATAGTCGGGTATCGAAGGGGTAGCGCTAGGCAGTACAACAACCAGGTGCTGATACAGCTACTCGTCGATCCCAAGCAGCTCCACTCCTTCATAGGGGCTAAGGTGGTCGCGGCCGATAGGCACGGCAACGTGTATAGGGGCAAGATAGTTAGGGTTCATAGCGAGAGCAAGTGCGTTGTGGTAGCGAGGTTCGAGCCAAACATTCCGGGGCAGCTAATCGGGTCCCTCGTAGACGTCTTCCCCAAGTAGATCCTCAGCGCAACTCTGAGCAGGCATCGGCACCCCTACCTTTTTGCCGGGTTCTCATCATCGAGCCTCTCACTCTATAATCGCTGCAAGCTATATAGCTTCTGGTGATGGGAGGTGAGCTTGCTCTTTAGCGAAGTAGCGAACACGCTGGAGATCCTAGAGAAGACCCCTAGCAAGATCCAGCAAGCGGCTACCCTAGCCATGCTCTTCAGGAAGACGCCGAAGGAGTGCATAGACAAGGTCGTGTACTTCCTTCAAGGCACCCTCTGGCCCGATTGGAAGGGCTTGCCCGAGCTAGGGATTGGGGAGAAGGGGATTCAGAAAGCGATCGCGTTAGCTACGGGCGTTTCCGAGCTAGAGGTCGAGAAGCTGTATAAGTCCATGGGGGACTACGGCAAGGTCGTTGAGAAGCTGAAGCTCTCTAAGCCCCGCAAGACCATGGGCCTCCTGAGCTTCATGAAGGGGGCCCAAGCTCAACAGCAACAGCGTAAGCTAACGATCGACGAAGTGTACAACACCTTCGTGAAGATAGCCATGGCTCAGGGGGAGGGGAGTAGGGATACGAAGATCAAGTTGCTAGCCGGGCTCCTAATGGATGCTGAGCCCCGGGAGGCTAAGTACATCGTTAGGTTCGCGGAGGGTAGGCTTAGGCTAGGCGTAGGGGACGCGACGATAATGGACGCCCTAGCCATGACCTTCAAGACGACTAGGGACGTCGTTGAGAGGGCCTACAACATCCACCCAGACCTTGGGTACGTGGCTAAGCTCCTAGCCGAAAGGGGTGAAGCTGCTTTAAAGGAGTTGAAGCCTCAGCCGGGCATACCGATAAGGCCCATGTTGGCGGAGAGGGCTAGCGACCCTAGGGAAATCCTCGAGAAGACCGGTACTCCCGCCCTAGCCGAGTTCAAGTACGATGGCGAGAGGGCTCAGATTCACAAGAGGGGCGACGAGATCATAATATTCTCTAGGAGGCTCGAGAACATAACGAACCAGTACCCCGACGTCGTCGAGCTAGCTAGGAAGAGGATTAAGGCTAGGGAGGCTATCGTCGAGGGCGAGATCGTCGCTATAGACCCGGAGACCGGGGACTTCAAGCCGTTCCAGGAGCTAATGCATAGGAAGAGGAAGAAGGATATCTACGAGGCGATGAAGGAGTACCCCGTGGTGGTAAGGCTCTTCGACTGCCTCTACGTCGACGGCAACGACCTTACGGTCAAGCCCCTGCCCGAGAGGAGGGAGTGGCTCCAGAAGATAATCGATGAGTGCTTCGAGTTCAAGCTAGCTGAAGGGATAGTGACTAGGGATCCGAGGGAGCTAGAGAACTTCTTCCTCAAGGCGATCGAGAGCGGGTGCGAAGGGCTCGTAGTGAAAGCGCTTCACAAGGACTCTATTTACCAGGCTGGTGTAAGGGGCTGGCTATGGGTTAAGTACAAGAGGGACTACAAGAGCGAGATGACCGACGCCGTAGACCTAGTGGTGGTGGGAGCGTTCTACGGGAGGGGTAAGAGGGCTGGTAGCTACGGAGCGCTCCTCGTAGCCGCCTACGACCCGGATACCGATACCTTCAAGACCGTGTGCAAGGTCGGGTCCGGGTTTACGGACGAGGACCTAGCCGAGCTACCCAAGAAGCTAGAGCCCTATAGGATACCCTACAAGCACCCGAAGGTCGATAGCGAGATACAGGCCGACGTATGGTTCGAGCCAGCCCTCGTAGTCGAGGTCATAGGCGCAGAGCTAACGCTATCACCGATACACACCTGCTGCAAGGGGTGGGTAAAGCCCGGGGTAGGGATCTCGATAAGGTTCCCGAGGTTCATTAGGTGGAGGCCCGATAAATCGCCTAGGGAAGCCACTACGACGAAGGAGATATACGAGATGTACATGAGGCAGCTAAAGAAGATAGAGACTAGGAAAGCTCCTGGAGAAGAGGTTTAGACCGAGCCCGAGGGCCCAACGAGCCTAGTAAACACTTTTCTAAGAGCCCTCACCCTAACCCCCTCACTAACCCTAGGGCTCTCACTAAACGCAATGGCTTTCGCTGGGCACATCGCTACGCACCCTGGCTCCAACCCCTGCTTCCTCAGCTTGGAGCATAGATCGCACTTAGCTACGTAGCCCGGCGGCACGAGCTCGGGTATTCCGAATGGGCATGCTGCTAAGCACGATAAGCACCCAATACACCTAGCAACATCTATAACTACAGCACCATCACCATCCCTATGCATAGCCCCCGTAGGGCAAGCAGCTACGCAAGGAGCGTTAACGCAGTGAAAGCACGATATGGGCCTCCTCAAACCGCTGTAAACCTCGTAGAGCTTTATGAAGGGCCTACCCTCGTGTAGAAACGAGCAAACCTCTTCGCAGGTATAGCACCCTATGCACAGCTCGTAGTCTATGAGCCTAACCACCTTACTCAAAGCCCTTCACCTAGCCGCTCGAAGAGTATCGTACTGAGTAAAAACGCTTTACCTATCGACGCCCCTAGAGACGAGGTAGGCAACTAAGCACGCAACGCATATACACAGCGCTTCGCTTACTAGCCCTCCCCACGTTTGTAGCGTTGGCGTAAACGCCGTGCCTAGCCTAAGGTGCTGGGCTATGAGCTTAGCGGTAGCTTCGTTAAAGCACCTAAAGTAAGTGAATACGGCTAGCGGGCTAAGCTCGGCTATAGCGAGGTTAATGCCTTCGCTAACTAAGCGAGCGACCACTAGTGTCGTAGCAACGTTTAGCGTTGCTAGCAACGCTAAGCGTTTAGGCATTAGCGATGCGTAGCTAAGTAGCTTCCCCCTCCCCTTCGTACACGCTTCGAGCATTGCTAGGGGGAATACGGCTGGGAAAGCGATTAGCCTATAGACCGTGTCCGCAACGGCTATCGCAGCTATGGTGATGGGGAGGAGGTTTAGGGCGTACCCCGGTGGATGGAGCCAGAAGAGGGCTACGTAATCGATTAACGCAATCGTTAGAGCGTCTAGCGCTATCAAGAGGGTTAGCGAGGTTACGAAGAGGATCCCCACCCTAACTCGCTTGCCCAAGCTCCATAGGAGGGCTAGGGGGATGAAGGCTATCGCTAGGTCCGTTAAGGCGAAGTGCGTTAGCGCGACTAGAGCGTAGATCTTCAAGCTGCTAACCGAGGAAACGAGGAGGTTAGGGCTCCACGGAGGCTCGCAGTAAAAGGGGTAGACGTTGAATAGAGCTACGTCTACAGCTAGCGCTAGAGCTAGTAGGGTCCAGGGTAGCGCTCTCTTAAGCCTCAAGGCTAGCTACCCTAGCCACCGTATAGAGGGCACGCTATGGGTATCGACACCGTGTCCTCAACTTCGTCTTCCACCCTCGCGAAGCCTCCGCCCATAGAGTACCTAACGTCGAAGGTGTAGACGTTGGCGTTCGCACCGCAAGCTAGCTTCGTCTCGAAGTCTATGGCTAGCCCCTCGAGGTACCCAACCCTAGGACCCACGATCTTAGCCACGTTGTTGACGCAGTAAGCGCTTACCTCAGACGCGTGCTCTGCAACCCTATGCGCGAGGTCTACCGGCACCTCGGCTACGGAGCTCATTAGCGACGCTTCCTCGTTACCAGCTAGCGTCGACGCTACGTCTACGACCCTGATGGCCGTCGATAGGAAGGCTAGGATCCTAGCTACGTACTTTAGCAGCGGTGACGTAACTGCGTGAACCATAACCCTATAGCACTGAACTTCGTTTCCAGTAGCGCTCTCGCTTACTACGGTGACCCTCTCTAGGCTTAGCGACGACTCGACGCCCATCACGTTGACCTCTAGGTGTGCGTACTGCTCGCTAAGCCCGTTCCACACGAGCGATACGGAGCTCGCGAGCGCTACGCTTACGTCTAGGTACGACTGGGTGAAGCTAAGGTCGCTACCCTCACCTAGCGCCGTATCGACGTAGCTCAGCACGCGCGTGCTTAGCACGGGCGCCGTAACCCCGGGGACGGGTATGGATGAGTAGCCTAGGTATATGTGTTTCCTAGTAACGGAAACAGCCTCTATCACCCTAGCGGGTATCGATACCCCGCGGGGTAACTCGATGACGAGCTCCGTCGCTACGTCCCTAGGCTTAACTATCGTTAGCGTTAAGGGCACTACGCTCTGTACTGCAAGCGAGTACACTAAGGATGGTTGCGGCACTTCAACGCTAACAATCGTCGTTTCGCCTCCGCTCAAGCTCTTCCACGAACTGCATACACCCCCATCGGCTCCAAGGCACGCTCTAACCTTGATGGCTACGGGGACTACGTCCTTAACCAAGTGGATCCTAAGCCGTATAGACACCTCGCTGAACCTCCATACGAGCGAGCTCCCTACAGCCCCCGGAACGACTAGGTTTACCCTCGCACTAGAAACCCCCGTGCCGATGTCTAGCACCATGCGCTTGCCCTCGATACTCGCGTAATACACGTAGCCGTTGGGATAGACTTCCGCTCTAACGCGCTTCGAGCCGAAGAAGTCGATCTCGAACTTAGCTACCTCGTACATTCTATCGAGTTCGCTACTATTGTACTTAGCGTAGAGCGTTACCACCCTATCAACGCCTAGAGCTATAGGCGCGCTACAACCCACTGCGCTAACCTCGTACTCGACGAGTACGAGCCCTCGAAACTCCTTAACAAGCCCCTCAATGGCGTAGCTCGTTAAGTAGGTAGCGTCTATAACGAGGTTGGGCTTCCCCAAGGCTATCGCGTAGGTAGAGCTCTTTACCTTCACGACCCTCGAGGGCTCGATACCGCTAACCCCGAGCTTCGCCTCGACGAGGTAGGTATC
>CAZRDH010000046.1:0-11752 GCA_964598805.1 uncultured Desulfurococcaceae archaeon | reverse complement strand
CAACGGCCTTGGTTATCCCCTCGGAGAACCCGGGCTTGCCGCTCTCGAAGCATGGAATAGCCTTGACCCCGCTATACGGATCAACTCCCTTCCTACCAAGCTCCTCGCCCTCTACATCGGCTAGGAACTCGACGCTTACGCTAAGCTTCCTAAGCTCGCTCGCCAGCATGCTCGAGTACTCAGCGACTCCGCACCTAGTTGGGGGCACCCTACTAACGATCGATACCCTCAATTCTCCATACACCGTGTATACTCGGCTACGGAGCGTATATCTAGGGGAGGTAGTAGCGAGAAATCTTGTTAAAGTGGGTGTACTCGAGTGTATATACATGAGCGAGCTAAGGGGTTCAGCCCGGGTTACGTAACTTCATCGCTCGGGGCTCTACCCGCGCACCCTCATCATCTCGAGCGCTTCCTCGCTTAGAACGCTCTCTATAGCCTTCTTAACCCTTAGCCACGTAGTCCTCAAGTCCTCGGGCATCACCTTGGTGCCCGCTACCACGGGCATGAAGTTGGTATCCCCGCTCCACCTAGGAACCACGTGGACGTGGACATGGCTCTCGATACCCGCCCCCGCTACGCGACCAACGTTTATCCCCACGTTGAAGCCGTGGGGGTTGTACTCCCTCCTAATGGCCTTCATTACCAGGGTCACGAGCTTGAATAGGTCTAGGAGCTCTTCATCGCTTAGAAGCTCTATGCTAGGCACGTGCCTACGGGGAGCGACCATGGTGTGGGCCGTGTTGTAGGGGTAGAGGTTGAGCATAGCTATACTGTGCCTAGACCTATACACCACTAGGTGCGCTTCGTCATCTCCATCCCTAAGGGCTTCGCAGAATATGCACTTAGACTCGCCTTTCGCAGCCTTCTCTACGTACCTAGCCCTCCACGGTGCCCACAGGATCTCCAAGGCTCGCCTACCTTAGGCACGCTATGGCTGCGTCTATAGGTGATACACCTAGGGAGAGGTATATCAGCGTAGCCACGCAAAGCAGCGTTACCGTAGGCACGCCCCAGGTTGCTACGACTAGCCTAGCCCCCGCTTCCCTAAGCTTCTCGACCCAAGCCCTATCATCCTCCTCGACATCGAAGCTACTCCTATCGACTACGCCAGGCACGTAGAGAGGGTAGTAAAACCTCTTCCTCTCGAGCTCCTCGATCGTTAGCACCCTAGCCGTTAGGAAGAGCTTGACCCTCCTAAGCCCCGAGAGCCTTAGCGAGTCGAAGAGGTGCTTCCTCCTAGCGTTGTGCACTACGTTAGCGATTACGGGTGCTAAGGATAGCAACGCTGAGTAGAGCATTACGTGTAGTAGCGGAGGGACGATGCTTCTACCTAGCAAACCGTGAAGCCTAAGGAACGGGAAGGGCATTAAGCTCGCTAAGCACGCTACCGCAAGAAAGTCGGCTCCCCCCATAGCCCTAAGTAGGAACACGGCTATGGCGAACGCCACGACGATCAGTAACGTAACGATTAGCGACACTAGCAAGAAAGGGTTTAGGCCTAGGTAAAAAACCTCGAGCGTGGATAGCGATACCCCTACAGCTGCCCCCGGGACCCACGTCCATGGACTTATATCGCGCTTTCTCCAATCCTCGATTCCCGCGTAGAGAAAGGTTGCTGAGGCTACGATAGCCCTAGCGAGCTCGTTGAGGAACAGCGTATCCAAGACTATGATCCCAAGGCGTTGACGGGGCGAGGGCTAAAATCGGTTATTGCTAATCGGGGTCCCTAATGCCCGCATCGGTAATTACGAACACTGCCTCGCTCTCGGGTAGGTGCGGAGCGTCTACAACCCTAGCGATCCTCCTATTGCCCCTACTCTTCTTTAGCTGAACCCTTATGCCGGGTGCGTGCCCAAGGACGTGACCGCCGACAGCCATGGTCGGATCTCCGTAGAATACGTCGGGCCTAGCCATAACCTGATTCGTTATCACTATCGCTACGTTGTATAGCTCGGCTAGCGACATTAGCTGGTGTAGGTGCCTATTCAGCTTTTGCTGTCTTGGCGCTAGGTTCTCTCTACCCGGGTACTCGGCTCTGAAGTGGCTCGTTATCGAGTCCACTATTACCAACCCTATGTTCTCCTTGGGTATGAGGCTCCTAAGCTCCTCCACGACCGCCATCTGATGGTCGCTGTTAACGGCCCTTACGTACAGTATGTTCTCCATGACCTGGTCCGGGTCTAGCCCGAGGGCCTTGGCCATGGACTCGATCCTCTCCCACCTAAACGTTCCCTCGGTATCTATGTACACAGCCTTCTTCCCGAGCCCACCTCTCTCCGGGGGTAGCTGCACGTTAACCGCTAGCTGATGGCATATCTGCGTCTTGCCGGTGCCGAACTCCCCGAAGAACTCGGTTATGTTCTTGGTCTCGATGCCTCCGCCCAGTAGGTTGTCTAAGTTCCTACTGCCCGTAGTTATCTTGGGTAGAGCCATTCTCTCCCTCTTTAGCTGTAGAGCCGTCTTGAACCCTAGGCCTAGCGCATCCCTAGCCTTCATGATTATGCGCTGAACCGTTGGTAGCGGAATGGCTAGGGTTTGGCTAAGCTCCTGCGCGTTAGCCGCGGCTAGGGCTTCGAGAGTCGTTATTCCCGCGTCGTAGAGCTTCCTCAGTATGGTGCTCGATATCCCTAGCTCCTCGAGGCTCCTAGGCTTCTTCTCGGTTTGAGCCACTCTAGACTCACCCCCGAACCTAGTGTCTCGTGGCGTTAGGAGACTCTTATACGCTCCTGCTCCTAGCCGAAAGTTTCGGGTGGGTTTAGGCGCTCAAAAGGATTTCTAGCCCAAACACGAGCCTCGCGCTGAGGCGCTGATAGATGCGGATCCTTCTAATACACGCGGAGAGGTTTAGCTACGAAGCGCTTCAGAAGGCGATAGACGCTGCGGAGGAGGTTCCCGAGGACCGTAGGAAGGGCAGCGCCGAAAACGCGTTAGTGGCTATGTGCACGGTGGAGAGCGTCGATGAGCGCAACCCCGAGGAGGTTGCTAGCCGAGCAGCCGAGGAGATAGCGGAGGTGGCTAGGAAGGTCGGTGCGAAAACCGTTGTGGTGTACCCCTATGCCCACCTATCGCCGAACCTAGCCGATCCCTATACGGCTAAGAGGGTTCTCCAGCTAGTCGAGGAGAAGCTGAAGGAGATGGGGTTCCCAACGATTAGGGCCCCATTCGGTTGGTACAAGAGGTTCGAAATAGCTTGCTACGGGCATCCGCTAAGCGAGTTGTCTAGGAGCATAGCGCCGGGTAGGGAGGTTTCGAAGAGGGTTATCGAGAAGGAGTACTTCGTCATGACCCCCGATGGGGAGCTCCACGATCCGAGAACCTTCGATTACGGTGGGGACGAGGAGCTTAGGATAGTCGTTGAGAAGGAGGCGCTGAAGAAAGAGCTCGAGGGTGGGACGGGCAGGGTTCACTACTACCTTAGGAAGTTCGGCTTCGAGTGGGAGCCCATGTCCGACCACGGCCACATGAGGTACGAGCCCCACGCCGACACCATCTTCGAGGCGGTGCAGCGCTACTCATGGCTAGTAGCCCAGAGCCTCGGCATACCCGTCTTCAAGGTTAGGGGCACTAACATGTTTAGCCTTAGCTACGAGCCCGTTAGGAAGCACGCCGAGCTCTTCGGGGAGAGGATGTACGAGGTTAGGATGGATGGCGATAGGTTCGTGCTTAGGTTCGCTGCTTGCCACCAGCAGTTCTCGATACTCCGGGACTGGGTGCTAAGCTACCGAGACCTACCCATGGGGATGTTCGAGGTCGCCGATAGCTATCGATACGAGCAGCGCGGCGAAATCGTGCTCGGCTTCAGGGTTAGGAAGTTCCACATGCCCGACCTACACATTCTGGCTAAGAACCTCGAGGAGGCGGCAGACATAGTGCTCAACAAGGTCATGCCGACGATACACAGGGAGGCGGCTAAGCTCGGTCGTAGGTACGTAGCGATATACAACGTCACCAAGGACTTCCTGGAGAACCACCGCGACTTACTGAAGAAGTTCGTGGAGCGGGAGGGGAGGCCCGTGCTGCTAACGGTTTACCCCGCTGGCATCTACTACTGGGTTATCAACGTTGAGTACACGATAGTCGACGAGATGGGTAGGCCTCGCGAGATAGCCACTTGGCAGATAGACGTTGGTAACGCGGCTAGGTTCGGGATAAAGTATCGGGATAGCGATGGTAGCGAGAAGCACCCGGTGATAATACACACGGCGTTAATCGGATCGATAGAGAGGTACATCTACATGGTGTTCGATACGGCTGCTCGCGCCGAGAAGGAGGGTAAAGCGCCTACGCTACCAACGTGGCTAGCACCGATTCAGGTTAGGGTGATACCCGTGTCTAAGAACCATCTAGAGTACGCCATTAGCGTCGCCCAGGAGCTTAGGAAGAGGGGGTTCAGGGTGGACGTCGATGATAGGGACGAGAGCCTCGGTAAGAAGATTAGGGATGCTGGCATCGAGTGGATTCCCTACGTAGTCGTCGTCGGGGATAGGGAGGTTAAGACCGGGACGCTAAACGTTAGGATTAGGGCTAGCGGGGTCCAGAAGTCCATGACCTTGAGCGAGCTGATCAACGAGCTGGAGAAGGAGGTTGATGGGTACCCGCGGGTAGAGCAGTCGCTGCCCATGTACCTAAGCTCTAGGCCTAGCCTCCCCTACCTAAGGCAGTTGAGGTAGAGCTGGAGCCCGATGATGTACTGTCGCCCCGCCCTGAACATGATGAGATGAACCTCCGCTGAGGGTCTAGACCGCGATGGAGCGAATCGTGGTTAGGGTTCCAGCGAAGATAACGCTGTTTGGGGAGCACGCGGTTGTCTACGGGTACCCAGCGATAGCAGCGTCCATACCCAGGTACGTAATCATTGAGGCCGTTCCTAGCGAGCGCAACAGGGTTCTCTTCCTGGGTAGCGATATTCGGGTGCCTATACGGAGCGCAGATATCGAGGGTCTGGGCGCGGAAGTTCGTAGGGAGAGCGTCGAGAGGGTCGTTTCGTACGTTGCTCGAGCCCTAGCCGTTTGCTCCGAGCAGGTTGGGGGACTCGATGGGGGGCTCGAGCTGCGTATCGAGAGCGAGCTACCGCCTAGCATAGGGCTGGGTACCTCTGCAGCCGTTTCCGCTGGAGTGCTAGCCGCGTGCATGGCTATGCATGGGGTGGAGATCGAGGCTAGCGAGCTCGCTAAGCTCGCCTGGAGGGTTGAAAGGGAGGTGCAGGGAGCTGCGAGCCCCATGGACACCGCCACGGTTTGCCTCGGGGGCGTTAGGCTCATAGACCCGAAGAGCCTTAGGCACGAGCTGCTTAGGGAGTCCATAGACGCGTTAGTGGGGTACGTACCTAGGGCCGGGACTACCGCTAGCCTAGTAGCCTACGTGAAGAGGCTTCGAGAAGCGGCTCCCGAAGTCGTCGAGGACGTGATGAAGGCCATAGCCCGCGTCGTTGAGATGGGGGTCGAGGCCGTTAGGAGGGGGGACCTCGAGACCCTCGGGCTCCTAGCGAACGTTAACCACGGACTGCTCCACGCGCTGGGGGTCGTGTCCGAGGATAGCGATAGGGTTATCCACGCGCTTAGGAAGGCCGGTGCCTACGGCGCTAAGATGAGCGGAGCCGGGGGCGGGGGCGCGTTCATAGCCTTTTCTCGCCCCGACGCATTGCCGATCCTAGCCGAGGTGGCTAAGGCGATGGGGGCGCGCGTAGTCTCGCTAAAAGCGGGGGGCGGGGGTATCGTTGTGGAGAGGAGGTAGCCGATGATGTAGTGGACCCCTGTTGCGGACCCGCGAGGGGATGTCATAATCAGCGGCAGCTGAGGTCCCAACCCCTAGACCTCGCGAACTCCATTGCTAGCGCGGCTAGCTCCTCTACGCAGGCAATCGCCTCCTCAATCGTTAGCCTCGGGCACTTCTCGACGCATATGGGGTGGAGGTAGGAGTTGCGCAAACACCTAAGCGCTCGAAGGCACCTCCTTAAGCGCTCGTAGCGCTCCTGATCGAGAACCCCTTCCCGCTTGAGGATCGCTAGAGCCCTATTGATTCTCCTCGAGGACTTCATTTTGCATAGGGCTGCGCGAAGCTTTTTCTCGCCCGAGGACGCTATGATCATCGCCGAGGCTATTTCCGCCGCCGAGAAGGCTAAGACGAGCCTAACCTCCTCGGGTAGGTTGTCGAGCTTAGCGATCTGCAGGAACTTAGCGATTTCCTCGCCCAAGCTACGTAGCCTAGGCGCCAAGATCAGGCCCCGGTTCCTCTTCACTTAAGGGGATCCGCCGCTCGGCTCCTCATCATCTCCGCGGAGAGTTCTAGACCAAGGGATTAATATCCGGTTCCACATCCTTAGCGCGGGTCGAGGGCTTGTCCAGTAGGGAGATCGTTAGGATCGCTAGGCCCACGAAGCTAGAGCTGATTAGGTTGAGGAGGAGGCTAGCTACGGCTAGGAGGATCCATAGGATACTTAGGGATAGGCTGACGCTGCTAGTCCAAGAGTTCTTCATAGTGATTAGGAAGCTCTACCGCGCTAGGGCCGAGCTATCGAGGGAGCTAAGGGAGCTATACCCGCTATACACCCGCGCCCTCATCCTCACGGGGCCTAGGAGCCTCGAGGCTATGGTTAAGCCGGGGGCTAGAGGGGCTTGGATAGCGGCTGCAACGAGGAGCGTTGCGGGCGTTAGGGCCCCGCTCATAGAGCTCGAGGAGGTCTCATCGACCCCGCTACCCTTCGCCCCCATCGAGGTGGGAGAGATAGCGAGGAGGGGTAGGAGAGTCCTCGAGCTTGCCTGCGCGATAGCGGAGCTAGAGAAGGAGCTAGAGATGCTCGGTGTCGAGCTCGAGAGGACGAGGAGGAGGGTGAACATGCTCGAGCACGTGCTCATACCGAGGCTCGTTAACACCATTAAGTACTTGAGGATGAAGTTCGAGGAGCGTGAGAGGGAGGAGAAGGCGAGGTTGAAGAGGGTGAAAACGGTTTTGGCTAGGAGGAGGGGTGCCGCGTAAGGTGGAGGAGCTAGGGGATCTACACGTACACACTTCCTATAGCGATGGCCTCGACGATCCCCGCACGGTCGTTGAGTACGCGAGGAGGAAGGGGCTTAAGGTCGTAGCCGTTACGGACCACGACACGGTTAGGGGAGGGGTCGAGGCTCTTAGGTACGGGTCGAGGGATCTAATCGTCGTTCCAGGGGTAGAGGTCTCGAGTAGGGATGGGCACATTCTGTGCCTAGGCGTTACCGAGGAGCCTCGCCTCGAGGGCGCTCGCGCCGAGGAAGTCGTTGATTGGTGTCGCAGCCACGGAGGGGTAACTATCTACGCTCACCCCTTTGGCTACCTACTAAGAGCGTCGCCCCTACCTAGGAAGAGGATTATCGAGGTCTCTAAGCTCGTCGACGCCATAGAGGGGGTTAATGGAAGGACCTTCGCTAGGTTCAATAGGGAGGCCATCGCGTTAGCCAAGAGCTTGGGTAAGCCCGTTACCGCTGGAAGCGATGCTCATGTAGCTACCCGCGTGGGGTTCGTTAAGTGTAGGTTCCTAAAGCCCGTTGATGACATCGACAGCGTTTTGAACGCCATTAAGAGGGGGCTAGTCGAGCCCTTAGGGCCCATGCCTAGGGCTATAGACGTGGTCGCGAGCATCGTTGGCAAGAGGATCGAGCTCTTGCTGAGGAGGATTAGGAGGGTTACCTAGCGCTACTTTCTACTGCCTCCCACCTTTAGAGAGCTGTAAGTACGTAGAGCATAGTGGGTACGTAGCGTTGGCTACAGGTTGCCTAGGTGAGCCCCTAGGGATCGTAGGCAACGAGTCTAGGCCCGGGCTCGTCGAGGTGGTATCCAAGGCCCCGCTACCCCTAGGGACCTACGTAGCGATACCGTTCGAATCCAAGGATCCGGCTACGGGGGCTACGGTTAGGCACCTACTCGTCGGCGTAGTCAGCTCGACGATGTACAGGAGGACTGTTCCCGTCAGCGGGGCCGCCGCCCTCGCCACGAGCGGGCTCTACGCTGAGTTCGAGAGCGAGCTAGCGCAGTACGGAGCGTCGCTAGTTAGGGCCATAGCGGATATCTCCGAGAACGGCTCGGTCTCGGTACCCCGCACCCCGCCTCCGCCCAACGCCCCCGTGTACTTAGCGCCCTCATCCGTACTATCGATGCTGTTTAGCAGCCGTGGAAGCGATAGCGTTAGGATTGGGCACCTCGTGGGCAGGGAGGACGTGGAGGTTCGGGTATCGATAGACGCGCTAACGAAGCACCTATTCGTAACGGGGACAACGGGTAGTGGGAAGAGCAATACCGTTGCCATACTGATAGATAGGATCGCGGAGATCGGGGGCATGATCGTTGTTTACGATGTTCACGGCGAGTACGCATCCCTAGAACCCCAATCCCCCGGGGTTAGGGTCGTATCCCTCGATCTATACATAAACCCGCTAAACATAGCCCCCAAGATCCTGTCGAGGATGATCGTTCCCGAGGCTGCGGCAACCGTTCAGAGGAGGCTCGTAGAGCGAGGGCTTAGGGAAGCCCAGAAGCTCTTTAGCGAGGTGATAGCTAGGCACGGCGTTACGGCTACCGCCGTTAGGGAGATCGCTAGCAAGCTTGGTCCCTCAGCTTCGCGAAGCGGCGATGCTGAGGAGGGTTTGGAGGGTAGCGACCCAAACGAGGCGCTAGCGAGCCTCTTTAGGGAGTGCGTAATTCGATCCATTAGGAAGGGCAAGGTTAAGGGGGCTGAAAAGAGTTGCGAAGCCGCTATAGCGAAGGTGGAGGAGTTCTTCGAGTACACCCCGCTTAGCTTTAGCCAGAAGAGCATAGTCGACATGCTGTCCCCCGGAACGATAGTCGTTCTCAACGCTTCGTCGCTAGATGACGAGCAGCGCGACTACATGCTCAAGATCGTGGCCGACGAGCTGCTGTGGTTCGGTAGGAGGAACGCGGCTATGGGTAGCCCCAAGCCCGTCGTCCTAGTTATTGAGGAGGCCCACCTATTCCTCTCGGCTAATAGGGAAACGGCTTCGCGTAGAAGCGTGGAGAGGCTCGCTAGGGAGGGTAGGAAGTTCGGCGTGTGCCTATTCATAGTGTCTCAAAGGCCTAGGAACATAGACTCGAATACCGTTAGCCAGATACAGAACTTCGTGTTCATGAAGCTCGTTCAGGAAGCTGATCAGCGGGCGGTAATGAACGCGTCCGACATGCTTACCGAGGACCTAGCTTCCTCGCTAAGCACCATGGATACGGGGGAAGCGCTCATAGTTGGGGAGTGGATTGGTAGGTTCCCAGCCTTCGTCAAGGTCGATAGGCACGCCGGTAAGCGGGTTGGTGCAACGCCGCGTATATCAGAGCTGTGGCGTATGATGAAGCGGGAGGAGAGGCGAGGCTCGGAGCTCGGCGAGATTCACGAAGGTGCGCTAGAGGACTTGAGGGGGTTGGTGTAGACCATGCTGGTTCTCCACGTTAGCGATACGCACATAGGTAGCTCCGCACCTAGGTCCCTACCCTTTAGGTATAGAGACGTTCTAGAGGCCTTCGCCGAGACCGTGGACATAGCGATTAGGGAGCGCGTCGATGCGTATATCCACGCGGGGGACTTCTTCGATAAGGCGTATGCTCCGCCGGATACGTACCTAGTAGCGATCAAGCAGTTGAAGAGGTTGAAGGACTCCGGGATAAGGGTTGTGGCGATAGCGGGTCAGCACGACCTTCCTAGGAGGTACGGAATGTCCCCGCTACTACTGCTTCGAGAGCTCGGCGTAGTCGACTACCTAGCGGTTTCGAGCATCGAGAGGTTCTTGGTTAAGTGCCGAAGCGGCGAGCTAGAGGTCGTAGCCATACCCTTCCCCAAGAGGCAGGGGGTTAAGGCGTGTCCAAAGCCCTCTAGAACCCCATCGATTCTCCTAGCCCACCTGCTCCTCAAGGAGGTAGTGCCTCAGAACCCCGATGCATCCCTAGCCCAGATACCCACGGGGTTTAGCTACGTAGCCCTAGGGGATTACCACGGCTATAGGGTGTTTAGGCTAAGCGATGGAACCCCGGTGGTGTACCCCGGGGCTACCGAGGTGTTTAGGAGGGACGAGTGGAGCGAGAGCGGTAAGGGCGTAGTCCTCGTGGATTTGAGTAAGCGCGAAGCCTCCTTCCAGAGGATTCAGCTTAGTAGCGTACGTCCATGGATCCTAGGGGAGTACCAATCGGTTCAGCAAGCTATCGAGGACGTTAGGGCTAGGGCTCTCAAGCTCGTTTCCGAGGGTAGGAAACCGCCGCTAGTATTCGTATCGGTGCTCGGAACCCGCGAGAGCATAGCGTTGCTCCACCGCGCTCTCGAAGCGCTTCGCGAAGAGAATCTAGTGGCTTACTACGCCGTAGAGGCGTTGAAGAGACCCCAACCCTACCTAGAGGCTCCCGAGCCCCAGGTTGTCGAGGAGGGCGAGAAGCTCGATATCTCCAAACTCGTCGAGCAAGTCGTTGGCAGCGAGAAGCTCGCTAAGCTCCTAACCGAGCTCGTTACCAACCCCAGCGAGCAAACCGCTAGAAAGCTCGTGGAGGCGCTGAAAAGCGATCGAGAGCTACTAGAGGATGCGAAGAAGTTCGTTCTAAGGGGCTACAAGCCCGCGGCTCCATCTAAGAGCAAAGCCCTTGCTTCGAGCGCTCGCCCCTCACTCGGAAGGGGGTTAATGAGGTTCCTCGGTGGTAGGTAATGTCGTTGAGGAGCGTAGTGCTGAGGAGGGTTAGGTTAAGGAACATTCTTAGCCACGAGAACACCGAGATAACGTTCGAGCCCGGGCTCACGGCTATCGTCGGCCCTAACGGCGCCGGAAAGAGCACGATAATCGACGCGATCGTCTACGCGCTACTATCGAAGCGAGGGACCGTTAGGGGTAGTAGGAAGAGCGATATGCTTAGGCTAGGGGCTTCGGAGGGAGAGATAGAGGTCGAGCTAGACGTTGGGGGCGTTAGGTACGTTATTCGCCGAGTGGTTAGGGCTAGCGGAAGCGATGACGCGCAACTACTCTACGTGGATCAGGGGAAGACGAAGCTCGTAGCTAGCGGCGTTGAGTCCGTTACTAGGTACGTACTCGAGGAGATATTCGGCGTACCCTCCCCCGAAGCGATTAGGTACACGATAGTCGCTAGGCAAGACGAGCTAACGAAGCTCCTAGACCTCAAACCCGCGGAGAGGAAGGACGCTATACTCAAGCTCCTAGGTCTTCAGGATTTGGAGAAGGCTAGGGAGGTGCTAAGGCCCGCGATAAGGAATCTCGAAGCGCTGAGGGGTAGACTCGATGAGGTCTCTAGGAACGTATCTAAGCTCGAGGCGCGAGCCAAGTCCATATCGATGGAAATCGATAGGGTCCTAAAGCAGATGGAAGCCGTTTCCAAGGAGGTTGAGGAGGCTAGGAAGAGGAAGGAGTTCCTAGAGCTCGTTAGGGACATAGCGCTCAAGGTTGTCGAGCTACGGGAGAAGGCTAGGCTCGTAGAGGAGCTTAGGAGCGTTGAAGAGGATTTGAGTAAGCTGAAGAGGGTTCTCGAGGTCGAGCCGCTCGTTAGGTCCATAGACGTTGGGGAGGCTAGGGCTAGGCTAAGGGACTTAGCCGAGGTTAGCAAGCGCCTAAAGGAGCTCCGCGCACGCAAGGAGGAAATAGACGTTGTCATAGATGGCGTGTGCCGCGAGCTAGAGTCGCTAGGTCTCGCCCGGGAGTGCAACGAGGATAACGTTGACGATATTGTTAGGAGCGCTCTAGACGAGGTTAGGAAGAGTATTGCCCGCATCGAGGCGGAGCTTAGG
>CAZRDH010000045.1:0-6414 GCA_964598805.1 uncultured Desulfurococcaceae archaeon | reverse complement strand
GAGGCTCAGAAGTATAGGATTCCGAAGATTTGGAAAGGCGATATCAATAGCGATATTGGTCGCGCAATGCTAGAAGCAGACCCCAATGGACCCCTAGTATTCTTCGTATGCGACATGAGATGGGATCCGCATGCAGGCTTCGTTGCTACGGGTAGAGCGTTCTCGGGAACCCTACGCAGTGGTGAGGAGGTTTACCTAGTTAACGCTAGGCAGGTCCAGAAAGTGCTTCAAGTAAGCCTCTACATGGGTCCGTATAGAGAGGTTGTCGAAGCTATACCCGCTGGTAATGTTGCAGCCGCCTTAGGGCTAGATGCCGCTAGGGCTGGAGAAACCGTCGTTGCTAAGAGCCTTAAGGATGTTATGGTCCCATTCGAGAGGCTTAGGTACATAGCTGAGCCCGTCGTGACCATGGCTATAGAGCCCAAGAAGACGACTGACTTAACCAAGCTCATAGATGCGCTGAGGAAGATAAGCATTGAGGATCCGAACATCATAGTAAGGATAAACGAGGAGACGGGCGAGTACCTCATATCCGGCATGGGTCATCTACACCTAGAGATCGTGCTAACGCTACTCAAGGAGAGGTTCGGGCTAGAAGTCGAGACTACACCACCAATCGTGGTGTATAGAGAGACCGCAAGGATGAAGAGCAAGATCTTCGAGGGTAAGTCGCCTAACAAGCACAACAAGCTGTACATAAGCATTGAGCCACTCAACGAAGAGACCATAAACTTGATACAGCAGGGAATCATAACCGAGGATATGGATCCGTACAAGAGGGCTAAGATACTTAGGGATGAAGCTGGTTGGGAGTACGATGAGGCTAAGAGGATTTGGGCTATAGACGAGAACATAAACGTGTTCGTGGACATGACCAGTGGTGTGCAGCACCTTAGGGAAGTGAAGGATACTATAATACAAGGATTCAGACTCGCGATGAGAGAAGGGCCTCTAGCTGCTGAGCCTGTTAGAGGGCTAAAGGTCATTCTACACGATGCGGTAATACACGAAGACCCAGCGCACAGAGGTCCCGCGCAGATATTCCCTGCGGTTAGGAACCCGATCTATGCTGCGATATTGAGCTCTAGACCAACGTTACTCGAGCCGCTACAGAAGCTAGAGATCAAGGTGCCGATAGACTACATGGGCAATATAACGGCGGTCCTCGCTAGGAGGAGGGGTAGGATACTAAACGTCGTTCACTTAGTGGGCAACATAGTCAAGATAATAGCGGAGATACCGGTGGCCGAGAGCTTCGACCTAGCCAACGAGTTGAGGAGCGCGAGCGCTGGCAGGGCGTTCTGGGGTACTGAGTTCAGTAGATGGGCTCCAGTGCCCGACAACCTGTTGTGGGACATAGTCAGGAAGATTAGGCAGAGAAAAGGATTGAAGCCGGAGCCTCCCAAGCCAGAGGACTTCATATCGCTCTAGCGCGTTTTTAGTGAAAGTCACTTCCTTATCCACGCAATTATTGCACCCACAATGAACCCTATGGTCGTTACCCCTATCGTTAGCAAGCCAAGCGCTGACAATAGGCTTAGGGCTAAGTTCTTGAGCTGAATCAACTCCGTGCCTAGGGATCTAAGGGCTTGCTCTGGCGTATGACCAAAACTCCATACATTTAGGAACGAGCCTAGCAGCAATATTCCTACAAACGCCAGTACGTACTTCAACGCCTTAGCCGCTACGTACCCTAAACCCAGTCCCAATAGGAACTGTATTACGATCGATACCGCTGCAACGGGGTTCGACATGAAGGCCTTGACTATGTTGGATATCGTGGCGTTAGCTACTTGCGTTACGGTAGAAGCCAGAACCACGTGAATCATTAGAAGCACCCCCGAAGCACAAACTAGGGTTTAGCTAGAATAAAAGCGGCTTGGCATTACCAAGTCCTCGATTCGTAAAGGCTTAAAGACCCACCGACAACAAGTTGGATTCCGGACTGCGGCGGTCGTCTAGCCTGGTCTAGGACGCCGGCCTTCCAAGCCGGAGATCCCGGGTTCAAATCCCGGCCGCCGCACCACTAAATTCGCTGTAGTTAATTGGTGTAGTTCATGAAGTTGCGAACGCACGTAGTGGCGGGATTCTCGATAGCCTTTTCGCTAGGTGTGGTAATGGGGTTAGGGATTGCGCCATCGTTTGTAGGTGGCGTTCTGGCGGCTTTTGTTAACTACGTAATCGATAGGTTTGGTCATAAGGGCTTTAGGCGGAGCCCCTTTACGCACTCCTTATTCGGCGTCGCGATGATATGCTTAGCGATATTCATAGCGATATCCTTGCTAATTCAATTCCTTCACCTCTACGTAGACCCGATTAAGTTCGTGTTGTTCTGCATATCCGTGTTCGCTGGAGCTACTTTCCATCTACTCCTCGATGCGTTTACGGAATCGGGTATCTACCTCAAGTATCCGTTTTCAAAGAAGCGCTTCGCGGTAACGCGCTTAAGGTACGATAATCCGATTTTGAACGCGTTGGTGGTGCTGGCATCGCTAGCGCTAGTGATCTCGGTGCTCATGTACTGCGCCGGGCTAATGCCGTAAGCTCTATGCATTGTTCTATCTAGATTCGATCAGTTTTAGTTCAACCAATTCGTAGAGTTGATACAGTAGATTCGTGTAATTAATCGTTGCGTTCTCACTATATCAATTTAATCCGTATAGAACTGTCTGTGATTGATGAAACAGATTTATATTTACGCATAACGATTTACTACCATGAAGGTGTTGGGGCTTGAACAAGGTCTTAATAGCGACCGTCGTAGCAATAATCATCGCTATATGTGTAGGAGTCGTAGCGTGGTGGTACTACGTTTCGAATAAAGCCCCTAGCACTACAGCTACGAGTGCTTCACTATCTACGAGCGCAACTATCTCTAAAGCACCTACGCCTACAGGTAAGGAGTACTTAGTAGTGGGGACATCACCCGACTTTCCACCATTCGAGTACGTCGCGAAGAATGGCTCCATTGTTGGCTTCGACATAGACCTAATTAGGTTGCTTGCCCATAAGATTGGGTACAAGGACATAAAGATAGTTAGCATGGACTTCGACTCGCTAATACCCGCACTCCTTCAGGGAAAGATCGATGTCATCGCAGCTGGAATGTCCATAACCCCCGAGAGGGAGAAGGTCGTTGCATTCACGATACCTTACTGGCATGCAGATCAAGCCGTCTTGATTAGGGCTAGCTCCAAGTGGGTTCCCAAGAGCCTAGAGGATCTCAAGGGCAAGACCGTGGGCGTCGAAACCGGTACTACGGGAGCTGACTACGTTAAGAAGTACGCATCGAAACTCGGCATAAAGGTCAAGGAGTACTCATCGTTCGTGCTAGCAGTGCAGGATCTGGTTAACGGTAGGATCGATGCTGTAGTGCTGGATAGTCCCGTGGCAAAGATGTTTACAGCTAAGTACCCCGTCAAGATAGCGTTCGTAATTCACACTGGCGAGGTATACGGCTTCGCGGTTAGGAAGAGCGATACCAAGCTATTAAACGCGCTAAACCAAGCGCTTAAGGAAGTGCTCAACAGCACCGCGTACAAGAAACTAGTCGAGAAGTACTTCGGGAGTTAAAGCCCCTCACTAGGTGAACAACATGGTTTTTATAGACCTCAAGGTTATTGAAGAGTATGGCCCGATAATTCTATCCGGATTGGATAAGACAGCGATACTCACCGTAGGAGGCTTCGGAATGGGCTTTGCCTTAGGATCTCTCCTCGCCTTCATTCAGTGCTTTGGGGGCAGGATTTCGTCGAGGGTTGCGACGGCTATCGAGGAATCTCTTCGGAGCATACCCCTCCTCGTCTTAATGCTCCTCATATTCTTCGGTCTTCCCGAGTTAGGCGTTTCGCTAGACCCCGTTCAATCCGCTATACTAGCCATAGGGTTGAGGAGTATGGCCTACCAAAGCCAGATAATTAGGTCCGCGATACTCGCCATACCCCGCGGGCAGATCGAGGCAGCGTTATCCCTTGGAATGACTCGCGCGCAGCTATTTACGACGGTGATAGCGCCTCAAGCGCTTAGGATCTCCATTCCGGGGCTAGTTAATCAGTTCACTATAGACCTCAAGGATACCTCGATAGCCTACGCGATCGGGGTATCGGAGCTCTTTACCCAAGCAGTTCACGTAGCCCAAGTGGCTATGGACTACCTCACGCCCTTGGTGTTCGTCGGAGCCATATACTTCGTCATCACGTTCTCGACCAGCTCGATACTATCGAAGGTGTATAAGAGGATAGCGATTCCGGGGCTGGGTGCTTCGCAATGACCGAGGAGGTTCTTCGCGTAGAGGATTTGTGGAAGAGCTATAGTGAAACCCCTGTGCTTCGAGGAGTATCGTTCGAGGTGCGTAAGGGCGAGGTCAAGGTGATTATGGGGCCCAGCGGCTCAGGCAAATCGACGTTGCTAAGATGCATAAACCTCTTGGTGAAGCCCGATAAGGGTAGGATCTTACTCGAGGGACGCGAAGTCTTCCCGCGACCATACGACGCTATCCATAGGATTAGGCAGAGGATAGGCTTCGTATTCCAAAGCTACAACCTGTTCCTGCACATGAACGTGCTCGACAACGTTAGGGTAGGGCTGATAAAGGTGAAGAAGCTTAGTAAGGAGGAAGCCACGAAGAGGGCTATCGAGGCCCTTAAGCTCGTGGGCATAGGCCCCGAGCTGTGGAGTAAGTACCCAGCACAGCTCTCGGGTGGTCAGCAACAGAGGGTGGCTATAGCCCGTGCCATAGCTATGGAGCCCACGATAATGCTCATGGACGAGCCGACGTCGGCTCTCGACCCCGAGCTCGTGGGCGAGGTCCTCAACGTGATTAAGGACCTAGCTAAGAGGAAGATGACCATGCTCATCGTGACCCACGAGCTCGACTTCGCTTTAGAAGTAGCGGACGAGATAATGGTCCTCGATAGCGGTAAGATCGTTGAGAGGGGTAAGCCTAGCGAAATCCTAAGCAATCCGAAGCACCCTAGGACGAAGAGGTTCATAGAGAGGTTGCGGAGGAGGTTAGAGCATGGGAATCCTTAACGCGTTTCAGATACTCGTTAGGTACCACGAGCTGTTCCTTCTAGGGCTTAGGAATACGCTAACGCTAACGGCTACGGCGTTCGCCATAGGGTTCGCGTTAGGCATAGCTATAGCGGTGCTAAGGGAGTTCGGACCGAAGCCCCTAAGGCCGTTGCTAGCAGCGTACGTAGAGCTCATTAGGGGTACCCCCATGCTGCTCCAGCTATTCATAGTGTACTACGCGCTTCCATCGATAGGCATAGTGCTCCCACCGCTCGCTGCAGCAATCCTCGGAATGGGTCTTAATAGCGGTGCATACCAATCAGAGTACTACAGGGCGGCGATAAGGGCTATCCCGCGCGGTCAGTACGAGGCTGCGCTCTCGCTGGGAATGACTACGCGTCAGCTTGTGGAGGTACTAGCGATCCCCATGGCAGTGAGGATAGCGTTTCCCTCGATGGTCAACGAGTTAGTGTACCTACTCAAGTACAGCTCCATTGCGTACTTCCTAACGGTGGTAGAGCTAACCTACGCGGGTAAGATAGTTGGTGCCGAGACCTTTGCCTACCTAGAGGTGTACACGATAATAGCGATCATCTACTTCGCCTTATCCATGGTCATAGTAAGGCTATGCAAATTCATTGAGAGTAAGATAAGGGTGCCGGGGTTAGGGGCTCCGGAAGCCACTCGCGGCGTAGTGTAGACGTGATGAGAAAACGGTCAGCTGAAACGTGATGAGAGGACCCCTACTGAAACTCCTTTATACCTAAGGCGGGGCATTTTAGCATGTAAGACCCCTCGGGTGATGCTCATGCCTACGGTATGCGTATTCGGTTACGTAACTAAGGAGTGGGAGATACTACCCGAAGGCATCATTAGGGAGATAGTCGGGGGAGGAGCGTACTTTGTTTCCGTAGCCCTTAGAAGTTTAGGGGTTAGCGTAAGGCTCGTAGCGCGACTTCGCGAAAGCGATAAGCATTTGCTCGAGGAGCTAGCCTCGCTAGGTATAAGCGTTGATCTAGTGCCCAGCGCCACGACGATGAAGTGCAGGCTTAGGTACGAAGCGAATGGCTCTAGGAGAATCGAGGTCATAGAGCCTACCCAGCCCTTCTCAATCGAAGACGTTGATAGGTGCCTATACGCCGACGCTGTCTACATAGGCCCTCAGACCAAGAGGGACTTCAACCTCGACTTCATAGCGAGAGCTTCGTCCATAGCCCCGCTCTACCTAGATGCACAAGGTTTTACTAGAGAGGTCGTGGGTAGCGAGATTCGGTACGTTGATTGGGAGTGGAAGGAGGAAGCGGCTAGGTACGTGGATACGCTGAAAGTCGATGATCGCGAAGCTAGGTTGCTAACAGGCTTGAATAGCGTCGAGGACGCTATGGCTAGGCTGCGAGACAT
>CAZRDH010000044.1:0-4314 GCA_964598805.1 uncultured Desulfurococcaceae archaeon | reverse complement strand
CTCCTTAACGAAGTTGGGGTTGAGGATCTGTGGAGGGATCGAAGCGGAGAGCTATACGCTACGGTAGACGGCGAGCGGCTGCCCATGGAGGCCCTAGGCGATGGGTTGATAGCGCTAATTACGTTAGCGGCGATGCATAGCCTCGTAGATAAGGGCGTGGTCGTAGTTGAAGAACCTGAAGCCTCTATGCACCCAGGGTTCATCGAGTTCTACGCGAGGTTGGTAACGAAGTACGTAGCGAACTCGAGGAGTAGGCAGGTAGTGCTGTCTACCCATAGCCTCGAGTTCATAGACTACGTCCTTGAGCACGCTAAGCGCCTCCAGCTCCTCGACGACGTAGTCGTGCACTTACTCCATAGGTACGGGAACGAGGTTGAGGTGCATACGTACGTAGGTAGAGAAGCTTACGACGCTAGAAGCGAGTTTAGGGAGGACTTAAGGGGGTTGTAACTCGTTGAGAAGAACCCTCGTGATCCTCGTAGAGGGGTTTCTAGACGCTGAATTCGTTAAGGAGCTAGCTAGGTTGTACGGCTTCGAAGTCGAGGAAGCGAGTTTCGACGACGTCTACATGCGCTTGCGGATACCCTCCGAGGCTAGCGTAGCTATGGTAGTTAAGTACGCTGAGAAGGGGTTTGCTAAGGCGGTTAGCTACCTCGCGAGGCTGTGCCTTAACGTAGCTAGGTCGCGAGATTTCGCTAAGAGCAAGAGGGAGTTTGCCACGCTTCTCCTAGCCGACGACGATAATAACCTCGAGAGGAAGGCTAGGCAGTTCAACGAGATTCTCCAACGGCACCTAGAGAAGCCCTCCGTAGAGTTAAGGCGTTTCGAAGAGTGGAGGTTTTCCTCGGTATACCTAGCTAAGCACTTGAGATCCGGCGTCGAAGTGCGAATAGGTATAGCGTTTGTCGAGTGCTCTCTAGAGTGCCAAATCACTAAGCACGTTTACAGAGACTACAACGCTTTCTGCAACAAGGCCGCGTGCCATAGGATTGTAGACGATAAGCCTAGGGAGGAGAGAGTGCGTGCCGCAATAAACCTTCTACAAACCCTACATCAGCAACGGGGAGAGGAGTGGTTTAGGGACTTAGTGAAGGTGTTAAACGCCTTATTCAGCACAACCCCCTAACACCCTCCATGAACTCCCTCAACGAGCTTAGCTATTCGCTCTACCATCCTCAACACCCTGGCCTATGCATCGGGCTCCCCGACTTTCTTCGAGGCGAGTAGCCTATAGCTAGCTATAGCGAAGGTCTCTAAGCGTAGCGTGGTGTAGGGTTTGAGTGGTGAGTACCCTACTCTCCTCGAGAAGAGGGCTCGGGCTATGCTTTCCCTAGCTGAAGAACTTCTTCAGCGCGGGCTCTACGACCTCTCGGTGCTAAACGCTGAGTACGCTGCCCAGCTCTTCGTCAAGGCGCTGCTCTTCCGCGTTACGGGCGAGGAGTGGAGGGGGCATAGCGTGAGGCAGTTGCTAGGGGTTTTAGCGATGGAGTTGCGTAGGCGTGGCTTGGCTAGCGAGGCTGAGCTCGTTGAGGACTTCGTTAAGGGTTTTAGGAGGTTGCTAGCCGAGTTAGAGGAAGCGCATGTGCGCGCAGTCTACGGCGTTTTCGAGTACTCTAGGGAGCAAGCGGAGAAGATCTTGAGCGCTGCGAAGAGGGTTTTCGAGTTGGTTAAGGGGGTTAGCGAGAGAGTCTTTGGTGCTTAACGTGGTTAGCGAGCTAAGCGCCTTGCGTAAGTGGAGGGAGTACGTCTCGAAGCTCGTAGAGGCGATTAAGAGGGTCGTGCCGAGCGCGGAGGTCTACCTCGTTGGGGGTGCTGCCGAGGGTAGGCTAACCGCTTTGAGCGATATCGACGTCTTGATCGCCTTGCCGCGAGAGCCGAGCTTCGAGGAAGCCGTCGAGATTAGGGCTCGGGTATGGGAGGAAGCTGAGCGCTTAGGCGTACCCCTCTACGCACCCATAGACCTACACGTAGTGGGTAGGAACTCGCTAGAGAGGTACGCGAAGCGCGGAAAGGTAGTGAAGCTATCCTAGCCTCGCGCCCTCGGGGTAGCGGCTCGCTGAAGCTCTATGCGTAGAGCGTATTAGCTACGAAGTTGACGCTCTTCGAGGGCGAGGCGCTGGGCATGACGGGGTACGCTAGGCTGGTAGTAGCTGACTACGGCCCGTTTAGGGTTGCGGAGCTAGAGCTACGCCCCCTCACCGTGATCGTCGGTAGGAACTCTACCGGCAAGAGCTTCCTCGCCTATACCTACGTAGTCTTAGCTCGAGCGCTAAACCCCCTCAACCTAATCGCTTTCGGCGGGCCCAAGGCTCTCGAGGCTATGGAGGAAGCCGCTGGGAGCTACGTTGCTAGCGCTCTCCAGAGGTTCCTCGGTAAGGGCTTGAGGGAGCTAGTTAGGGTTGGGTGCGAAAAGGCTTTCGCTAAGCTATCGATTCCTAGCCTGGGGGAAGTCGAGCTAGAGATCCGAGTTGAGGGGGAGGGAGCTGCTCATAGGGTTAGGCTGAGCCCTAGCAAGGAGGTTGTGCAGCTCGCCCAGCTCGTGAAGAGCGTTGCGAGCCTCGACGCTCAGAGCTTCGCAGCTCAAATCAAGGCTCTCGCCTTTGAGCTCGGGCTAGTCGAGGTCCTCGAGGCTCACTACATACCAATCCTGCTCCCAGATAGTAGGGCTGGCGTACTCAAGACCCTTTCCAAGCTCCAGCCGTACGCAGCGCTAATCGCTTTGAGGGAGCTCGATCCCGACCTAGAGCTCGCGCTACACATCGCCACCCTGTCGAGGGCTCTAGAAGGGGGTGGGATAGACCTCGAGATAGCCGCGCCGCTACTCAGGGAGCTCGGGGTGGAGGAGGTGAAGCGGGTGGGGAGCGACGTGGTCGTGAAGCTGTCGACGGGTGTTAGCCACGCTCTTAGCGCTGCGCCTAGCGGGGTTAGGGAGGCCCTACCCATAGCCTTGACCCTCGCGTGGGGTAAAAGCCTAGACGTAGTGATTGAGGAGCCCGAAGCCCACCTACACCCAGCTGCGGTAAGGGCTTTGGCTAGGGTCGTGGCTAGGGCCGTTAACAAGGGGAAGCGAGTCCTCATCACGACCCACAGCGACGCGCTGGTAGCGTCGATCAACAACCTAGTGATGCTCTCCTCCAACCCGCAAAAAGCTCGAGCCCTCGGCTACGAAGATCTCGACCTCCTAAACCCCGGTAAGCTAGGTGCTTACGCAACGAAGAGAGTCGGTAGCGTAGTCGAGGTCCAGAAGCTCGATGTGGATGAGAGCGGTATGGACGAACGCGAGCTCGCTGAAGTCCTCGAGGAGCTAGCTAACGAGAGAGCCGAAGCGCTCGCGTGAACACCTTGGTCGAGAAGCTGGTTATAGACCTAGACGAAGTGCCTCAGCTATCGAGCGGAGCCCGCGGGAAGTACGCCGATAAGCTAGTCATTGCGTGTAGCGATGCAGAGTGCACTGCGGTAATCGTAGAGGAGGCGAAGAGGGTTACGAAGAGGGATCTAGACCAAGCCGTAGCGACGGCGAGCGCATTGAAGAGAGGCGAGCTAGACCAAGTAATTCAGCAAAGCGGCGCAAACCCCTCCACCATAAAGAGCCTCGTCATCGCGCTCCACAGGCTTAAGAAAGTCGATGCCGTTACGGCGAGCCTAGCCCGCGTAATGGAGAAGAGGCTTGGAGTACCCATCTACATAGTCGAGTGCAGTCGAAACCTAGACGCGTTGATAGAGCGAGTAGCTAGAAGAGCGCGGGATTCGAGGAAGTGAGTGAACTCGCTAAATATGCTTCGCATCGATAGCAACATATCTCCTAGCCCCACCCCATTGCGCGGGAGCTCGTTGGAGCCGTGGCTCCTCTTCCTACTGCTCTCCGCCGCAGTCATGGGGAGCGCGGTAGCTGGGGGTAGCCTATGCGCTATCGCCTTAGCGAAGCTAAGGGGATTTAGTAGGGAGAGCGCCTCGATCCCAGCTACCGTAGCGGCTCAGTGCAGCGCATCGATAGCAGCCACTAGACCCAGCCCTACTCAAGCCCTTTACAACGCTCGCGCTAAGCCCCTTGCTAGCGCCGCTAGCCGCAGCATCCATAGCCCTAGCACTCGCCTTAACCAAGCTATGTAGAGCACCAGCGCTAGCCAAAGAAATACTCTCCTGCGCTCAAAGCGCATCGATTAAGCTATGCATTTCGCTACCAATGCTCGTACCGCCCGCAACCGAGGAAATACTGTTTAGGGGAGTAATGCAGTGGCTACTAACCCAAGCCCTCAACCCATGGATAGCCCTAGCAATAACAGCAACGGTATTCACCCTAGGACACGCAAGAGC
>CAZRDH010000043.1:0-5727 GCA_964598805.1 uncultured Desulfurococcaceae archaeon | reverse complement strand
ACGTGTTGCATCAGCAATGCGTAGAGTAGGACGAGACCGATCGCTCCAGCGAGGTGTAGGACTCTACGAACCTTGTTGCCCTGATCGACTAGGTGGTAGATACCGATGCCGATCTTAGCGAGTAGCACCAGTATGAAGGGGCGTGATCAGCGAGAGGATGAGGATCCTATCCATCGATTCGCTAGGGAAAAGAGATCTCTACCACGCTTCCACGCGTTCTCCCGAGGATCATCGAAGGTCGGTTCGCGGTGATTGCGTGGAAACTGTGTTTATGCGTGTACGCTATGAAAGGGGTGTTTTAAAGCCGCTTAGAGAAATCGAGGCTGTTGAAGGAGAAGAATTCGAAGTTATGCTTGTGGGAGCTCCAAAGGTTTTACGAGAAGGCGAGTAGGTATGCTTTCGAAACGGATCGTGGTGTCGTAGAGGAATTCGTACAGGAGAAGAGGTGTGTAGCTAGCGCTAACGCTATTCCTCGTTCTCCCCGCCGTATTTCTCGATGAATTCCCTCTCGTGGATTATACTCGTCGTGTCTTCCCCTACCTCCTTCAGGAAGTTTACGAGGTCTTCGTCTCTCGTTAGGAAGCACAGCTTCCTCGTTCTAGCTGTTGCGTAGAGGAGGAGGTCTATGAGGTCTCTAAACCCTTTCCTACGTAGCTCCAGGGCTTTCATGTACCCAGCTACCGTTGGGTGGGTTACCCTAAACGTCTCTCTAATGGATTTTAGCCCGAGCGCTACCCTCTCCCTATCATAGTTCATTCTCGAGAACTAGCCTACGATCTCAGTATGTTAAACGGCGTATAGTAGATACTCGCTCTCCCTAAGCGATACAGCTTCTCTAGAACAGTTAAGGGCTTCTCAACGCCCTCTACTTCGATCCCTATTATCGGTAGCAAGTACGTTGTATCCAGCAACACCCTAATTCTATTCCTCGAAGAACTCACGCTGCATCTCCTCCGACTCCTTCTCAAACTCTTCGAAACTCACTTTAGCGAACTTAGGGTACCTCAACGCTAAGTCGAAGGGGTCGGGTACGACCTCCATAATCACCCTATAGCCTTTCACCCTCAGCTTCACCACGCTACCCTTCCTTAGACCCACAGCCTCAGCTATGCTCTTAGGTATGTAAAGCACATTCTTCTTACCGACCCTAGTCTTAACAATCAAACCCATCCGTAGCCGCCCAGAGCGAAGAACTAGATTCAGGAGGTGTAAAGCCTACCTAGATACAGAGCATCGACATAGACATCGAGATACAGGAACATCCCAACCCTCCGGCTACACAGGG
The DNA here is from genome assembly GCA_964598805.1 of uncultured Desulfurococcaceae archaeon. Taxonomy (GTDB): domain Archaea; phylum Thermoproteota; class Thermoprotei_A; order Sulfolobales; family Ignisphaeraceae; genus JAADCV01. The sequence goes on along the minus strand of CAZRDH010000043.1, from coordinate 4,442 downwards.
GGCAATCACCTTAGAAGAGTGTCTAGGGAGTGTATGGCTACGGCCTTCAACAGCACGAATCAGGGTATAAGCCTAGACTACTCTACCACTAGCTTGACGTCTCAATCCTAAGTCTACTGCTATACCACTTCCTTAGGCGTGGAGGTAGCATAAATATCTGTCCCATGTTGATAGCTATCATTCAAGGCAACACCGACAAGCTTTTACACATGTTTTCTAGACAAATGGACACAGTTAACGTACAGTACGTTATGGAGTAACTGTAGCATGCTAGCTACACTTGTATCTCCTCTAGGAATTTTACGCCTAGCTGCCTTAGGCTACTCATTACAGGCTTCATCTCCTCCTCCGGTTTCTTGAAGATGGGGACGGCTTTTACCGCCTCCGCTGTTGCTATGACAAGGCAGTCTGGTAGAGCTATGCGCAGCCTTTTCTTGAGCTCGCCCGCCCGAACTGCAATGCCTTCATCCACGCCTACCACGTGCGCTCTAGATTTAACCCACTCTACGAAGTCTAGAGCCTCCCTATTAGGATCGTCGACCCCAGCTACCTGATATATTCTGGAAGACACGTAGAGCACCTCGCTTAAGGTTACGGTGTTGACGTATAGTTCTAGTTCACCAGTAGATGCTCTCTCAAAAAGCATGACAACCTTCGCTCTGTAAGGGCTCCTAAGAACTATGTATTCTACAACTACGCTAGTGTCGAGAACCAGCCTTTTCACCTACAACCATCCTCACATACCTGCTCTTCTCTAGCTCATAGTCCTCACGCAGAATCTCCTCAACAATCTCCGGGTCAACATCAACTACTTTAGGCTTTAAAGCCCTTAAAATAAGCTTGTCCTCCACAACCTCAGCAATAACCTCATCACCCTCGCTAACGCCTAGTGCGTCCCTAAGCCTCTTAGGCAGAATTATGACACCCTTCCTACGAACCTTCAACACCACCCTCACAGATAGCCCCTCAACAAAGTAGTACAATTCCGCATATAAAGGTTCAACAATGACGTGAGAGTTCAACCTCCTAAACACCAGACTAAAACTACAGAACGTAGTGCGCCAAAAGAGTAGACGCTAGACCCTCCAAAAGAGGTTCTACCAAGAACCTTCTCTATAGATAGGCTTTCGGCAAGCCCATGGCTCTACGCTACGTGTAGCATGAGCTAGAAGAGCGTAGTAAAGGTATTGCGATAATTCCCTACCTACGTCCTGAAACGCCCCCGAGACCTAAGAAAGCATAGTGTGGAGTAGCGTCCTGGCGATGCCTTCTTGCTGATCCTAGCTAACTGACTTTCCTAGACATATTCACGTAATTACTTACTGATATTCGTTCCTACATTATTTTTAGTACGTGTTGTTTAGCTCTTCTTAAATATGGTTCTGCTTCTCGAGGTGTTAGTAAGTGTATTTCGAATGGGTGGTATGGGGGTAGACCCAGTTTTTCCTCGATGATTGCTTTGATTTCCGCTCTCTCTATGGCCTTTCCCGGGATTTCTCGAGATACTATTAGTATATCCACATCGCTTCCCCCAACATTGTCGCCCCTAACGGTGCTTCCAATGACGTAGACCTGAGCGTCTGGCAGTAGTTCTCTAGCTACTTTCGCTATTCGCTGAACCCAGGTTCTCCATTCCCAAAGCATTTTTGCTCTACGTAGTGCTGTCTCCATGAATACCGTCACGCCCTACCACCCACTAGCTTGCTCACCAAGTCCATGGTTTCCCTAACTAGTTTAACCATGTCTTCCGCATCCTCCTTACCGTACTCAGTAGCGAAGTACCTAGCCATAATGTACGCGTCTTCGAGAGCTATTAGCCTCGCTCTATTAGCCTTAATAAAGTCTTCTAGCTCCTTAGAGCCTAGAACCCTAGCAATTTCTCCTAGCAACCTCCTTACGCTGTGGGTTCGAGGATAATCACCTACGATCACGAGTAAGACGTGTTTTAGGTATAGCTGTAGGGCTTGCTCAGAGAGAAAGCACGCTAAGTCATACGAACCCCTCTCTAACGCTATCCGGGCTTCCTCTAGAAACTCTAAAGCTCTTTTCCGAAGGATCTCGGCTTCAGATCTATGGATACTCATCTCCACGTACACCTAAGTACATTGGTAAACCACTAGCGTTTCAGACACTAACTAGGCTACGCCATTACTTAGGCTACACCACGTATTTACGCTCGTAATCAAACAACCCCCACCTAAACCCCCCACAAACCCCAACTACACGACTAAACCCCGGGGCTAAAGCAAGGGTTCATGCGCGTAGCCCACCCAGGACTTGATACCCAGCATGTTTCTAGGAGGCTATTGAGAGGCTAGGAGAGTACACTACTTACTCAAATACATAGGATGGATAAGCTATGGAGAGCCACTAGCACTATAGGTAGCCATCTATCCGAACAGCACTTACTGAAGCACTTCACGAGCCTGCTAACCTTCGAGAACACAATGTCCTAAGCACAGCTATGGCATTATGCTCGCTACCTCTTAATTACTTAGACGCCGTTCAACAAGACTCCTTTCTATACCTCTTTGACGCATGCGCTCAAGCGCATGCAGAGTATAACGTATTTTCACGCTTTAACCACCAAGATCTCCGGACCCTCCAGCACGAGCTTAGAGAGGTCTATTCTTCTTCGTGAGAACCCCAACACCTCTATCCCAACTACCTCCCCCTTCTCGTTGTAATCCACTATTACGCCGGGCGCAACCTCATCCGACTCAACAACTCTATCATCTCTAAACTTAATGCGTAGGGCATCCCCAACCCTATCATACTTCACGGTGAACTCTATAGGCAATACAATCCCGCACTCCGCTTCTTACTTAGCGCTATTTAATGCTATCCAGATTAGACTACTCAAGGTCCAAGGGCGGTAGACCCGTTGAGATTCGAACCCAGGGCCTTCAGCTCTGGAAGCTAGTACCCACACCGTTTTACCCCATGTTGATAGCTATCGTTCGGGACAATACTGGCGAGTTTCATACCTATTTTCTTGACTGGCGGGACAGTCACTGCATGATAATGATAGCTTCAACATTTGCATAGAACACATCCTCGTCTTCTCCATGATGGGTGTGTAGGTGGAGAACTAGGTCGTCGCCTAGATAGTAGGGGTATTCCTCAATTAGCTCGTTTCGCTTCTCAATGCAGACGAGGTTAAGGTCTTTCGAGATAACATGGGTATCAATAGCGTGGTAGATGGTTCTCTAGCGGAGGAACGCTATATCCAACGTGGGGAGTGTCGTGCAAAAGGTCCGAGATAGCCTTGTACTACTCCCTTAACTGCGGAACGACATCCTGCTCGTGCTTCCCTCGGCTTTATTAAGCGCGGTCCAGCCGTAGCAACTCCAGGGGGTTCCTAGGCGTGGCCACGACGATCACCGTTAGGCTTCCACGGGATGTCGCGGAGAGGCTCTCTAAGGAGGCTCGTAAGCTAGGCCTAGGCCTCGAAGAGTACATCCTGGAGCTCGCTCTCCGAGAGTCCGATCCTTCTGAGCGCGCTCGAGCATACATTGAGACCGCCAAAGAGCTCCTGGAGCGGTCTAGGGAAGAGCTTGAGAGAGGCGATATTCGGCAAGCCGCTGAGAAGGCTTGGGGTGCTGCAGCGCTAGCCGTCAAGGCCTACGTGGAGTGGAGCGAGGGAAGGAGGCTATTAAGCCACGGGGAGTTGTGGGAGGCCATGAGGCGCATGGTTAGCGAGCTTGGAGCCTGGGTTCGAGATTCGTGGATGTACGCGAATGGAATGCACACGTGCTTCTACGAGGGCTGGTGCAGCAGGGAGGACGTAGAGGAGGCGTTGAAGAGAATAAGGAGGCTCGTAGACGAGGTAGCTACGAGGATAAAACCATAACCAACACTAACACAACCTAAGACGAACTCCAGAACTAGGGTAGCAATAGCGCTTAACCATAGGGTAATTAATGTCGTACACAGCCCCACTTCGAGGCATTCTCACAAACACCTTCCTAGAACCAATCTTAACGCGAAGAAGCTTGCTAAGAATCTCTACTCCCTCTCCTTAACTCCTTAACGAACTAAAGAGTGTTGCCCAACCTAGGTGCACTTTAAGGTACTAAATCGTGAATAATGGCGTAGAGACCCATGGAAAGGGTTCAAGGGTTTATGCACTGCATTATCGGTGATGGGTAGAGCGATAAGCTATAAAGGCTCTTACTATCCCTAGTATCTCCGAAGCTTTCTCCCTACCATAGTCTCTGGTTAACGCATACGCTAACGTCCCAGAAGTATTATGAAAACTTGCTTTGGGGTGCTTCGAAAACTTATGTTTAGGGTGTATATGTGGCGGGCCCGCCGGGATTTGAACCCGGGACCTCCGGCTTTCCCCTTCGTGGTGCTCCGGAGGCCGGCGCTCTATCCTGGCTGAGCTACGGGCCCTCTGGTGCTGGGGGTTTGTTCGTGGGTTTTAAGCTGTGTCGTTG
>CAZRDH010000042.1:0-6917 GCA_964598805.1 uncultured Desulfurococcaceae archaeon | reverse complement strand
AGCGAGGGAACTCGGGGGAGGCGAGGTAAAGGAGGCTAGAATGCACTTAGCTACGCACCCACCCCTACACAGCTCCTCGACGGCACTCCTCGATAGGGGTAGCACGACGAGCTTCGTCGGATCCCTAACGGCTATCGAGACCCCGCCCACGATCCCTAAGCTCGGGGAGAGCGGCGTCGAGGGCGCTATCAGCGTGCGGGTTAGCGGGGCGAGGTTCTCCGTGACGGTCTTTAGCCTCCCCAACCCCCTTACCTCGATTGCGCTAGGCACACTACCCAAACCGCTATCGAAAACAGCGTAGCCTCGAGAAGCGGTGCGTAGTGGGGTGCACCACTCGGGGCACCGGGTGGTTAGCGGGTGGACGCACTTAGCGAGCAGGGGCATGAGCTTTCGACCGCCGATTTCAATCCACTTAACTATCTGGACTACGGCTACGTCGGCTCCGCTCCAGTACCTCGATGGCTCTAAGCACGGCTCGAGCGAGCTACATATCGCGACGCCCTCGACGCCCGGAGGGGAGAACTTAATCACCTGGCTAACGATGGTCGTAGAGGCGGTGGCGGCAGCCATTATCGACGCGAGGACTATGGCTGCCACCGCTAGGTACATCGCTAAGCACCTCGCTAGCTCCCTCACCACCAGCGAAACCACCCTGAGGCTCGCGGCCCTCGGCACGTACTCCGCTAGCTGCATGGACTCTAGCTCTAGCGGCGAGCCCCTGAGCAAGAGGAGTACGCCCGCCGCCACCACCGCGAGGGAGGTCGCTAGGGCTATCCACGCGAGCATCCTATGTCACCGATAGGGCTGCGTACACCGCTACCGCTAGGCCGCAGCCCACTAGGGAGAGCGACGCTAGGGTGAGGAGCCTCTCGTGCGCTTCCACCCCCAACCTCATCACCACCCTCTTAACCGCGTACGCTAGTAGCGCTAGCAACCCTATGTCCGGCGGCAGCGTCATTCCGACAACGAAGGGCAGGGCCTGCCACGACGCTCTCTCGCTGAGCACGACCATGGCGAGGGCCACGGCTAGCCCTATCGCCACCCCGACCAGCGAGACCGCTTGGGGCGAGCCGCTGTATATCGTGGCCATCCACACGACGGTGGGAAGCCACCTGTAGAGAGGCATCCTCGGCGAGTTTAGGCCTAGGCTCGCCACCAGCAAGTTGCCGAAGACGTAGGTAGCGAAGCTACCCACCGCCAACCCCATCAACATCGCGGCCGCCGTTAGGGAGGTGCGCACCCCCGCTAGCTGCCCTAGCCTAACTACGTTCATCGCCGTCCCCGCCACTACCTGGGGCATAGGGATCCCGGTGTAGGGATCGAGCGCAGCGTAGATCCCCGCCCCTCGGCACCCCGAGGAGAAGAGCTCTAGCGTCACTATGGGCAGCACCGCCTGCGAGCCCATGCCCGCCTCGCCAACGACCCTCAGGTTCACTATCGTTAGGAGGAGGTGGGTCGCGATAACGAGCGCGATTACGGGGGCTAGCGCAATCACCTTGCTGGGGCCCGCGAGGGCCGCCGCGGGGATCACAATGAGGCTCGTTAGGGCTACGCCTAGCGCGAGCGCCGACCTCTCCGCCTTCATCAAGGCCAGGAGGCGCAGGCTCTGAACGAGCGCCGACCTGTACTTGACTAGGTAGAAGGTCGATAGCACGGCTACGGCTCCCGCTAAGCACGAGGAGACTAGGTTTGAGTACGCTAGGAGCTCCGAATCGTAGCTCGGCGTGGGGATTACCGAGGCGTGGCTGAGGGCTACGGCTAGGGGTAGGAGCGCTAGGTACGTGGATAGCGATCCCAGCGATACGCTCCTCAAGCTCCCCGCCGGTAGGAGCATGAGTATGGCTACGACTATCGGGTTCGCCGAGAGGGCTAGCACCGCGCCCGGCAGCATCGAGGAGGTCGCGGGGGTTAGGTCTAGGAACCACCCGCCGGCAGCTAGGTAAGCTAGCTGAGCCGCGAAGCCCACGGCTATGGCCGCTAGGTGCTCGAGCTTAACACCCCTAGCCATCCTCAAGAGCATTGCCGCGGCCGTGCCTAGGGGGTATAGGAGCCTCTCCTTCTCCAGGAAGTGCATCCTAAAGGCGTAGGCGATGAGTATGCCCGCCGCCGAGATTAGCGAGAGCGATACGTAGACGGGCATCGAGCCGAAGTCTATGGGGTGGGGGAAGGAGAATAGGGTCTTCGGAACCTCTATCTCTATACCGAATACGCTCAGCCGGGAGGCCACGAGCTTTAGGAACCCGTAGGTAACGTACATCCCCGAGGTGAGGGTCGTGGTTATGTCGATCCCTACGGCTATCGCCGACGCCACCACTAGCTCTTCGCGCGATAGCCCTAGCCTAGCGATAGACGAAATCGCTAAGATTATCACCGGCACGAACACTACCGAGACCTCCGATGTCGTGAAGCCCGACACCGCGTAGCTATAGCTATCGGCAAACCCCATGAACAGCCCTACGCATAGACCTAGTGCAATCGCTCGCGCCTTCAAGCATCTACAGCCGCGCCCTACGGCTTGCGAGGGAGGGATATATCTTTAGGGGGCTGGAGGAGCAGAGCCTAGAGGGATTCACATGCCTAGCGAGGAGGAGAGAGCTCTAGCGATCAAGAGAATGACTGAGCTACTGCGCGGAGGCGCAACGATGCTTGGGGAGCACTGCCCCCTATGCGGATCACCCCTCTTCAGGTTGAGGAGCGGGGAAATCGTTTGCCCAGTCCATGGAAGGGTCGTGGTCGCTAGGACCGAGGAGGAGGTTGCCGAGGCTACGGTCCTCGGGGTCTTAACGGAGCTGGAGAAGGCGTTGGTTAAGAGGATCTCGGCTAGCATAAGGGACGTAGAGAGGGGCGAGGGGGACGAGGTTCTTAGGTCGACCATATACGCTCTAGACGCTATTGAGAGGATAGAGAGGATAAAGCACTTGCTTCAAGAATCTAGAAAGTCGGGTTCGAGCGGAAAGGGGTAGCTCGAGCGTTTTTAAGTTGCGGTGCGGTGAAGGGTCTTCAGCTTCGAGAGGGTTAGCCTTAGGCACTCCTCCACAACCTCTTCGAGGGGCTTAGAGGCGTCTACGGGCACGAGCTCCCCTTCGCTAGCAAGCCACTCGAATATCTCCGCAACCCTCTCTAGAAACGCCCTATTCTCGAACAGAGTGCTTAGCCTACCGAAGCCCCGTGCCCTCAACCTCTTCAGAGCCTCCTCGACCCCGATCCTTAAGTATATGGCTAGGTGGGGCTTGGGAAACACCCTGCATAGCTCCCTCAACCACTTCGGGTCTAGCCCCATAGCCCCCTGGTACGCTATGGTCGAGTATAGGTACCTATCGGTAACCACCACGAAGCCCTTCTCGAGTAGGGGCTGGATCACGAGCCCTACGTGCACAGCCCTATCGGCGCACATAGCGAAAGCCGCTAGCTCGGGCCGCTTCCTAGCTAGGTAGCTGTATTCCTCCAGCCCCCTAGTGAACGGCGTTGATAGGGGCTCCCTCGTGTACACCGCCTCGACACCGAGAGACCTAAGCCTCTCGACTAAAGCCGTGGCGACGCTCGTCTTCCCAGCCCCATCGATACCCTCGATCGCTACGAGCATAGCCTAACCACCGACGTGAAGGGGTCTATCGATACGATCCTGCACCCCCTAGCGATGCGCATGTCTAGGGATGGGCACCAAGCCATGGGTATGGAGCTCGCTACGCACCCCGCTACAACCACGGGGTCGAGATCCTTAAACACTATCGCTAGGGGCGCCGCCCCCCTCTTGCTCAAGGCGTAGAGCACGTAGCTCCCAACGGTGCTCCCCCTAAACCCCTTAACCACGAGCACTCGATTCGCGAGCACCTCGCCCGAGGCCTTGAGAACCCCTTTCTCGGGATCGACGTCGCCTAGAAACGATATGGGCTCCTCAACGACTAGGGGAGGGCCCTCGATAACGGCGGGCTTGGGGGTCCACACCCTAGCCTCGAGCTCTATACACGTATTGCGCAAGCCTCGACACCCGCTAGCTTGGGTATGTAGTGGAGTGCCTTGCCGTGGGGCGTGGAGATCCTCGGAGTTAAGGGTCTTAGATCCGAAACCACGAGGCAACACGATGGTAGCTCGACCACCTCTATGCCCGCGGACTCGAGCACCTCCCTAGCCGCATCGACGAAGCGCTTATCCACGGCGCTAGGCAGCGTAACGAGGACCCTATTCACGACGCCGCGATACTCCTTAGCGATTCTACGCGCTATCTCTAGCAGCTCCTCTCCATCCACGTGGGGGCACCCGATTAGGGCTAGGCTAGAGGAGCATGGGCCCTCGATAACGCTCTCGATCTCCTTCCTATCGATGGCTATGCGATCGACTAGGCTACTCGTATCGACGCGCTCGGGGTAAACCCCCTCGATTATGGCTAGGGAGCAGCTCGATGTCGTGGCTATGGAGGCTAGGAGGTTCTTTATCAAGAGCCTACCCCACGGATTCTCGAAGTCGAGCCTTCGGCTCGCGACTATGTAGGGAACGCCCTTCGTAGCCCTCCCCACGGCGAGCCCGAGTAGGGATGCATCTAGAACGCTATCCAGCTCTATGCTCCTAGCATCGATTAGCTCCGTAGGAACCCTATTCTCCTCTAGATGCATTCCAGCCTCATACGTCCTGCCGACAATGGCCGCTGCAAGCGCTAGCAAACCCCCCTCCCTATTCGTCCTAGCGCCGAATACGGAGTTCGCTATGATTACGGCGCTCGACTCGGCCCACGCGAGGTGCTCTCCTAGCCTAGGCTTGCGCAGTAGGTAGGGTGCGCACGTAAAGCTCTGCGGGTCGATGCCCATGGATATCAGCGCCCTCACGATCCTCCGCTGAGCCTCGACAACGTCGCGCGGATATAGCTCCGCACCCATGCTCGCTATCGCTAGGGAGGCTGGGTTCGCTGTGGTGTAGACGGTGGTTCGAGCCCCCTTCCTAAGCAGATCCTCTAGGAACTCGAGCCCGTAGGTACCTATGTTGAATATCGATACGCCGGATACGTGAGCGTGGCTAACCCTAACGAGCTTCTGGGCTCCGCAGAACTCCCCAACCCTAACGATTATCTCCATAGCGATCCTAATCGCTTCGCCGAGCTCCCCGCTAAGGGCCTTCTCCTCCCACTTAGATAGGTACATGCTCACGGCCTCGCCTTAGCGAACCTATGCCTCTCGCTCGGGCTCACCGTAGCGTCTATGCCGAGCTTATCGCATAGACCGTCCTCCGAGCTCGGGTCGAGCGTTGAGCACCTAGCCCGCGGCACGATCACGACCCCGTTCGAGGCCCTTAGCCTCGTCGCTATAGCCCACTCTATCTCCTCTAGGCTATCGAGATCCACGTCGCAATCCAGCACCACCACTATCTTAGCGCTCGGGTGCGCAGCCATAGCCGCCGCCATCGCGACCTTCGAGTCGCCCTCGTGCTGCTTCTCAATCGATACGTAGATTGTTAGCCACGACCCGCCGCCTAGCCTAACCTTGCAAACCCTCGGAACAACCCTCCTAACAGCGTCCCACACGAGGGCTTCCCTAAAGAAGCTCTGGAGAAGCCTGTGCTCGGCGCCCGACGGAATGACTACGTGGCTAGGCTCGTAGCCAACGTACACCGCCTCGACTTTAGCGAGGGGCTGGTTCCTAACCGAGTCGTAGAGCTTTAGCAGGTCCACGAAGGGGCCCTCGGGATGCGTATCGCTTCCAAGCCTAGCCTCGATTACGAACGAAGCGCTGCAGGGAACGGGTATGCCGAACCTCGGAGTCCTACACACCTCTAGGCTCGAAATGGCGTTCGCTACCTCGAGCTCGAAGACTCCGTATGGCGGTGAGGATGCCGAGGCTACGAGCGCTTGGGGAGGCGCCCCAACGACTATGGCTATCGGCAGCTCCGTTCCCCTAGCCAGCGCCTCCCTATGCATGTGGTGGAGGTGCCTAGGGACTACGCGGAGCACAACTCGATCGCTAGAAACGAGCATTACTCTATGGATCGAGGAGTTGCAAATCCCATCGAGGCACGCGACCACTATCGACGAGGTTAAGTACCTTCCGCCGTCGCGCGGAAAGAACTTTATGAATGGTAGCCTCTCTAAGCCTCCCCTCCACTCCTCGAAGAAGTTGCTAAAGCTCTTCTCAACGGGCTTGCTAGGGTTCGAGCACGCCGAGAGGAGCGCGCGGTACCCCTCCTCATCGCTGCTAGCCCCTAGGACCCTAAGCAGCCTACCCCTAGAGCCGAGAACGCCCGCAACGCACTGCCTATCCCAGCCCCTAACGCGGAACTTGACGACGAGCCCCCTCTCCTCGAGGGGTAGCGCAGCCTTAGTGACCTCGGTGCCGGGCTCGAAAACCCTATCCAGATCCGCGACCTCCTCGGGGCTAAGCGATTCGAGGAACTTCGATAGGGTTAGAGCGGGCATCTCGGTAACCTCGCTACCTCGTCCCACGACTCGCTCAACTTAACCCTTCCGACGATAATCCCCTCGACGCTACCGCCGTACTCGGTGAGCAGGCATATTTCGCCCTTATCCAAGTCTATCGAGTCTATGAGCGCCGGAGCCTCAACTCGGAGCCCGGGGCCTAGCACCGCGCATAGCAACCCCTTAGCGCTTGAGGGCGTAACCACGTAGACCTCCCTACCCGTCGAGGACCTTATCCTAGAGACCAGCTCGGGAGGCAAATCCCTTCGGCTCCACACCACGATAACGTCGTCGTGCTCGAACACCGTTGCCTGGAACCTGCTTAGCGCTTGCCTAAGCTCGTCGCCGAGATCCTCTGGACAGAGCTTTCTACCGCTAAGAGCGCAGCTACCTATCACCACCACCCTCGATAGGTCTAGGCACACCCTCTTAGCGCTCTGGAAGAACCTCATGTACTGGTGCCTCCTCAGCACCCTTCTATCAACTCTATTCCTCTCCCTAACGACGCGAGGCCTAG
>CAZRDH010000041.1:0-7514 GCA_964598805.1 uncultured Desulfurococcaceae archaeon | reverse complement strand
AAAAGCCGGGAGGCTTTCACGACGACATGTAGCATCGCTGTGATGACGCGTGGTCGTCTGACATCGCCTAGGTGATGAAGGGTCACGGAACTGATTAAATGGAATAGCTAAATAAGTTAGAGATCCTTACTTTTTCGCGATAGTTTTCGCATTGTTTAAGAGAGGCATACTTACTGCCTCACATCAATTATTCAAGGAGCTTATTCAACACTCTTGTATATGGCGCATCTAATAACCTAGTTGCGAATATGTGTCTCGGTTTCGTGGGGTGCTGACGCATAGTTGCGAAGATAGGCGTGCTTTACCTGCGTAACTCAATGCCGTGCTACGGAAACATGGGGTTCCTAGCAACACAGCTAGTCAAGGATCATCGCGATGTTGATGCGCTTGACGGACTGATAATACCTCATGGAGCTCTTCGATGCGGTGCTAAGATTCCGAGGGAGATCGCTAAAAGCATTGCTAGGTTCGCTGAGAAGGGAGGGCTAGTGATAGGCATGTGCGATGGAGCGGCGCTACTTTCTAAAGGCGTTCGCAAGCATGGATCCTTCTTCGAATCCCTAGGGCTTTTAGATGCGGTGTTCGTGAAGAAGTATCGTTGCGTAGAGCTCACGATAGAGATTCGTGAAAGCGCGTGGATTACCAAGGGGCTTGTCGGCAAAAGAGTCGAGGCGCTGCATTTGAGCGCGTACGGCGGCATCGAGATCGGTAGCGCTAGGGTATTAGCGAGTAGCGTGAACATGCATGGGACTCCCGCGATCATAATGGGGAACTCGAGTAATGTAGTAGCAATAATTCCTTGCGATCTCCTCGAGAAGTGTAGTCGCATAGTAAGCAACATCATCAATAGGGTTGGGGGTGATGAGAGAGTTCTCGAGAGAGGGAGGGAGTTATGGAAGAAGCTATGCGTTGATGCCCTCGATATAGGGATTGGAACTGGGTTGAAAGCTGAGATCGCGAGAGAAAGGGAGTGTAAGAGGGTGGTGGTAATAACATCGACTATGGAGGGCGAGGGAAAGACGCTCGTTGCTACGGGCCTATCGATAGGGTTGAGGATGAAGGGGTTTAGGGTTGCGCTTGCAAAGCTCGGGGCTCGCGCAACCGATCTCATGCCGTCGCTATACGCGTTGCGCAAGCCGTTTGAAAGGGATTTCTCGATAAAGATGCAGTGGAGGGATAAGCCCGAGGGATTAATCGAGTGGGATAATGCCTTGCGGGCGTTACTAAAGCGCTACGACGTAGTGCTGGTAGAGGGCTTTAAGGGTATGTTTAGCGGTGAGGCGATTGCGGAGGGCACGTACACCTCGACGCTGAGCGTAGTGGACTACAGCAAGGCTCCCGTGATAATAGTAGTTTCCGCTGAGAGGGGGTTCGAGGATGCAGTGAATAGGGCGGCGCTATACGTTGACGAGTTGATAGGGAGGGGCGTAGAGGTTCTAGGGGTGATAGTAAATATGTTCGAGGGTGGTGAGCAAGAGAAGAAGTATGCTCGCGAAGCGCTAAAGCCCCTTAAGGTAGTTTTCGTGCGTAAGGATTCGTCGCTAGAAGGAGTGGATCCCGAAGAGGATCCGCACCTCTTCGCACTAAAATCGTATGAGCTAGTGGGGCAATCAGCAGACGCGACGTCCATGGTCATGGAGGCTCCGTGTGTAGGTGGTGGGTAGGGACCGTGTACAGTGTTGGCATTGTGTATAGCCTTAGGGGCTTAGCAAACGAGTCTCCGCTTAAGCTATATTACGATTCGGACCTAAACGTGTTCTTCTTCAGGAGGGGGTTTGCTGAAGCGCGCGGTACTAGCGTGCGTGACGTATCGATAGAGGCGCTCACGTGGTTCGATCCTAGGCCTGTAACGGAGTTCGACATAGAGTTGCTGAGTGAAGCGATCTCAGAGCGTTTCGGTACCGATATCGCGAATAAGGTTAGGTCGCTAGTGCTAAGCTCGCTAGCGTTCGTGAGCACGGACTCTACGGCGCTAGCTGATCACGTAATGGAGTTTTTCATTAATGGAGAGCCCTTAGCGCTAGCGTACTTCGACTTAACCAAGATGCGGTGGGATGTAGTTCCGCGGAAAGTAATGGTAGCGCTACTCGTACAGGAAGGAATAGACTTGGAGGAGCACGGTATAGTGCTTAAAACCGATAGAGGCCGTGTCGTGGGTACGGCGCTTATCGCAAGCGATGGTAGCGTCAACGATTTTGACTCGTGGTCTAGCCCAATAGAGGACGCGCATTTATACCTAGACGAGGTAGCCTCCCGAAGGCGCACCTCGTGGCTCGATGTATATCGCGTTAACGAGCCTTACGTGAATATGCTCGTAGAGAAAGTTCGTAGAGCCGTAGAGTGGTTCGAGCGCGATTTGGGTAAGAGAGGTTTCCTAGCTTTTTCGGGTGGTAAGGACAGTGTATTAGCAGCGTGCCTACTAACCGAGGTCGAATCGAATTTCTGCGCAGTATACACGCATATAGAGCATGGCGATCCCGAAGGGGTTCGAGACTACGTTCTTAGAGTCTCCAGCAGGTTGGGATTTAAGGTGTTCGTAATTGAGCATGAATGGAAGCGCGTAAGGGAGTTCGTTGAGCGGTTGGGAATGCCGTTTAGGGGCTACAGGTGGTGTACTCAAGTGCTAAAGTTCTATCCCCAAATGAAGTTGGCTAAGGATTTGTTCGGTCTAGATAAAATCGTTAGCTATACTGGATCCCGAAAGTATGAGACCGCTAAGAGGAGCGCTAAACCAGCTACGTACATCGACGTCGAGATGGGGGTTGTTAGCCATAGCGTGCCGTACAAGTTCCCTAGGCTCCTGGAGTACCTAGTCCTTAGGTATAGGTACGGCGTAGAGCTATTCGAGGACTATGAAAGGGGGTTCGAGAGGCTTAGCTGTATTGCGTGTCCATACAAAACTTGCTTTGAGCTAAAGCTATCGGAGCGTACGTACCGAGAGGACTTCGATTACTGGGTACCCTACATACGCAAGCTCTGTAAAACCATGGGTATGGATGCGGAGATAGCTATGCAGATGCACGTCTGGCGCATAGGGTTTCAGCTAAGGGACTTAGCTTCGATACGTAGGTACCTAGGATACAAATGTCGTATACCCCTACCTGCCTACACGCCTACGAAGGTAAGTAGTGAAGATATAGAGAGATGCCTAAGGAACGTCTCGACGCTGTTCCCCGATGCTAAAATCGATAGGGTAGATAAAGCCGTTGTGATATCGTGGAGGGGCTGCAAAGCCACGGTATCTAATAAGGGCGTGAAGTTTGAGTTCCGCGGAAGCTTAGAGAAGTACCTAGAGTTCATTATGTGCATAGAGGCTAGTATCAACTGCATCGAGTGCGGGATATGTTCGGTTAGGTGTCGATACGAAGCCCTAAAGATGCCTCTGGATATAGATGCCAGTAAGTGTCGAAAGTGCTTTGCGTGCATCCTGGGTTGCCCCGTAGCGATATCTAGGTTGCTAAGACGCGTAGCGCTAATGAGGGGTAGGCTTGGGGCATTTAAGCTATATAGGTCTCTAAAAGAGCGTAGAGCGAGCGAGTACCTTGCTAAGGCTACGAAGCTAGAAAGCGAGCTATACAAGCTATATACGTTAAAGAATGTTCAGAAAAATGAGGTTAGTAATGTGGATGAGTTTTGGAGGCTAGTGAATGAAGAAAGAAAGGAATGAATATCCACAGTCATTTAAAACAAATTTGAAATACCACTCCTTGTCGAGCTAGCATAGGGGGTGTATATGCCTAGGTTAGCCCTGGTAATAGGGATCGTAGTCGCTATAGTAATAGCTATAATAGCTATATCGCTTGCGTTTGCATACTGGTACTACTGGGGGCTCAAGCCATCGAAAACCACTACTCCAGCAACGCTTAAGCAGGTCATTTCATCGAAGAACGCTACTTCAACTAAACCTAGCGGTACGGCGCCAGTTAGCGCTACGAGCACTGCAAAGCCTTCGCAAGCAAAGGGTATTACGTTAATCGTATTGACTAGGCACCCAATAACGGTTCAGAAGCTCGCTAGGGAGCTCTTCCTAAAGAGCGAGATAGCTAAGAAGTACCATATAGTCGATATAAAGTTCGTGCACATACCGACGAGTTTGTGGCTAAAGTACATAGAGACGTCCCATCCTGACGTTGCGTGGGGAGGGGGTCCCGTAATATACAACTTCCTGTACTCAAAGCACTTGCTAGCACCGTTAACTTCGAAGATAGTTCTCGAGGCGTTAAAGCAGATACCGAGCGAGATAGCTGGCGTACCTACGATGCTTAAGGGCCCAGATGGAAAGGTGTATTGGGTGGGCGCAGCCATATCGAGCTTCGGCTTCACCGTAAACACCAAGGTCCTCAAGGAGTACGGGCTACCGATGCCTACTAAGTGGAGTGACTTAGCGTCTCCAACCATAGGCAAGGCGCTTCTAGAGGTAGGCAAACCTGCCTTGGGCATAGCCGATCCTACGCATAGTAGTAGCATAACGACGATTTACGAGATAATACTCCAGAGATTCGGATGGAATGAAGGTTGGAAGTACCTAACGCTCATGGGGGCCAACGCGGTGATCTATACCCATAGTAGCCAGGTTAGGGACGCTGTGATAAGGGGCGATGTTGCGATAGGGCTAACAATAGACTTCTACGGCTATACAGCGATGGCTATGAACAAGTACTGTAAGTACATAATACCCGAGGATGGAAGCCTAGTGAATCCCGATCCAATAGCCTTGCTAAAATCGTCTCTACATCCTGAGGCTGCTCAAGCATTCATAGCGTGGGTGTTAACCGAAGGTCAGGAGATATGGCTAAACAAGCAAGTTAATAGGCTACCCATCAACCCGAACGTCTTCAACACGCCTCTTGGTAAGGAGCGTAGCGACCTAAAGGAGATATTCGAGAAGATAATGCATTACCACGGGATTAAGTTCAACGAAACCCTCGCAATGAGCTATCAAACAGCGATTCAGTACTACTTCAAGGCGACGATAATGGATCCGCATAACTATTTAGTTCAAGCATGGAAAGCTATCCTCAAGAAGTATTTCAGCGGTAAGATAAGTAAGGAGCAGTTAAGTAAGTTAATAGATGAGTTGACAGCTCCAGTGAGCTTCGTCGACCCCATAACGGGTAAGAAGGTTACGTTTACGCAGAGTTATGCGCAGTTCATAGAGAAGTACATCGTTAATAACGCGACTATAAGGAGCAAGCTTATAGACGAGTGGAGGGAAGCTGCGATAAAGAAGTACCAGGAGATAATTAGCGAGCTCGGCGGGAGCTAATCGTGAAGAAGCTAGACCCAGTATTCATACCGATGCTCGTATTTCCCCTCGCAATGCTACTATTTTTCCTCTTGGCCCCGCTAGCGATGGTTCTCGAAGCCTCTAGGCACTACGATATCTTATCGATGTTCAGCGACCCGTTCATGATTCACATACCTAGCTTAAGCTACATACTCCAGAACTTCGTTTTCATAGGTCACGTCGGGAACTATACGGTTATACGTATTACTGGCGTGAGCTTTGGGACCATACTAAACTCTGTATTAACAGCGTGCGCTACAACCATAGGGGCAACGCTGTTAGGAACGCTGATAGCGTTCGTCATAGCGCGATACGAATTCCCTGGAAGAGCGATTCTAAGAGCGTTATCTATGGTCCCCCTCCTCATGACGCCGTTCATAAATGCTTACGTAATCAAGAAGATATTCGACTGGAATTACGGACTAATCTCGTGGTTCCTAAACTCAGTCCTAAACATCCCGATTAAGTTTGGAATCGATAGCTACGCAGGAGTCGTGTTAGCGCAGATAATGACGTTCTATCCGATAGTCTACTTAAACGCGTATGCTAGTCTAATGAATATTGATCCGAGTCTAGAGGAGCAGGCGCAGAACTTAGGAGCTAAAGGCTTTAGGTTGTTTAGGAGTATTACGCTACCCCTAGCGCTTCCAGGCATTGCCGCTGGAGCGGCATTGGTATTCATATTCTCGATGGAGGACGTTGGAGCCCCGATAATATTCAATTGCCAGGACTACATATCGTATCAAATAGTTAGCCTATTTCAAGCCGCTTACACGGGTCAAATGAGCCCAGAGGCTGCGGCATTAGCGCTAGTCCTACTATTGTTTTCGATAGCGATCTTCGTGTGCATAAAGAAGTACGTATCCCTTCGCCGGTATGCGGCGATAGTTAGGGGTGCTAGAGCTCCTAAGCTACGCAAGCTAGGGCCCTTAGGCTTGGCCGGAGTGTACTTAGGGATCTTCCCGCTCGTATTAGCAATGGCTTTTCCCCAAGTGGGGGTAATAATATACGCGTTCTGCAGGAACTGGATAACGAGCGCTCTACCTCAAGGCTTCACGCTGGCCCACTTAGCGAAGATCGTTGCTGATCCCATAGTGAGTCGGGCGATACTCAATAGCCTAGCGTACTCTCTAGCAGCCCTCGGGTTGATAGTGGCGATGGGCGTATGCGCTAGCTACGTAATAGCGCGCTCGCGAATTCCCGGCGTGGACATTCTCGACGTGTTCGTTACGATGCCCATAGCCTTGCCAGGGCTCGTGGTTGCGGTAGGATACTTCTACTTCTTCACGACGTTCTTTAAGGGGACACCACTCGATCCAATAACCTTCGGTCCAGCGCTACTCCTAGTGCTTGCGTACAGCGTTAGGAAGCTGCCTTTTACAGCTAGAGCCGTTTACGCTGGGCTTCAGCAACTACATGAAGCGCTAGAGGAGGCCGCTATGACTCTAGGGGCGTCTAGGCTCCGCGTGCTCAAGGATATCGTGCTCCCGCTCCTACTCTTGAACATCGTTGGTGGGGCCCTCATAAGCTTCGTGTACTGCGTAAGCGAGGTTAGTGTAAGCATAACCCTCGGAGGGCTTGGAGGACTGGGGGTGAATCACCAAGCCCCGCTAACCTACGTAATGTACCAGTACATCCTCGGGCCTACTGGACCCTACGTAGTTGCGGCACTAGGGTTCTTCCTCATAGTCATTCAGCTCGCAGCGATAGTAGTTTCCAACGCGGTCTTTAAGCAGAGGTTCGCGGTGATAGGTGTGTAGCCTTGGTTAGGGTTAGACTAGATAACGTCGTAAAGAGGTTTGGTCGCGTAATTGCCGTGGATAGGGTTAGCCTCGAGATCGAGCACGGAGAGCTATTCACGTTGCTAGGCCCCTCGGGTTGCGGCAAAACGACTACCCTAAGGATAATCGCGGGGTTGGAGTACCCAGACGAGGGTCGAGTGTACTTCGATAACGAGGACGTTACCTATGTTAAGCCCTACGAAAGGAACGCCGCTATGGTGTTTCAGAACTACGCCCTCTGGCCTCACATGACTGTATTCGAGAACGTCGCCTATGGTCTTAAGATAAGGGGGTTGCCTAAGGAGGAAATCAGGAAGCGTGTTAAGGAAGTGCTCGAGTTGGTCGGGTTATCGGGGCTCGAGGATAGGTACCCGCACCAGCTATCCGGTGGTCAGCAGCAGAGGGTTGCTCTAGCTAGGGCCTTAGTCATCGAGCCTCGAGTGCTA
>CAZRDH010000040.1:0-5289 GCA_964598805.1 uncultured Desulfurococcaceae archaeon | reverse complement strand
TCACGTACTTCGTAGCAGTGTTCATAGGTAAGGTAGTTATGACGGCGGCTTCATGCGCATACCTTGGGTTTACGGCGCGCGCAATAGAGGTAGTGTTCCGAAGAAGTCCGTTGCTAGGGATAGCCCTAGCGATAGCGATGGCTATCGCAACTGCGTACCTAGTTTACGTCGTCATGAAGGTTGATTGGGTTGAGATAGCGAAGGCATTTAGGGAACGCGGGTTCGTTGGAGGGGTCACGTTCCTTTTACGAAGTGTTCTGAGCGTTACCGCGAGAATCGTAACTAGGCTAAGGATTGTTATCGCTAAATCACTGGGTAGAGTGCCTAAATCGATGTAGCTAGCCTCTTGAGAATGTAGAGCAACTCGCTCCTAGGAATCTTAAACTTCGCGCACACTCTATCTATCCTATCCTTATTCAATTCGTGGACTACCGCTATGGGCACGTCAACGCTCCTAAGAACCTCGTTATCTATGAGCCCCTCACCAATGTAAGCAATCCTGCCTAAATCCATGAGCTTCCTCAGGATCTCTAGCGCTCGAGCCCTCCGGCATATGGGGGCGAAGATCTCTATGTAGTTGCTATTCATGTCCGCATAAACCGTTAGGCACTTAGACGAAGTGGTTCTCCTCTGACTCACTTGACCGACTATGCCGTATATGAGGTCCTGTGAAGAGGTGCTTAAGGAACCGTTCCACTCTATGGATAGCCCTACGGCGTCGCCGAACCTCGTCTTCCTCAACTCGATCGTTACGTCTGGAGCGTCTCGCAACTTCCTAAATACGTCTAGAACCATGTGCGTGTACTCCTCGGTCTTCCTAGGCACTATAATGTCTTCGGGAGTAACTATCTCGCACCCATTGCAACATATAGACGCGTCGAAGGAATCAGCAGTCTTGTAGATAGCGCTGTACGACCTAAACGATACGAGAATCACCTTGTACTTCCTGCGCAACTGAGTTAGCAAGTCTATTACCGCTTCATCGGGTAGAGCCCTGAACCTAGGTATTACTGGCGGGACCACTACGCCGTGATACGATACCACGATCGTATCTACGTGGAGTAGGCTCCTTATGAGCTCCTCTACGATGTCCTCACCCATACCTAGACCACTTCCGTCGTAGGGTTGTTGGGTAGCTAGCTGGCTCTTAACCGTATCGCCCTTCCTACGATGGAGGTATGCACGTGAATACACGGCCCCCTACAAAGCCAACAGCGTTTTTTAGGGTATGCTGTGAGCACCCGTAGCTCGGGGTCAACTATTGCTAAGGTCATGGACTTCGTCGAGTACTTAAAGAGCGTTTCGCGTAAGTGGCTAGCCGAGTGGGAGAGGGCTAGGGTTTTCGAAGCGGATGCCGATGAATCTAGGCCGAAGTTCTTCATAACCGCGGCGTTCATGTACCCGAATAGCCCGGCTCACATGGGTCACGGTAGGACGTATCTAGTGGCCGACGTTCTAGCGAGGTTCTGGAGGATGCGAGGCTACAACGTGTTGTTCCCCATGGGCTTCCACTACACGGGGACGCCCATCCTAGCCATGGCTGAGAGGGTTGCTAGCGGTGATAAGAGCTTCATCGAGGTGCTCATCAAGAAATTCGATGTTCCTCCAGAGCTCGTGGAGAAGATGAAGGATCCGCTGTTCATGGCTAGGTACTTCCATGAGGAGTCCAAGAGGGTGTTTAAGGAGTATGGCTTATCGATTGACTGGCGAAGAGAGTTCACAACCATAGACCCGGAGTTCCGCAAGTTTATTCACTGGCAGTTTAAGAAGCTCAACGATATGGGCTTCATCGTTCGGGGCAGCCACCCCGTTGGGTGGTGTCCAAAGCACCAAATGCCTGTAGGCGCTCACGATACTCAGGGAGATAAGGAGCCAGACATAGGTGAGTTCGTAGCGATACACTTTACTGATGGAGACGTCGTTTACCCGACCGCGACCCTCAGACCAGAGACCGTCTTTGGGGTAACGAACCTCTGGGTAAATCCTAGCGAGCGCTACTGCGTGATAAAGCTCGACGATGGGACGAAGTGGGTTGTAGGGGAGAGGGCTTGCGAGAGGCTTAAGCATCAACTCAAGTTCGAGGTTCTTGAGTGCTTCGAGGGCTCTAAGCTCGTGGGCAAAACGGTTCGCAACCCCGTTACGGGCGAGGAAGTGCCTATACTGCCAGCGAGCTTCGTAGACCCATCGTTCGCAACGGGCGTGGTGATGTCAGTACCCGCTCACGCTCCATACGATGCTGCGGCGCTCATCGACTTGAAGAAGAGGTGTAGCGAGGGTAGCGACGAGCATGACGTCTGCAAGCTCGTGGAGGGCCTCGAGCCTAGGAAGATAATCGAGGTTCCCGCAGTTAGCGAGCCCCTAGCGCTCTACGCACTTAGGAAGTACTCCGTGTTTAGCCAAGAGGATAGCGAGAAGCTCGAAGAGGCGACGAAGTTCGTTTACTCTACGGAGCTGAGCAGGGGGCGCATGATCGAGAACCTCGATAGCGCTGTGCCGATAACAGCTCGTTATCGCCGCCTCGCCGAGTTGGTGAAGGGCGTTAGCGTTCAGGAGGCTAGGGAACGGGTTCGCGATGCCCTAATAAGCAACGGCGATGCTAGGATCGTGTACGAATTGATTAATAAGCCCGTGTACTGTAGGTGCGGCGCCGAGGTCGTTGTCAAGGTCCTCGAGAACCAGTGGTTCCTAAACTACGGCGATCCCAAGTGGAAGGAACTCGCAAAGAAGCTACTCAACTCCATGAAGATAATCCCCGAGGAGGCTCGCGCGCAATTCCTAGCAACCATCGACTGGCTGAGGAAAAGGGCGTGCGCTCGAACTAGGGGGCTAGGCGTGCCCCTGCCCTGGGACCCAACGTGGATTATAGAGAGCTTAAGCGATTCGACTATATACATGGCGTTCTACACGGTGATACACAAGATCAGGGCTCTAGGCGTGGACCCCGAGAAGCTGAGCGAGAGGTTCTGGGACTACGTACTGCTCGGTATTGGGAGCGCAGAGGACGTTGCTAAGGAGCTTGGAGTAGAAGCTTCGAAGATCGAGGAGATTAAGCGCGAATTTGATTACTGGTACCCACTCGATTGGAGGGTTAGCGGCAAGGACTTGATACCGAACCACCTAACGTTCTTCATCTTCAACCACGCAGCGATATTTCCCGAGAGCAAGTGGCCTAAGGGGATCATAGCGAATGGATGGGTATTGCTGCGAGGCGGAAAGATGAGTAAGTCGCGTGGCAACATAGTGTTGCTAAAGGACTTAGTTAGCACGTGGGGTGCCGACCCCACTAGGCTAGCCATGGCTATAGGGGCGGAGGTGCCGCAGGATTTCGAGATTACCGACGACTTGATGAAGATCGCCGTGGGGTACATACACCGAGTGCACGAGTTGATAGAGAGCCTCCTATCGAAGGCTGCGAACGTCGATAACGGTGTAATCGATCGGTGGGCGCTATCGAAGGTTGCGAAGCTAGTGCGCGATGCCACGCTTGATCTAGAGAGCGTTAGGATTAGGTCTGCGGCGATCAAGGTGTTTAGCCAAGTAGCGCAAGTTGTGGAGGAGTACCTATCCACAGTTGAGAAGCCTAGCGAGCGGGTTGCTAAAGAGATAGTCAGCATGTGGGTTCGCGCTATAGCCCCATTCACTCCCTTCATAGCTGAAGAGCTTTGGCATAGAATTGGGGGCGAGGGCTTTGTATCGCTAGCTAAGTGGCCTGAGGTAAGGGATGAGGAGCTCGATTACGGGGCCCTGTTATCAATGGAGTTAGCGTCTAGGGTTATCGAGGATATTAGGAGCATAGCTAGGGCGACGAAGCGGGAGAGGATCGAGAGGGTAGTCATATATGCCTACCCATCATCGGTATGCAGCGCCGTGGACAAGGCGATTAAGGGTGCTAGCGTAAGGGATGTGGGTAGCGCCTTAGTTGAGGCGGGGCTGCCTAAGGATAAGGCGTTTAAGGTTGCTCAAAGGATGCTAAAGCTCGTTAAGGAGATGAGCGACGAGCTTAAGGAGCTCGCGCTGCGTGCATGCATAGACGAGGTAGAGGCCCTTAAGGAGCTCAGCAGCTACATAGCGAAGAAGGTTGGTGCAAGGAGCGTTGAGGTGCTTAGCGCGCTGGATCCGGAAGCGCCTAGCTACGGAGGTAAGAAAGAGGTTGCGCTACCGCTAAAACCAGGTATATACGTTGAGTAGGCTATTTATACGAGCTAACCTTTCTATGCTCTAAGCTATGCTTCCTAAGCTCTTCCTCAACTTGCTCCCTACGCTCCTTAACGAGCTTATCGACTATGTGAAGGTACCTAGCGACCCTTATCGCTACGGGGTCTATCTCTACGAGCTCCTTCCCATCCACTAACACGTAGTGCTTCTTCTTAACCTTCCTACCCAGTATGTACTCAGCTTCGTTAACGCTAGCCTGTAGGGTAAAGCAGTGCGGGCTACCGTCTATCGTTATCACTATGAGCTCCTCAATGAACTCCTCGTTACTTCTAAGCATGCTAGCTATCTTCCCGTAGTGCGTAGCGGGTTCGCGCTCAGGGCACGCTAGGAGGACCGTTCCCTGCCTCGATATTTCCTCGAAGAGCTTCGGGTTCACGTTGGGTAGGCAAGCAGATACTATGAAGAGCTTCTTGCTCTTGAGCACGGGGGACTTAACCCACGTGCTCCAAACCCATGGGTAGGTCACGCGAATCACCCTAGGGTATTGGGAAGGGGGCTCTCAAGAACCTTTCTATAAGCTCTTCCTTCGTAGGCTCCTCCCTTTGCTTCAAGTACTTATCGAGTATTAAGAACACGCAGTATTGGCCGCACATAGTGCACGAGGATATGCTCTGCCTGAACTGAGTGTATATCTCCTCGGCCCTCCTCCTATCTATTGCTAGCTCTAGCTGCCTTCTCCAGTCGAGCTTAGCTCTAGCGATATCCATCTCTATATCCCACGCAGCGGCGCGAGGCCCGAGCTTAACTAGGTCTCCAGCGTGGGCAGCTATCTTAGCGGCGATCAGCCCCTCCTTAACCTGCTGGGGGTTGGGAAGCGATAGGTGTTCAGCGGGGGTTAGGTAGCATATTAGGTCGGCTCCGCTAGCTGCGGCTATAGCGGCCCCGATGGCGGCGGCTATGTGGTCGTACCCTGGCGCGATGTCGGTGACCAGCGGGCCAAGGACGTAGTAAGGGACGCCGCCACTCAGGCTCTTCATGAGCTTGACGTCGGTTACTATCCTATCCATCGTCATGTGCCCGGGGCCCTCTATCATTACCTGAACGCCGAACTCTATCGCCTTCCTAGCGAGCCTA
>CAZRDH010000039.1:0-4874 GCA_964598805.1 uncultured Desulfurococcaceae archaeon | reverse complement strand
CCCATACCTCTCCTCTATCCTTTCAATTCCATTCTTCGGATTCTTATTTTGATTAAAGCTTTTTAGTTGTGGTTACTCTGTGGTTTCGCCTTTCAATTCCATTCTTCGGATTCCGCTTAGCGTACCTAGCTAGGATTGGTGAGGCTAGGAGGTTGACTTTCAATTCCATTCTTCGGATTCTAGCTTGAGCACGTACAACTGCGTAATGATGGTAGCGTGGATAAACTTTCAATTCCATTCTTCGGATTCTGCTCTATGGCGGCTTGATCCGCGGTCCTTCTTAGCGTCCCAAGTATTTAAGTTGATTGCTTCTCAAAAGCTTTTAAATCCTCGTTGACTCCTTGACCATCTCATTATCATAGCTCCTTCGGGCCCTATGGTTTCGTGAGTCAATTTATTACCTTGCCAAGTGAATACCATGAGCTATGCAAACCCTCCTTAACCATTGTAAGAGCGATGGTTAAGGAGACCATCGAGCGAAAACCTTTTAAGATACTGAATATCTTGGCAAGGGGTTGCTTGCCTTGGTTATGGCTGGTTTAGTTCTATTAGTAGTTTGGCCCAGTCTGTTGGGTAGAGCTTCTTCTCTTTGTCTATTACTAGTTCGTACTTCTTTAGTTCGCTTAGGTGGTTCCTAATGGTTCTCTCCGTCTTGCCTAGTATTTGCGCTAGGTGGTGTTGTGTTAAGCCGGGTGTTTTGAGTAGTGTTTGTAGGATCTCTATCTTTTCGTGGCTTAGCGTCTTGGTTATCGCGTAGTTGACTACGTTTAGCGGTATCCTTGCTTCGGCTGCGTCCTCTCTTTCTCCCGATACGTATAGCTCGATGTAGCTTCGCTGTGTTAGGAGCGTTAGCGTTAAGAGGGTTATGGTTACTACGGGCCTCATGCCCCCGCTTAGGTCGGCTACTATGTGCCTATAGTCCTTCCAAAGCCTGTAGAGTAGGTATGTAGCTGTAGCTGGGTTCTCTATCGGTATATCGATTAGCTTTGGCGGTGGTAGCCTAGTCCTATCGACTATGGTCACGATCTCGGTGTACGCCTGCTTAACCGCTTTGACTACGGGTCTAGCCGTAACTATGTTGATTGCCTCGACGGTTGATGGGTCTATCCTTACGAGCCTCCTAATTACGTGGTCTGCGTGGAAGCCTAGGGTGAAGACTAAGAGCACTTTCGCTCCCCTCCCTATCTACGCGGCGCGTAGATATCTTCGCTTCGTCGCCCTAGAGCAGCACGACCTTGATCCCCAGCTCCTTAGCTACGAGCGCTTGCCTCTTGACGCACGTAGCTAGCTCCCCGAGCTCCTCGGCTGCGGCTACGTACATGGAGTCGAGTACTCCGAGCCTACGGCTACGCGAGATCTCTAGGGCTCTAACAGCGAACCTGTAGTCCTCGAGCAACTCTATCGCTCTAGACCTCAGCAACTCCTCGAGCGCCTCGAGGGATCTACGGGCGTAGCCCGGGTCTAGAGCTCCCTGCCTAACGCCTAGCTCGAGGGCTAGCGCTACTTCCGATACCGCTAGGTATAGGGTTGCGCAGCCCCTAGCGATGAGCATCTCTACGTCGATCCACCCAGGCTCCCTAGCCACGAACTTGAGTAGGGCTGACGCGTCTAGCACTATCACGAACCATCACCGTAGCCCCCTCGGAGAAGCCCAGCGGGGCGCGAACCTCGTTCCCTAGCAGCTCTCTAACCCTCTTCAACGCTACGAGCCTCTCGAGCTCCCTAACCCTAGCCTCGAGGAAAGCCCTAACCTCCTCGCTTACCGAAACCCCTAGCTCCTTCCTAACGACTTCTAGCCTCCTCAACAACTCCTCCGGAACCTTTACGCAGAGCGTGCGTAGCACCACGGTATTACCTCACCCACGCGCTGTAAGTAACACCTAGCTTAAATAAGCTGGGTAACACCTGAGCCCAACCCCCGCCGCGACGGCTCCTCGAGCCCCCGGGCGCGGGGCTAGGTGTAGCGAAGGCGTTGCCGGGTAGCGTAGGGGGCTCCGCGGGTTTGCAGGGCTAGGCATGGTGTAGAGAAGGGCTTTCTAGCGAGGGTGGTGAGCGGGTGTTGAATCGTGTTGAGTGTGTGGGGCGTTGTTCGAGCCCTTAGGAAGGTGCATAGCCGTAGGCAGGCTAGCCCAGTAGACGAGTGTCTTAGGGGGTACCGCTGTTCGGAGCCTCCGGTTAGGCCACGCGCTTTCCTAGACCTATCGATGTGGGACGTGGTTTACAGGCAGTGTCCAACGGGTAGGGACCTATGGCTTAGGAAGAGGGAGGGGATCCCCATCGAGGTTAGCGACGCTATGAAGAAGGGCGCGGCTATCCACAGGGCTTTCCACGAGACTTCGAGGGTCGTTGCGAGGGCGGTGCTCTCTGGCTACGATCCTTGGGACGCTTACGAGGTTGGGGCTAGGCTATGCTCTAGGGAGTTTAAGTGCGATGAGGCTCTGCGCCGCGTGTGCAAGGGGTTCGCCTTCCTGTGGAGCGCTATGGTTTCGGAGCTCGGGTGCCCCGTAGCCGTAACGGAGATGGTGGTAGACGGCTCCTCGATCGGGTTATCGAGGTACCTAAGGGTTGACGCTCTATTCGAGGGGTCGGTAGTCATCGAGCTTAAGTACGGGTCGTTTAGGAGGGAGTACGCTATCGCCGTAGCCGGCTACGCTATGGCTCTCGAGAGCTTCCTCGAGATACCCATAGACTTCGGCCTCGTCGTGACCGTGAACGGGGATGGGTCTAGCGTTAGGGTCTACCCCGTGTACGTAGACGACTCCCTCAGGAAGGAGTTCCTCGAGCTACGCGACGAAGCTATAGACGTGCTGCTAAGCGACGTAGAGCCCCCGAAGCCCCCTAAGTGCCCACCTACGTGCCCCTACCGAAGGGTTTGCCTAGGTGGTGGCCATGCCTAGGCTGCTCGTAGTCGAGGGCTACGGCGTTAGGATAGGGGTTAGGAGGGGGTGCGTAGTGGTGAAGAGCGGGAGCGGCGCTAAGGTCGTGCCCGTTAGCGAAGTCGATAGGGTTATCATCGTGAGCGGAGGGGTTTCGATAACTAGCGCCGCCCTGAGGGCTTTGGCTAGGAGCGGCATCGACCTGCTAGTGCTAGACCCGCGGGGCGTGCCAATGGTTAGCCTATGCCCGCCGTGGATAACGAGGACCGTGGATACGAGGAGGGCTCAGTACCTAGCCTACGCGTCTAGCGAGCTAGCCCTTAGCTACGCTAAGAGCTTCGCTAAGGCTAAGATCCTTAACCAGGGAGGGTTCCTCAAGTACCTATCGAAGACCCTGGGGGAGAAGTGGCTCGAGGAAGAGGGGTTGAGGGTCGAGGAGAAGGCTCTGGACGTAGAGAGGGTTTCGGGGAGCATCGAGGAGGCTAGGAAGAGCATTATGGGGATCGAGGGGGTCGCCGCGAGGATCTACTGGGGAGCCATAGCCTGCCTAATCCCCAGCGAGCTAGGGTTCGGGGGTAGGGATCAAGATGGTTGCGACCCGGTTAACGCCTCCCTAAACTACCTCTACGGAGTTCTATACGGGGAGTGCTTCAAGAGGCTAGCCATGGCTGGGCTAGACCCCTTCGCCGGGTTCCTCCACGTGGATAGGAGCGGTAAGCCCGTGCTAACCTTCGACTTCATCGAGATGTTTAGGGTTAGCGCCGTGGATAGCCTCCTGCTGAACATGGTTAGGAAGGGGTTTAGGCCAGAGCTAGAGAACGGGCTCTTAACGCGCTCGACTAGGGCTAAGCTCGTTGAGGAGCTGTTTAAGTGGTTGGAGAGGAGGTGTAGGGAGAGGGGCGGGGAGGCGAAGAAGCTCGCGGACCACATCAAGAGCCACGCCCTAAAGCTAGCTAGGGCCCTAAGGAGCTTCTCCCACTACAACGGCTTCGTCGAGGAGTGGTGGAAGTGACTCGGGTTATCGTAGCCTACGACATTTCGGACGACGCGAAGAGGCTTAGGGTAGCCGAGTGGCTCCTAGCCAAGGGATTCTCTAGGATCCAGCGAAGCGTTTACGTAGCTAGGGGAGGGATAGCGCTAGCTAGAGACGTAGAGAGGTTCGCTAGGAAGGTCCTAGACCCGCGAACGGACGTTATGCACATCATCGTGGTTAGCGACCTAGAGTGGGATAGAAGGATCGTAGTGGGTGAATCCACCGTTGATAGGAGCGTCATACGAGTTACGTAAATCCATACCCGCCACCATGGTCAAGGAGTACCTCTGGTGCCCAGCCATACCGTGGATAATCCACAACTACGGAGCCCAACCAGAGCTAACCCCATCGATGGAGAGAGGCCTCGAGTTTAGAAAGAGCAGAAACCTCGAGGAAGTAGCCAACAGGTTCTCCCTACCAACACCTAGGAGATACGAAGTATTCGTAGCGTCAAAGAAGCTCGGAGCCCACGGATACATAGACATCGTAGCGGGGTCGAAGCACCTCGTAGTAGCCGAAGTAAAGGCATTCAAAACGAAGAGATGGCAACACTTCAAAGCACAGCTACTAACCTACGCAGCAATAGCAAACGCCGAAATAGCGCCAGTAAGAAAAGCCATGTTGATACTAGGGACTAAAGCCATAGAGATAGAGGTAACGCAACAAGACCTAGAATGGATAAAGAGAACCATAGACAAAATCAAGAAA
Source organism: uncultured Desulfurococcaceae archaeon (assembly GCA_964598805.1). Classification (GTDB taxonomy): domain Archaea; phylum Thermoproteota; class Thermoprotei_A; order Sulfolobales; family Ignisphaeraceae; genus JAADCV01. The sequence goes on along the minus strand of CAZRDH010000039.1, from coordinate 257 downwards.
GTAATAGAATCACCAGAACCACCACCAGTAAACCCAATACCAAACAAATGCAGGTACTGCACCTACCGCAAACACTGCCCAATAACAACCTAACCAAGTACCACACCAATCAACCCTAGCACATCCCTAACCAAGTACTTCTTGGCAAGAGCCTCCTTGCCAAGGTATTCAGTATCTTAAAAAGCTTTCGGTTGATGGTCTACGAGACCATAGCAAGGCTGATGATTAAGGAGTGTTTACATAGCTCATGGTATCCA
>CAZRDH010000038.1:0-34847 GCA_964598805.1 uncultured Desulfurococcaceae archaeon | reverse complement strand
TCCTCGAATCTCTTATCGTGTTCAAGCAACTTGCGCTCGATTACTTCAAAGCGCTTATCGTGCTCGAGACTCTTCTGAAACAACTTGTTAAAGTCTTCCCTAAGCTTCTTCAACTCACTCAAAATCTCGAGCAAACCAATTTTAGCAGCAACAGCAAGCCTAAACTCTTCATCTACCTCGAGCAACCGCAGTATCTTCTTCTTGAGCTCGATATCGCTTAGCGTACTCATCTCTGCCCCCGGTTCGACTAATCCTTAAAATAGCTCTTGTTAGCGAGTTCATTAATGCTCCGCTCTATTAAGTGAGTTCCATCACACGTTTTCGCCGTGAACCACTCCCTACCCCTAAACCCTTCTCTACAGGTTGCGTACTCCATTCCCAGCTTCCTGGCTATCTCTACCACTTTCCTCAGTAGGTTCTTCCTCACGTTAACGGGCGCGTACCAGTATCCGTGAATCCACGTTCCCTCGACTCTATAGAGCTGCTCCCACTTCCTGCACATGTCGGGAAAGGCGTTGCACATCCTCTTGAGCGAATCGGGCCTAGCCTTGAACGTCGATGTCACTACGAACTTTACCCCTAGGCTATTCACGGTCTCTAGAACCTCCTTAATCTGGTGCTCGTCGTCGTTTAGCCACGGGATTACGGGGTCGAGCCTTATCCCCGTGGGCACGCCCGCTTTTATCAACGTCTTAATTGCTTCGACTCGCTGCCTAGGTGGAGGCGCCCCCGGCTCGATTATGGATGCTAGCCCGCTATCCATGGTGGTTATCGTGATGGTTACCGCCGCCCTCATTCTGCTCAGCAGATCCGCGTCCCTAGCTACGAGGGAGCCCTTCGTGACTACGAGTAGCTTAAAGCCGTGCCTCGCGATAACCTTAATCGCTTCGCGCGTTAGCAACAACCTACTCTCTTCCGGCGGGTACGGATCGCTGCTATTGCTCATGCTTATGGGTAGGCTGGGATCCGCCTTAAGCAAATCGAGGGCTAGGTTCTTAATGAAGTCCTTCTTGGGCTTCGAGGGCTTCCTACCTATGTAGCTCGTAGCGTAGCAGTATAGGCACATATGGCTACAACCGGTATAGGGCTGTAGGCTGTATTTGGGTGGGCACGTGCATAGCGGGCTACCCCAAGGATCGAATTTCCTAAGAACCCTAAGCCTCATTGCGCTCTCGCTCCCCCATACCACGCTTACTTAAACGTATTTAGCTAGGTAAGCTCTAGGGTCGTGTAGGTGATGAGCCTCTGCCTTTCAACTCCTGACCTAGTGATGAAGCTGACCTGCACTGAAGCCCGCTTATTACTAGATCTAGCCTAAGCGTGTTTTGGGGCTCTATGCCTCTCTATGTCGATCTAAATTCCGATTCTGGCGAGTCCTTCGGTAGGTGGAGGCTCGGTAAGGAGGAGGAGCTCTTTAACTACATAACGTCCGCAAGCATTGCGTGCGGATTCCATGCCGGGGACCCCGTCGTAATGAGGAGAACCGTTAGGCTGGCTAAGGAGAAGGGCGTAGCGATTGGGGCTCACCCAGGGTTCCCGGACCTCATGGGCTTCGGCAGGAGGGCTATGGAGGTTTCTGCGGAGGAGCTAGAGAACTACGTTTTGTACCAAATAGGCGCGCTCTACTCAATTGCGCGCGCGGAGGGGATCGAGCTTCAGCACGTTAAGCCCCACGGAGCTATGTACAACATGGCGTGGGTTAGAAGGGACTACGCGGAGGCCATCGTCAAGGCCATAAAGTCGTTCGATCCCAACCTCATACTCGTAGCGCCCTACGGCTCGGAAATGCATCGCGTAGCCGAAGAGCACGGGATTGCGGTTGCGTTCGAGGCGTTTGCGGATAGAAACTATAGGAGCGATGGGAGGTTGGTGCCGCGAAGCCACCCCGAGGCGCTGGTTAAGAGCGTTGAGGAAGCAGTTGAGCGCGCGGTTAGGATGGTTAGCGAGGGGAAGGTTAGAACTATCGACGGCAAGGAGATCGAGATCAAGGTCCACACCATATGCATCCACGGCGACTCGCCTCACGCCGTCGAGATGGCTAAGAAGCTTAGGGAGAGGTTCGAGGAGGTTGGGATAAGGGTTGCACCGCTAAGGGAGTTCGTTAGGCGCGCATAGCCATGCCCGTATACGATAGGCCCCGCATCGCCGCTAGCGGTGGGTACGTAGTACACGTCGAGATTTGCAACGAGGTTAGCCTAGAGTGCAATAAGCTCGTTCACGCCCTATACTACACGATTCTGCAGAGGGTGCGGGAGGGGCGCGTCGTTGGCGTAGAGGAGGTCGTTCCTGCTTACGCATCCCTAACCATATTCTACGACCCGAGGCACATCGATAGGAATGCGTTGGTTAAGCTCGTTGAGGAGTGCTGGAATGAATCGAGGTCCGTAGACGTTTCGCGCATACTAAGGCCTAGGCTATTCAGGATTCCGGTGGTTTATGGGGGTGAGTACGGGCCCGACCTAAATAGCGTTGCCGAGCACGCTGGCTTGGATCCAGAGGAGGTTATTCGCATACACACTTCGAGGAGGTACGTATGCTACATGCTCGGCTTTACCCCGGGATTCATATACTTAGGCGACGTAGACGATAGGATAGCCGCGCCTAGGCTACCCAGCCCCAGGACGAGGGTGCCAGCGGGTTCGGTGGGTATCGCTGGTAAGCAAACGGGGGTCTACGGAGTTGATAGCCCGGGTGGGTGGAGGCTAATCGGTAGGACGCCGCTGAGGATGTTCGATCCTAAGAGGGATCCCCCAACCCCCATCAAGCCCGGGGACCTAGTGGAGTTCTACAGGATTAGCGAGGAGGAGTTCCGCGAGCTCAAGGGGGTATTCATCGGCGATGTGCGGGGGTGAATAGGGTGGCCGAGGTAATTTCGTGCGGAATAACCTCGGTTCAGGATCTCGGTAGGAAGGGGTATAGAGCCTTAGGCGTTCCAGTGAGCGGCGCTCTCGATAAGCTTTCCGCTGCCTACGCCAACGCTCTCGTTGGTAACGATCCTCGGGAAGCCGTGTTAGAGGTTCTGGGGAGCGGGATAGAGCTAGCGTTTCGCGTCGATACAGTGGTCGCGGTTACGGGGGCTAAGTGCGTTGTCGAAGTCGATGGCGAGGAAGTTAGGGAGTGGCAACCCATTAGGGTTAGGAAGGGGTCTAGGCTAAGGGTATCGCCACCGCTACGCGGGTTCGCTACGTACATAGCGTTCGCGGGCGGTATAGACGTTGAGCCCGTTCTAGGCAGTAAATCAACGTATTCCCGCGCGGGGTTCGGAGGCCTCGAGGGTAGGTACCTAAGACCCGGAGACCTCGTACCGCTCAAGGCCATCGACGTGGATGGTGTTTGGGAGCGAGTAAGCGGGCGTATTGCCCCAGACTACGTGAGGGTTAGGAACCTTCCGCGAGGCGTCGTCGAGATCAGGGTTACTAAGGGGGTTCACCACGAGCTCTTCGACGATATAGACACGCTCTTTAGGTCTACGTACGTAGTAACCCCGCAATCGGATAGAATGGGGTATCGACTCGATGGGCCTAAGCTCGAAAGCGCTAAGAAGCTAGGTAGGCTACCCAGCCTACCCGTGGACCGCGGCTACGTCCAGGTGCCGCCCAGCGGGCTCCCCATAATCCTAATGTCCGATTCGCAAACCACGGGTGGGTACGCCATAGCGCTCCACGTAGTTCCCCCAGACGTGGATAGGGTTGCGCAGTGCCCGCCCGGAACGCAGCTTAGGTTCGTAGAGGTGAGCGTTGACGAAGCTGAGGAGCTAGCTAGGAAGTACCTAAGCGAGCTCGAGAACCCCGAGATAATAGATGTGGAGGAGGAGAGCGAGTACGCGTACTACGTTTCGTAGCTACGAACCTCTGCGCGTCCACCCCTCAAAATAACGATGCTCGAGGACCCTAGCTTCTCTAGGTAGCTAGGCTCTATCCCGAGCTCGTCTACGACGGTTGGCGATGCGAAGACGCATAGCTTAGCCTCGCCGAAGGAGCTACGGATTTCGAGCTTAGCGAGGTAAGGTTCGTAGTAAGCAGCTCGAAGCTCGTCACCCTCGTCGTACCAAGAGGTTGCTATCGCGTACGCACCCTCGTCGCTAACCACCATCGTCACCGTGATCCCCCCGATCTTCCTACCATCGCTCTTCCTACAGAACTTAGCTACGCTCTTAGCCACGATCGTAGAGACCCCGTCCGGGTCTAGGGAGCCGGCTTTCTCAATCTCCCTAGCTATGTACAGCCCGAGGAGGTAGCTATCGCTATACCTATGCCTAGGCGCCCCGAGCTCCCTACTCAGCGCATCCTTATCGGCGCCGCCATTGTGCGCAAAGAATATCGTTGCCTCGGTACCCCCAACCCTAACATCGTATCTAAAGGGGTGGGTCGCCTCCACGCCGAGAGGCTCGCCAATGCTCGAAGCCCTAGAGTGGAGGATAGCGATAGCCTCTTCGCTCCCCAGAACCCACTTAACTACCTGCGAAAGCGCTGCTCGCGATTCTCGAGAGAACGCTGGGAGCATCGATCTATCCCAGGCTATACCCCACGAACTCCGTCTCCTCAGGGCTAGCGCGAAGCCCCAGCCATCGTCGTGGCTAATCCTAGAGCCCTTGCTCACTAGGAAGAGGCGTCGATCCCTTTTGGAGGCCCTAACCCACGACTTGATGAACTCCCTTATGGCTAGGTCTAGCGCGCGGCAGTTAACGCACGTGAGCGCCAGTATTCGGCACATGGCTACCGACAGCCGTAGTATGCGGGTCGCCCCCATTAAAGGGTCATCACTTCGTCAGGCAGCAGCCCCGCGCTCATCCCCAATCAGCCTCTAAGTAGCTAGCTTATCAACTCGCTCGATTCGCGACGTGCTTAAACGCTTCGCTAACTCATTGCTACCCCGGCGAGGCGAAGGTGGAGATAGAGCTACTAGCCTTCGAGAGCATGGGGGTTAGGTCGATGGCTACGGTAGTTAGGACTAAGGACGCAACGATAGTCATAGACCCGTCCGCAGCCCTAGCGCCTCGAAGATACGGCTTGCCTCCCCATAGGCTCGAGGTCGAGAGGCTATTCAGGGTCTTCGAGGTTATCGAGGATAGGGTTAGGGATAGCGACATCGTTGTGATAACTCACTACCACTACGATCACCACGACCCCGGTAGGTTCATGGATCTAGCGGTGTTCCGAGGGAAGAAGCTCGTGGTTAAGAACCCTGGGTCTAAGATCAACGCGTCTCAGAGGATTAGGGCGCATAGGTTCCTCAAGCTAGTTAAGGACCTCGCTCGAGAGGTCGTGGTAGGGGATGGGATCGAGATCGCCGTTGGCGGGACCCGGATCTCGATATCGAAGCCCGTGCCGCACGGCGAGAGCGCTAGGCTTGGCTACGTTCTCGAGGTGTGCGTAGACGATGGCGATGATAGGGTTCTATACACTTCAGACGTAGAGGGTCTCCCCTTGGACGAGCAGCTAGAGCACTTCAACGTCTGCAAGCCTCGCATAGCGATCGTCGATGGTCCCCCAACCTACCTAGTTGGGTATAAGTTCGGGTTGAAGAGCTTCGAGAAGTCACTTAACAACCTAGTTAAGGTCCTCGAAATGCCGTGGATCGAGCTACTGGTACTCGATCACCACAGTGCTCGCGAACTCGAGTACCGCGAAAAGCTCAAGCTCGTCTTCGAGAAGGCCGCGGAGCTCGGCAAGAGGATCCTCCTAGCCTCGGAGTTCATGGGGCTCGAACCCGATTTACTTGAGGCTAGGAGGCGCGAGCTATTCGAAATCGATCCTAGAGACGGCATGGAGCTACTGAAGGCGCGGGGTCGTGGGGAGAGCGATTTGGGTGAATAGCGCTTAGTTTATTCCCGGGCTAGCGCCTAGAATAACCGACTAGCTCCGCCTGAGAGGGATGATCACGTACCTCGCTAGGTAGTGACCTCGATGAAGCACGCCAACCCTTATCTACGCACAACGCGTTGCTGAGCTAGGGCTGAACTTGATCTCCCCCAACGTCGTTGAGGACGTCGTTAAGGTTCTTAGAGTCGTAGTATCGATACCCACGTACGCAACCCTAGGGACGCTACCCCGCGATAGGGTTGCACTGCTTAGTGATAGGGATGGTTTCTACAGTGTATGGTTGCTAGACCCCTCTACTAGGTCTATGCAGCGCCTCGTCGACGAGCCCGTTAGCGTCGTCCCCCGGGTTAAGGGCTCCGTGAATAGGTTGGTCTACGGCATCGACGTTGCTAAGGGTAGGGAGCTTCACAAGCTATTCGCTCTCGATCTAGATAAAGGGGAGAGGATAGAGATTGACTCTCCCCTAGCTAGGGTCTTTGGAGTAGCGTTCGACGCGAGCAAGATAGCGTTCACCGCGGCTACGGAGAAGAGCATCGACTTGTACCTAGCTAGGTGGGATGGCTCGTGCGAGGGGCTCGCTTCCATCAACGCTATCGCCATGGTTACCGACGTTAGCGATAACTACGTCGTGGGCTTCGGGATCCTTAGGGGAGACCCCTTTAGCTACGAGCTATTCGTGTACGACTTGAGTAAGAGCGAGCTAAGCGTGTACACCCCCAAGCCGGGCTCAGTGAACGTAGCTCCCGTAGCTAGCGGGAGCAGAATCCTGTTCGAGAGCAACGCTTCCGGCGAGTCCAAGCTGTACCTATACGATGTCGAATCGAAAGAGCTTAAGGAGGTTACGTTTAGCCATGGCGATTACGGTGCTTACAACCCAACGCACCACGTATCGTTCGGGTTCCTAGAGGAGAAGGTGTGGTGCGTAGCCGTAAGGAATGGGGAATCGCGCCTATTCCTAGACGGAAGGGAGATCCCGACTCCCCGAGGAATGATTGCGGGGATCCCGGCGTTCCTAAGCAATAGCAAGGTCGTGGTAGCGGTATCGAGCTTAACGCATCCCCACTACGTTGTGGAGGTAGATGCGCTTAGCGGCGCTTCGAGAACCCTCGTCGAGAACGAGCTTCCAGACTTCGTTCGGGAAAGGCTTGGGGAGCCAAAGTTCGTTAAGTACAGGTCTTTCGATGGCTTGGAGATCCCGATGTACGTTATCGAGAGCCGCGCTTCGCCAAAGCCGGGGAAAGCCGTTGTCTACGTTCACGGGGGTCCCTGGGCTGAAGTAGCTAACGAGTGGAGGGCTAGCATAGCCGCGCTCGTAGCGTGCGGATACCACGTGCTAGCCCCCAACTTCAGGGGGTCGACGGGGTACGGCGAGGAGTTTAGGAGGAGGATCATAGGCGATCCAGGTGGTGGGGATCTAGAGGACGTTGTCTACGCCAAGAAGTGGGGCGTCGAGAGCAGCTTGGCGAAGGAGGGGGAGGTGTGCGTCTTCGGCTATAGCTACGGTGGGTACGCAACGCTGCTAGCGCTGGGTAAGAAGCCTAGCGAGTGGAAGTGCGGCGTTGCCGGCGCGGCTATAGCGGACTGGGTGGAGATGTACGAGCTTAGCGACGCCATCTTCAAGAAGTTCATTGAGACTCTGTTCGCCGGCAAGATGGAGCTCCTAGAGGAGCGATCCCCTATAAAGTACGTAGAGAACGTTAGGGCTCCCCTATGCATTATACAGCCTCAAAACGATAGTAGGACTCCTCTAAAGCCCGTGCTCAAGTACGTGTCTAGGCTACTCGAGCTAGGCAAGGTATTCGAACTCCACGTTGCTCCAGACATGGGGCACGTTATTAGGACTATGGACGATGCCGTCAAGGTGCTGCTACCGGCGCTGCTATTCCTAAAGAGGTACCTTGGATAAAATCAGTCGAGAGCCCCACATCACCCAATCAGCTTTGCTACATATCATCACTTCGAGTAAGTGTTGCTCCCCAGCCTTTTTCACCTCTTGGGCTCGAAGCGATGCTCTATTGGGTGCCTCCAGTCGGTGAATACGCACCACTTCGATACCCTCGGTATGGGCGGCGTCCTCCTCTTGTGCTCGTTAGCGTGAACCCTCCTAACGATCGACGCGATGGTCTCGATTTCTAGCCCCGTATCCTCGGCTATCTCCTCGATACTCATGCCCAGGTCCACGTACCTGTAGAGAACAGCGTCTATCACTTCGTAGCTATAGCCAAGCTCTTCCTCAGCCATGTGCCCAGGCCACAGCCTTGGGCTACTAGGCTTCTCCACTATGCTCTTCGGCAACCCGAGCCTCCTACCAAGCTCCCTAACCTGCGTCTTGTATAAGTCGCCTATGGGTAGCACGTCTACGCCCCCATCACCGTACTTAGTGAAGTACCCGAGGAGTATCTCGCTCTTATCGCCCGTTCCGCACACTAGGTACCCAAACCTATTGGCGTAGAGGTAGAGGAGCGTCATTCTAACCCTAGCCCTTAGGTTTCCAACGGATAGCTTGTGGCTAGGGTCGGCGAAGGGCGCTACGCTTAGGTACGCATCCACGATCTTGGATATGTCCACGACCTCGAACCCTATCCCTAGGTCTTCGGCGAGGGCTACCGCATCCTCAACGTCTTCTCGAGGCGTGGTCCTCGGATCCGGCATCACTAAGGCGAATACCCTATCGCTGCCCACGGCCTCCACGAGTAGCCTAGCCGTAACCGAAGAGTCTATCCCTCCACTAAGCCCGATTACGTACCCTTTCGCTCCGCACCTAGCTAGGTAATCCCTAAGGAACTGCGTAATCCTCTTCACAGCGTAGTCGTAGTCGAGGGGCGGGGGTGGGAATCTCCTTGGCGTGCTCACACCCTTCTACACCGTACACTAAGGCTAGGATTAGAGTAGTGTTAGCGCAGCTAGAGCCTACCCCGGGAAACGTGGAGAAGAACCTTGAGAAGCTTAGGGAGGTTATCGAGAGTTACCGCGGGGACCTATACGTCTTCCCCGAGATGTTCTTAGTGGGGTACACGATTCAGGACCTCTTCTATAGGCTAGCGAAGAAACCCGGTAGCGAGGCTCTAAACGAAATCGTTAAGATGTCTAGGGATAGGAGCTGCGGAATAATCGTTGGGTTCCCCGAGAAGAGCGAGCTGGGGTTCCTATACAACTCAGCGCTAATAGCGTTCAACGGGAGCGCAACCGTTTACAGGAAGAGGCACTTACCAACGTTCTCGATATTCGATGAGCACAGGTGGTTTCGACCGTTTAGGGGCGAGCTAAAGCCTTTCGATATGGGCATCGCTAGGGTCGGGGTAGCGATTTGCTACGACATGTTCTTCCCCGAGATATTCAAGGCCTACGCCCTTCGAGGCGCGCAGATCATGATCGTGATCTCCGCTTCCCCCGATACCTCGGTACCGCTATTCCACGCCTTAGCCCGCGCTAGGGCGATCGAGACTACGAGCTACGTCGTGTGGGTTAACAACGCTGGCGTACTAGACGGCATTACCTTCGGAGGGGGTTCGCTCGTCGTCGCACCCCTAGGCGATGTAGTCCTAGAGTTGCGTAGAGGCGAAGAAGACGTTAGGGTTATCGATCTAGACCTAGCGGAAGTCGATAGGGCTAGGAGGGTTCGACCCGTTATAAGGGATAGCGACTACTTCGACGCGCTTCAGCTCCTCGAAGCTTATCGCGATTTAGAGGGGGTTCACGGCATTAAGGCGCGAGAGGCCTAGGTCTAGGACGGGATAACGTTTATAGTTTAGATGGTTGGGATCTCTATCGGGTAAGTCAAGGGGTGGTGGCTGTATTGCCCCTATCTCTGGCTGTTAGCGATGTAGTTGAGAAGGCTAGCCGAGAACTCGATAACCCCTTGATTGAGAGCAACATCGTGCTAAAGGGCGCGTTGTTGAATACGTATTCCCTAGGGAGCTTCGACGATGTGGCTAAGTTGATCGAGAGGGAGTGCGGCAACAAGATGTGCTTTGCGCGTATATACATCGAGGAGCCCGTTGAAGCGACGCTGAGCCTCTACGTGAGCAACGGCGTGGTGGTAGCCGCCATACTGAAGCTAGGTGGAGAAACAGTTTACGGCGTGCAGGCAGTTAAGGATGATAGGGTAGCGAGGGCTACGAGGATTAGGATGGTGCTCTATGAGATAGACGTTAACATGCTCGCAACAGCCGCTAGCTCGGTTGTCGAGTACTTCACCAAGGTTAGGAGGGGGCTCGAGGTAGCGACTGAAGTAGCTAAGCCTAGGGTTGCTGAAGAGGCTACCGCTCGAGCCATGCCGAGCCCGGGGATGAGCGTTGTCCAAGCTAGGAGGATGATCCTCGACGACGTTAAGAGGCTAGGCCTACCCGTAACGGACTTGACCATAGCCGAAGGCGAGCGGTTCACGACGGTGGACGTGATATGCGATAAGAGTAAGCCGCTGTATAGCCCGGAGGAAGTTGGGTTAGTAGTCCTCAAGAGGATCTTTCAGTACTCAACGCAGAGCAAGGACATTAGGCTCTCGGTACACCACAGAAAGACCTATGCGAAGACGTACGAAGCTAGCAAGAAGAAGATGTGGATAGCTCTAGGGACAGCGCCTGAATACATACTAGTGAAGTTCGAGGGTAACCTAAGGATCGAGGACATTAAGTACAAGGAGAAGAGGGGGGTGCTAGACGTTAGCATCGTTTTGCGGAGGGAGAGCCTATACAGCGTCGCTAGCGTGCAGGAGATAGCTAGGGGGCTCTACGAGGAGATGAAGAAGGTTTGGGATGGAGAGCTCCGGGTTAGGGTTAGAATCGGTAGATTCGGATTGGAGGGTAGAGCTCCTTAAGGCACGCATATAGCTCAACCTCAGGCCTAACCTCGAGAATGCGACCGTCAGAGAACATCACTTTGCATAGTACCGGGCTAAGGCTATCGCTATCCAAGCCCGAAAGGCTAGTTATCGCCGTAAAACCAATGGTTTTTCCCCTTTTCTCCGCATAGCCATAGCTAACGACCCTAATCATGATCACCCCGCTGCTAATGACTTGAGATACGTCGTGTACCCACGAGGTAAAGAATGTATCGACTAACTTAACCCTCTCAATGCATATCAACACAGCGTCAACTAGCTTCTCAACGACGTCGCTCCGCAAGACCGCTCCTAGACGATACCAGTGGAAAGAGTATTTTTGTTGTACAGCGTGAAGCTCGAAGTGAGTTAGGGATTTATAGGTGCACTACATAATACTTAGCGGTGCATAACGATGTGCACGCCCGTGTACGTAACGGTTAAGACCGCGTCCATCCCAGCGCTAGCCGTTCACTTCGTGATCGCGGCTATCGTTGCCGCCATAGCTGCGGGAATAAGCTTCGTAAAGGCGTTTAAGATCCTCAGGGGTAGGTAGTCGGAAAAGTTTCTTGTTTTTCTTAGTGCTCTAGGACGCCGAAGTACACGGGTATGCCTCCTACCTCCATCATCTTCCTCAATAGCTCGCTAGCGATGTTCGAACCGTACTTCCTTTCGAAGAACTTCCTCCACCCCTCTAGCTCGGGGTTGGTCATTAGCACTTTTTGGAGAGCCTCTAGATCCTTCTTCGCGAGGTTTATGTACGTAGAGTTGTGGAGTACTCGAGAGAGCTTTACGTAGAGCCCTGCTAAGGCTATGTACGACAGTATGTAGTAGTTCCTGTGAGCGACCTCCCTATTGCTTACCCCTGGGTGGTTCCTTAGCCACAGCAAGTCCTTTTCAGCTAGCTTAAACATCTTCAGCGCTTCGCTAGTCTCGTTGAGCTCGAGGTCTATGATCCCTATGTAGTAGTAGGATAGCGCTCGCTCGTAGTAAGACCCGGGTACTTCGGCTGGTATCGTTGGGTGCTCTATGTGGCTAGTCATGGCCTTAACGTCCTCTAGGAGCATCTTCTTACCCATCTCTAGGAGCTCTAGAGCGCGCTTCTCGTTCCCGTGCTTAGCGTAGTAAAGCCCTTCGTATACGTATATCAGCGCCTTAAGCCTAGCTGCCTCGCCATAGTAATCAGATGAAGGGCCGAACTTCGTGATTATCTCGTCGCAGTACTCAATCGCCTTGCTCCACCAGTCGAGCGCTCTACCGAGATCGCCCTTTTCGTAGTAGGGTAGCCCGAGGTAGAACGCCGCTATGGCAGCGGGCATCAACCCCAAGTCGCTTTCCCACTCTGGGTGCTTGAGGTACTGCATTGCTGCCCAGTAAGCTCCGCTCCAATTGCCTAGGTCTATTAGGGACCATATTAGGTGCTCTACGGATGCGTCTATCTGGTAGGTGTAGAACGACTTTAAGTACCACTTAACGGCTATCCACGGCTCCGCCATGGCTAGGTACGTCCTAGCGATGTTCTGGTAGAGCGAGGATACGCCGTACTTACCGCCGTACCTACGTATTTGGTCTATGTACTTGAGCGCCTCGAAGTAGTACCTAAGCACAACGTTCTTTCTAGCAGTGTAGTTATCCACGTAGTTGTAGTAGATAGCGCCTAGCTGTAGGTAGCAAAGCCCCTTGATATCGGGGTACTCGAGGCACTTACGGCAGTAGTAAACGGCTTTTTCGAACGCTTGCTGAGCTATCTTCATCCACTCGGATCCGCGGTACCCGGGGTAGATCTCTGGATCCCCGTGCTCCTTGTACCACGGTATCGCTTGTAGGAACGTAGTGTCGTTGGGTAGCTTGTAGTAGTGATGGAATAGCCCATCGTTTCCGTATGCGACGCACAGATCGTAGTAAGCAATACCTAGCTTAGGGTCTAGCTCGAGAGCCTTGTTTAGGTACTCCTCGGCTAGGCGTAGGTAGTGGAGTGCTAGCGACGCATTTCCATTGCTAAAAGCGTCGAGCTCCTTATTCACGTAGCTAGCCCCGAGCTCGAGAAACTTCGTTGCTTCTCGAGCCCTATACCACTGCGAAAACGCTTGATACGCAAAGAACCCCGCTAAGCACGTAGCCACGATCCCGATAATCAACGCGATTACGGCGGCGGTAGCCATGGCCTTCCTCAAACAGCTGTGCACCACCATATACAACCACCTGCACCATCGTGCCCGAGGGAGTTGGGGTATATTAAGCTACTAGCTAGGGGACCGCGATACCCACCGTTAACGAGATTCGCTACTAGCTGTTGTCTAAGGCCAGCGATAGTGAGTCGAGGATGCTCGTGGGCATTACCAAGTTAGCAGTAAACACCTTGGGAACTAGCAAGGCGAGCGCTTATACTGAGCGTAGCAACCCTTAGCGCTCTCGGCTCGAGCTCGTTCGCAATTTAATCGCTTTGAGTTCCTCCCTATACATCGCTACGTAGGTTACCGTTATGATCGCTACTACGACGTTTACAACCACTACTATCGCCGAAATGCCCGCTACAGGACTACATATCGGCATTCCGCGCTCTATACACGACCACGTAGCTATGTCCATAGGTATCGAGGCGGCGGCTAGAACCGCCGTTAACGCAGCCATGACCAGCAACGTCCTTAGCCTTAGCTTCTCGCGATACGCCTTAAGCCCTACGTACGTTAGCGCGACGAATGCTGGAATGAGTACTAGCTTCCACGTAGGCTCAGCCTGTAGGCTGGGGTAAGCAACTACGTGCTTGATACTCACTAGAGCGGCGCCTATGTCTATGAATGTGTTGGATAGTAGTAGGAATAGCCCTATGCGAGCGGCTAAGGAGCTTGCGAAGCATATGAGTGCGAGCCCCGTAACCGCGAGGATCAGGTTAGTTAAGGGGCCAGCAACTATGGCTAGCGTGAAGGGACCGTAACTACTCACGATCTTCCACTCGTTGAACCCGAATATAGCGTCGATACCCAAGACCTTGCACGCGATCCAATGGCCTAGCTCGTGAAGTTGCCACGAGATGTAAGCGATTAAGGTGTAGAGAGCCGCTAGGTGCTTATTAAGGAGTAGGTACTGAGTTACTTCGCTTCTGCATGCCATACACGAGCCCCTAGATTACTAGAAATCGCGATCTACATTAAGTTCAGTTGATGCGGTGCTCTACACGCCTCTACCGTCAACGGCGCTCGATGCAAAATCGCGCGGATTACTCGGGGATCGCTTAGCGCATTAGCAGCAACGCTACTACCCCTAACGCAACTTAGTTCGGTACGGGGTTTTGCGAGGGTTGTTGGAGCGCTAGCGTAGCGCGGGCTTAGCTAGGTTTTGGCGATCCCTACGAACTCGTAGTAGCTGCGAAGGAACTTCGCTGAGTATAGGAGCTTAGATAGCCCCCTAGCTAGCGCATCGCCAAGCGCGCCAGAGGCAATAGCTATCGCTAGTCCTAGCACTGCGTGAGGTAGCGATATTGGCGCTACTCGGTAGGCGTAGGCGGCTATCCAGTTGGTTAGCGCGAAGCACGCGTTTGCTGCAGCTCCATTAACTTTCTCGCACAGGATGCCCGCTACTAAGAAGGATAGTACTCCAAACGCGCTGAACCACCATGGGTTGAGGACTCCGAACCACGGCGACGTAGCTAGGCACAGCGATGCCGTTACGAGCGCTGTAGCCACGCCGAAGCCCGAGCCGCAAAGCCTGTACGCTAAGCATATCCACACCACGTACATTAAGCCCCCAACCACAGCAATGCTCTTGAACGGTAGTTGCAGCGGTAGGTAGCGATCTAGCAGCGGCTTTAGGTTCGCGTAGGATATGGAGAGGTAGGAGGAGTACGCCAACACGAACATCGTTAAGACCCTCACTAACGCGCGCGAAGCATCACCAGAAGCACTTCGAGCATACTGCATGCCTCTTCATCCCCATTACGAACCCGAGGTGCCTGCGAATCATGGTCTCGTAATCGACCCTAGCATCGCCTAGATCCTCAAGCGGTAGGAAGACGCAAGGCGTTTGCCTACAGTTCCACGTAACGAACACGGTGTTTAGGGCTACCCTACAGGGTGTTGTATGCTTCGTCGGTAGGTACACCCTATCGCCCCCAATCTCCTTAACCTTCCTGAATAGCCAGCGCTCTTCTTCTGAACTCACGTACTTAACACTCGGGTCAACACCGTAGACGTTAAACACTCGGTGAAGAACCACGCCGTCAACGCCGGCTTCGAGCCCTATCTTCACGAGCTCGGGGATCTCGTGGAGGTTATCGCGGAATATCGTTATGTCTAGGTAGACGGTCATCGCAACGCCCTTCCTATCCCGCTCCCTAACGAGGGTCTTCATCGCGTCGATCGAGTCCTTTTGGCTAAGGCTGTAGATCCCGAACGTAATCTCGTCGAGACCGCTGAAGAGTATCTCATCGAGCATCCTAGGGACTAGCGTTCCGTTCGTACTCAAGCTAGCCTTTCTCCCCAGCTTCTTGACGATCGATATCAGCTCGAGTATCTCTGGATGGAGTAGGGGTTCGCCCCAACCATGCAGGCAAATCTCTTCGAAAGAGCTGAGGGGTAGTTTGCGGAAATCATCTAGCGATATCCACCCCAACTCTCTCCTCAACCCGCGGCGCATACATATCCTGCAATCCCTATTGCAGTAGTTAGTACTCTCAACCTGTAGAATCCGCGGCTTAACGAGCTTCCGAAGGAGCGCGCTCATCGTGGAAAAACCTGGTGCTGACTAAGGGCTACACCTACCAACAACCCTATGGAAGAGGGCCTTTAGGAACCCAAGGCTTATCGAGGTTTTCGCTAACGCCATTAACTGCCTTCTGAGCGCTATCCCTAAGGCTGAAGCGATGCTTATTACGCTAAGCACTTGGCTAGCTAGGTAAGCTTGTAGTAGGCTCGAAGTTAGTACTGCGTGCACCGTGGTTACGGATGTTGGTGCGCACACGATGCGCACCCAGAAGCTTAGGTAGGTGCACACAGATAAAAGCTTAGTGCTTCCCTGCTTCGCTACGTATCTTCTCGAGGATTTCGAGAGCTCGGTAAACGGTCATAACGGCGCGCCCTCCAGAAGCCAGCACGGCTACGCTACACGCTTCGAGCATTTCCTCGAGCTCTAAACCCTCCTTAAGCCCCTCCGCTAGGCACCCCGCTAAGCACTCAGCGCAGCCTATAGCGGCGTAGGCTGCTGCTAGGCATAGCCTCGCAACTCTGCTATCTATCCTAGCGCCCTTCTTAACGCTCTTCCTAAGCTCTAGGAAAGCCCTAGCCGCATCGCTATTCGCTCTAGCTAGCCACTCAACGGGCTTAGGTACCTCCACCGCTCAACACCTGCTGCCTAAGCTCCTCGATCTTCTTCCTAGCCTTAGCGACAGCCTGAGCCTCGTCCCTCCACTTCCTCAGCTCCTCTAGGCTTGGAAACGATATCGCTCCCGCCGGGCACAGGTTAGCGCAGGTATTGCACCCAACCATGCAGTTATAGGGTCTCGCAACCACGGGCTTGTTCTCCTTGAAGTCCCAGTCGTATACCACCCTACCGCTACACGTTAAGAAGCAGAGACCGCACCTAACGCACTTCGAGTAGTCTATCCTTGGGTACCACGGGATTTGCTCCCTTGGGACCCCCCACCACGGGATCTTCGAGAAGTCCCTAATAACGCGCCCAAGCACGTCCTTGCCTATGATCGGCGGCTGGGTGGACACGCGCATCACCGAAAACGGCTCTCTGGCTTCGCGATATAAAGGTTGCTTTATTGACAAACCAGTTTGATTAGCCTTCGCCCGCTTCCTGCAACTCCAAGAGGCTAGCGAGCTTAGCCAAGACCTTAGCGAACTTCGAGGCGGTTCTATCGTCGATCGAATAGAGCTTGAACTTATCTAGCTGAACTTCCTTAACGAGCCCCAAGCTCTTGAGCGACCTTAAGTGGTAGGAAACTAGCTGCGGGCTCTTACCCAAGGCGAAGGCTATTAAGCACGTTGGTAAGGGTTTTCCAGAGGCTTTGAGTAGCATCAGTATCTCGATGCGTATGGGGCTCGATAGGGCCTCGCATAAGCGCGCAATGGCCTTAGCGAGGCTCTCGTCAACCCTACTCCTAAGCTCGTTAACGAGTAGCTCTATGGAGGCGCCATACCTACCCTCCACGAATTCGCGGCACTCCGAGCCCAACAAGTCGGTACTCCGCATCCTAAGCCCCAAGCGCTCGAAGTTAGCATAGCCATTTATACCGATTTCACACTCCTAATTACAGCACGCAAACTTTACTTATGTAAAACTGAATTCTATGGAAAGCACAGCCGTTCTTAATGGGCGAGGGTAATGGATCGCCGATTTCTAGCCACACTCATTCTCGCAGCGATAGCGGCTTCAACGCTCTTCGGAATCGCTACTCGAGCACAGGAACCGCCTAGCGGGATCAGCATAATAATCTTGCCTACCTCCGTCCCCACGACGCCTAGGGTTGGTAACTGCGTTGTAGAGCTCTTAGCGATGCTGAATAAGCTCGGGTCCAACTCCTCGATAATCGCCTACTGGCTCCTAGACAACGTTACGATTGACGGTGAGCCGGTTCCAGCTGGATCCATAGTTATCGCTGGGGGCGTTAGCGAGGCTGTGTCTAAGGTGCTGAGTAAGGCGCGCGAATGCGGGCTTAAGGTAGTCGAGGCTAGTAGGCTACCCCTCGCGCGAGCCATAGCGGTAAAGCCTCCTAGGATAGCCGTGCTAAACCCGGGGTTTCAACCAACGCTACTAACGGTTCTAAACGAGCTAGGGTTCAAGTACGACTTGATTACCAACGCCTCCATAACGAAGCTGCTTAAGGGGTACTACGACCTCCTAATACTGCCTCCAGGTAGCGGCACTCAGCTATGCAAGGAGCTCGGTAGGGGAGGGGCTAGGGTAGTAGCGAAGTTCGTTGCTAACGGCGGTGGGTTGATAGGTGTTTGCGCTGGCGCTTACGCGCCGGTGAAGGGATACAACGAGCCCACGTCGTGGCTACAAATCGTGGCGCTAAAGGTAGTGAACTACCCCACGTGGGCTCTCGGCGGAGGGATAGTATACGTTAAGATCGTGGCTCCGAGCAACCCCGTCGTATACGGGTTTAAGGGCGTCATCAAGGCGATGTACTGGAACGGGCCCGTGCTAAAACCCTACCCGCTAGACAACGAGACGACGCTAGGCCTCGAAGCCCCAACCCCCGAGCCTCTAGCCATATACGAGTACCCGAGTAAGGATAGGCAAGAGTTTACTCCGGGCTGGGGTAAGCTTAGCTGGAACTACGTGTACAAGGTCATGCACGGCGGCTACGCGATAGTGTACGCGAGGTACGGGCTCGGCAGGATCGTGCTCTTCTCCATACACCCGGAAATCGTCGTGGGCCCCGAGGATACGCCGAAAGCCGTGCTACCTAGTAGGTACAACTGGAGGATGCTATGGCAAGCGATATACTTCGTTGCTGGCGAGAGGGTTACCCTAGGGAAGATCGTAGCGATATGGATTTGGCCTAGCGCCCTTAGGTACACCTACGAGCGCGTGCTAAAGCAGTGGTTCGCTAACCGTAAGCTGAGCCTCGAGGAGAAGAGGGAGGCGTTTAGGTTAGCGTGCGACCTACTGGCTAGGGAGCTAACTAGCTACGGCGTAACGGACGCATTCCTGCAGGTAAAGCTACTTAGCGGGACCCTGATCTACCCATCGAAGGTAGGTAAGGAGTTCGGCGTGCCTAACCCCTACCCCGCCGAGCCCTACAACATAACCAACGTCGTTAAGGTATGTGCCGAGGAATTCCATAGGTTTGGGCTAAGGCTGCACGCGTGGATCATAGTGTGGTACGATGAGTTCTGGGGCAGGAAGGCCCCTATGTACCACTGCGGTAAGTGGGTTTCGAAAACGGAGTTCCGCAGAGCGTACCCCGTTACGAGTCGCGTCGACCTATTCTACACGCCTTACCAGAGGTACATAGCGGCCCTAGCCAAGGAGCTCGTGGAGATGGGCGTCGATGGCATTCAGCTAGACTACATTAGGTGGCCCCACCTAGTCTACTCCTTCGGTCCGCTGGACTATAGGGTGGCTAAGGAGCACGGAATCAACCTATCTCACGTCGAGAGGATAGTGATAGAGACCTTCTACGGAATGCCGAACGAGTCCAAGAGCGCCGACCCGGAGCTAGCGTTCAAGCTATTTAGCTTGGGCAAGGATCGAGACCTCGTTAAGTGGATCGAGCTACGTAGAGAAGCCGTAGAGAACATAACGCGAGCCGTAGCGAAGGCGGTGAGGAGCGTTTCGCCTAAGGCTATTCTAAGCGCGGCGCTGCTAGTCGACGGATCGTTCAAGAGCGTTACCTACGAGGTTACGGACGCCCTCACCGGAAGAACCCTTAGCGCAACCGTGCCGGGCTCAGTGTGGCAGGAGGTTATGTACGGTCAGGTGTATAGCGATTTCGCTAAGCTAGGCTACTGGCTCGTCCCAATGGCTTACCACCGCGAGTACGGTAGGAGCGTTGAGTGGGTTTACGACGTATCGAAGTTCTTCACGTCGATAGCTAGGGAGTACGGGACGCGCGCCGTCATAGGGCTGCAGGCTTACGGCGGCGTTACCTACGA
Source organism: uncultured Desulfurococcaceae archaeon (assembly GCA_964598805.1). Classification (GTDB taxonomy): domain Archaea; phylum Thermoproteota; class Thermoprotei_A; order Sulfolobales; family Ignisphaeraceae; genus JAADCV01. Next base: position 15,603 of record CAZRDH010000038.1, on the reverse strand, counting down.
CGAGCTGCTTAAGGCGGAGAGCTACGCGCTTAAGGGCGGTGCTGACGGCGTAGCGATATTCAATATACACAGCTTCCTCCCCCTAGCCTACAAAGCCCAGCTAGAGCGGTACTCAGCGAGCATCCACAATCTCGAGGCTATAGCGCGTAGCCTCGAGGAGATGGCTAAGAAGCTCAACGACACTAAGGCTCTTCAAGCCCTGGAGCTCGCTGTGAAGAACGCGACGCTAGCGTTGAGAGGGTTGGAGTGGCTGTGGATAAGCCCGAGGTACGCCTACGAGGAGCTAAAGAGCGTCGTCGTGAGCGTCGGTAAGGAGCTTGCTCAACGCGTATACACTGAGTTCCTGAGGTTCGCCGCGAGCATGGTGAGGAAGTATCCAGGTGTGGAGAGCGTGGTTAGCTCCTTCAACGCCTCCCTAGCGGAGGCGTACCTGCGCATCGCTAAGAGCTCGAACCCCGAAGAGATCGCGAACGCATTAACGCAGCTATACCGCAGCGCGCAAATGTACGAAACTCTCCTAAGCCTCTTCGCCAAGCCCAGCGCTAGGACCGTGACCGTAACGGTGGTGTACACGCCTAGCGTAAGCACCGTGACCACCACCATAACGCTAACCAAGGTGGTGCACGTAACTAGCGCGACTACAGCCGTAACTACCGTGACCAAGGTCCTAAACATCACGAAGGTCCTGCCCGTAAAGACCGTGGTCAAGACCGTTAGCACCGTCGTAACGATCTCGCCGAGCCCCGCAAAGACCTACGCCCCAGCACCCGCCTCTACCACAGCGACAACCGCGTGCGCCGTGGTAGCGCTCGCGCTCTCCATCGCAGCCATAGCGATTTCCCTCACCTTAAGGAGAAGAACGTAGCTTTTTCCTCCCCTCCAAAAAACCCTTCTTCACTCGATGGCTAGGGCTCGAGCTTCCGATAGGCGATGAAGGGATGTTAAGGTGACTAGCTAGGGTTTCGTGTGAGACCTTGCGCGTAGACACCTTGCTGAAGCTAGTGGGCTCCACCCCCATGGTCGAGCTAAAGAGGATTAGCCCTCCTGGTACGCGCATACTGCTAAAGCTGGAGTTCCTAAACCCTACGGGTAGCCATAAGGATAGGATTGCCGTGTACATGATTAGGGACGCCATGGAGAGGCTAGGGCTTAGGGAGGGTGGGTGCGTAGTCGAAGCCTCGTCGGGGAACACCGCTACTTCGGTAGCGTTCGTGGCCAAGCTCTTAGGGCTAAGAGCCGTGCTCGCCGTACCTCGAGAGACTAGCTGGGCTAATGTCGCTACGCTAAGGGCTTTGGGCGCCGAAGTCGTGTTCTGCTCCGACAACCCTTCGGATCCCGATTACTGCCCAGAGGTAGCGAAGAGGATTGCGGAAGAACGCGGCGGGGTGTACCTCAATCAGAGGGCTAATCCCGCTAACGCTAGGGCTCACTACGAGACGACGGCCGTGGAGATATGGAGGGATACTAATGGGGAGATAGACGCGTTCGTCATGGGCATAGGCACTGGGGGGACGATAACGGGCGTAGGTAGGTTCCTCAAGGAGAGGAAGGGGGATGTGCTCATAGTGGGCGTAACCCCGAAGGGCTCGGCCCTCGTTGGGGGTAGCGGAGGGTCTAGGATAGAGGGGTTGACTAGCAGTAGCGTACCCCCGCTCCTCGATAGGAGCATCCTGGATAGGGTGATAGAGGTTAGCGAGGAAGAGGCTTTGGAAGGAGTTAAGCTACTAGCCGAGAAAGAGGGTATTCTAGCCGGGCCATCGACTGGGGCGAACATAGTCGCCTCGCTGAGGATAGCTAGGGAGCTTGGTAGGGGAACCATAGTTACGCTAGCATGTGATAGCCTCCTAAAGTACCCCGAGATACTGCGGAGCTTAGCGAAGTAGGGTTAGACCTTGAGCACGAATGCGGGGGTGGGAATCGATGGCGGGGCTCAACCCCGTTCTCGAAGCGATGCTCTCTAGGGTCTCGATTAGGAAGTTCAAGCCCGATCCGATACCGCTGGACGTCGTTAAGCGCATCGTTGAAGCGGGTATTCGCGCCCCTACGGCGGGTGGGGGGCAGGAGTGGTACTTCATCATCGTGGTGTCGGAGGATAAGCGAAGGAAGGTACACGAGCTACTAAAGAAAGCGCACATACTCTACGCCGAGAAAGTGCTGCGAAAGCCTTTGAGTAGGGAGAAGCTCGATAAGTGGATTAAGCTCATGGAGGAGGGGGAGTACCTCGCGCCGGTATACATCGCGGGCTACGTAGACTTGAGGAACCCGATGTACTCCGACGAGTACGCCGAGCTAGAGAGGTTGTGGGCTCACCAAAGCATAGCGGCTGCGTTCGAGAACATAATCCTAGCTGCGTGGAGCATGGGCATAGGCTCAGTGTGGCTAGGAGTCCCACTGCTCATGAGGGAGGAGTTCGATAAGGTGCTGGAGCCCCCGAAGGGCCTTGAGCTAGCCGGGATACTAGCGCTTGGCTATCCCGACGAGCACCCTAAGCCGAGGCCTAGGAAGGGCGTGGAGGAGGTCTCCAAGATCATCTAATCCACGCTCGAGGAAATCGAGCCCTAGGGCTTCAGCCCATGGAATTCTCATCACTTACTCAGGTCCTGCCGGAGTCATCACGCCTCGTAGCTCTAGCGAATCGCTAGCTTATAGACCTCCTACACGGGTATCGAAGCGGTGGTTTGCATGGAGAGAGGGTTTAGGTTTGGAGAGCACACTGCCGACGTACTGATAGAGGCTTGGGCGCCTACCCTCGAGGGTCTCTTCGAGGAGATGGCTAAGGCCATGTTCGAGGTCATGACCGATACGTCTAGGGTCGAGCCTAAGCAGGAGGTTAGGGTCGAGGTATGCGGCTTCGACCTAGAGAACCTACTCTATAGATGGCTAGAGGAGCTCCTCTACCACCACGACTCTAAGAACCTAGTGTTTAGCAAGTTCGAGGTTAGGAAAATCTTCGAGAAGCCTAGCGATGGAGAGAAGGAGATTTGCTTAGAGGCAAGTGCGTGGGGAGAGGAATTCAATCGAGAAAAGCACGAGCCTAGAACCGTCGTTAAGGCCGTTACCTACGCCCAGATGAGGATATGGAGGGATGGAGACCTCTGGAGGGCATCTACCGTGCTAGACATTTAACGTTCAGCACTAGTCTAGTCCAAAAGCGTTGTTTCTAGCAAATTGCAGCGAGATGGACACTCATACATAGGTCGCTATCCACGCGTGTACACGTTTATATTCTACGCATCCGTATAACCTCTAGTAGAGAGCCATGAAGAGGATAGCTGTCTCCCCCGTGATAGCGGCCGCATTACTGATAGTGATAATCGTTGTTACTGGGGTACTAATCTACATAGCCGTACACAGACTCGCTACGGCTACGCCAAGGCAATTCAAACTCTATTCAATTAGGGTAGTAGCATACGAAGCCCCTAAAGTCGTCGCAACGCCTAGCGGCGTTGCATACCTCTTCACCCTCTACGTCCAAGCTTTCGACCCGCCCATCCTCGTAGATAGGGTCTACTTAGTGCTGCCAGCAACCGGCACTAGTCTATACGCAACGAAGATACTGAATGGGCCGGTAAAGCTCGAGCCAGGAGCGATAGTCAAGGTCTCGTTCCTCGTGCCTAAAGCAGTGTTCGAGAGCATTGCCTCTAGGTATAGCGAGATAGCGATAGCCTTAGGATCCACGTCGGGCATAGTTACCGAAGCTGTAACGCTACCTCAAAGCGTGTTATCGTCGATACCGCCCGAGATAAGGGCCTTAGCCGGGTTCAAGTTCGTAGTTATTAACTGTAGCGATGCGAGGTCGTGGTGGGTAAACGCGTCGAAGATAGTCGACTTGATACGCAACGTACTATCGAAGTACTACTACGTAAAGCTCGTAATCATAAACAACACCGAGCAGCTACTACAATTCATCGAGAACCCAGCTAACTTCTCCGGAATGAACCTCACCGGAGCCATCGTTATCAATGCCCACGGAGAGGTAGTGCCGATACCCAGCGAATTCGTAGTTAACGGCGTTCCGCTGTGGAAGGATTGGTACGGAAACATCACGAACGCCATAGCCAAGTACCGGTTGATATGGGTATCCGTCGTCGGATACCCGTTCTTCTACGTAAGCAACACCCTATACACCAACTGGAAGCCGCAGAACAAGCCCTCGGGCGTATACGAAGTAGGGACGCAGGGGTTAAGCTACGTACTCGAGGATTCTTCGGCTAATGCTTGGTCTGGCGATGAGTGGAGGATAATGATTGGGGGTACCTCGTACCACGACTTCAAGGATAACTCCATTTCGCTAACGCTAACGAGCTTAGGCTCGAGAGTAGCAATGCTATACAGATACCTCTTCGGAGCTTCCATACCCTCGACCATTAGGTGCGCTCGAGCAATTAAGAGCTCGGTAACTCCTAACGCTATTGTCTACACCAATCCGTCGTCTACGATAAGGGTTAGAGAGCTCGTTACGCACGACGATTTCGACGCCGATACCCTGAACCCCGCTAGCGTTAATCCGCCTGGCTACGGTTATTGGAATTACAGTGGTAGCTACGTCGTGAAGAGCTCGACGCTGTATCTGTACAGCGGTAGCGCCGTGAATAGGAGTTACCTAGGGTGGGCTGACCTCATTAATGCTCACCAAATAGATTCGGAGCATAGATACGTCTACGTATTCAATCTAAGCATTTCGCCTTCGGCAAGCTCGAGCTTTAACTACGTAATTAACATCTCCGTACCCAACAATCTCGGTTACGACTTGCACCAAATCATCATTGAAGCTCGCAACATTAACGTACCTAGCACGCCGGCGGGCTTCATAGCGCTAGAGAAGCTCGGTAGCGATTTCGTTGAAATCCCGCTTCACTGGAGTTGCTCTAGCTCTTCGTGTAGCTTCTTAGCTAGGCTACCTACGCTACCCGCTAGCGGTACCTACGTACTCGTAGTCCCGCTCAATACCTACGTCAACTATCCACTAGAAGAGGTATTCCTAGGCTACGCAACTTTCGATACGGCTAGCGAAGCATCTATGGATTGGATGCTAGCAGGCTCCGCAACCGTAGTTAATGGGCATCTGCAGTTAGTTCCAGAAGCGCTAGGCGAAGTCGGAAGGGCTTGGCTAAAGATGCCGATCCCCAGGGACGTAACGCATCTAGTGATAAACTTTAGCTACGAGTTCGTAGATGAAGTGGATAGTAGAGCCGATGGTTTCGTAGTAGCGTTCTTTGTGAATAGCACGACCGTAACGAGCGTTAACGTAAACGGTGGTGGATATGAAGGGTTTGGCAACGCTGTTGGTTACGCTATCGAGTTCGACCTATACCAAAACGATTACGATCCTAGCGCACCCCACGTAGCTCTAATCAATAGCTCGGTAACTAACCACATAGTCTACAATTCGAGCGCTACGCTAGCGTTCGTAGCGAATGAATGGCATAACTGCTCGATAGTTATAGATGTGGACAAAGGAGTTGAGGTTTACGTAGACAACAACTTGGTGTTAAAGTATAGTGGCAGAATATCGCCGCTAGGTAGCTACTTATTCTTTGCCGCTGCAACGGGAGGAGCTTACGATGGCGTTCTCATAGACAACGTATCCATATACGGCGACCTGATTAGCATACCCAGTACCTCGATAAAGGTGCTAAGCGTTTCTGGATCCATAAACTTAGGGTGCTCCCAAGTTGATACCTACATAAAGCGCTTAAGCGATGGCGAGCCCTCTAGAAACGGAGTTGGGTTATGCGTTGGGAGCCTAGCTCTCGGTTCTAATAGCTACCCTATCGCCTACGCCTATACCTACGCTCGATCACTCGAAGCGTTATTGAGCTTATCTAAGGGCACCGTGCTACGCATCGATGCTGAGCCCGTGAATCTACGCCCATCGACTTTCAGCAACGTTACGATTTCGGTTTCTAGTACGGGCATCGATGTCTACGTGGATGAGGTGAAGGTCCTTAGCTCGAGCATCGATGTCTCCGGTAGGCCGACGCTAGCGATATACTCGGAGAACGCTACGACTGGCATAGGTAGCGTCGATGTGTATCTGTACTACAGGGAGTTTGCGGGTCCGAGGTACTGTGGGGTTATCTACCGAATAGGGTCAGGGTACTTAGTGCTAAATACGTGGAGTCCACCCGACGGCGTTAAGAAGGAGTACGGCTATTCGTACTCTGGGATTAGCGAGGACTTCGTAGCTAAGATGAGTATCGTGGTTCCCGTAGAGTTCGTGCTCTACAAGAGTAGCTAGCGTAGCTCAACCACCATTCAAGTGTTTGCTGGGGAAAGCTTCGCCGTAGACTCAACGCTTATTACTAGGCTATGCGTATTCTTACTGGTGCATCCCATGTCTTCCTCCTTATCCAAGATCGATCTAGTCGAGATGATTAAGGCTAATAACATGGTTGAGGACTTCCTCGAGTGGTTGAGGAGGAAGGGCATCGATACCTCCGAGCCCATATCCCTCATAGACGTCGATACCGCCTTGCTAATCGAGTACGCTAGGGAGAGGGGTTTGATAGGCAACGATGCTAACGTTATCGAGGAGGAGGCTAGAATGCTCTCCGATCCCGAACCCGAGGAGCTTAACGCTGATGTTAGGCCGACTAAGCCTAAGAAGGCTAGGAGCAAGAGGTAGCTATAGGTACTCATCTAACTTCGCGATCCCGCTCCTCCTCGCATCCGCATCGCCTTCGAAACCCGGCTTGCAGACTACCCCTACCTCCGCGCACTTCCTGAACATCTCCTCGATCTTTTTCCTAAACCACGCGCTCTTAACGAGCTTCGCTTCCTTAGAGAGCACGCCCTTTTCAAACATGAACTTCTTCGGGTGGAGCGCGTCTATGTAGAGCACTGAGCTCAGCTCCTTAGCGATCGATAGTATTTCGCGAAAGGTCTCTTCATCGTCGTTAACCCCGGGTATTACCGGGCCGTAGAATATCCATAGGTTCTCGATTCCGCGGCTCTTTAAGTACCTAGCTACCTCAATCCTATCGCTAGGGGGCGAAGCCCGCGGCTCGAAGATCCTAGCCTTCGTGTCGTCGATGAATGTAATCGTTATGCCGACGTCTACCCTAGGATCCCTGAGGAGATCAACGTCCCTAGCGACTAGGGAGGACTTCGTTTGCACGCTAACCCTAAAGCCGTGCTTTAGAAGAACCTCAATGCATTTCCTCGTAAGCTCCTCCCTCTCTTCGATTGGCTGGTAGGCATCGCTAATAGTCCCCACGCCAACGATGCCAGGCTTAACTCTAGCTACCTCTCGGCGGAGAACAGCGTCGATGCCTTCGCGAACAACGATTAGCTCTCCCCACCTCTCGGCTACGTGGGGAGGCGCGTAGCACCTTCCGTAGCAGTAGATGCACCCGTGCTCGCACCCGATGTAGGGGTTGAGCGCGTAGTCTAGGTCTGGCAAGCCGCTTTTGGAAAGAGCTTTCCTGCACCTAGCCCTTAGGTACGTAGCCACGCCCTTCCCTAGGGTAGGTATGCGCGAGAAAGGGTTTAACGAGTGGGGCTAGAGGCTTACGGCCCCGAGCTTCTTTAGGTAGTTTAGCAGGTTGTAGTAGGCGACGATCCTAGCTATGTTCTTCGCTCCCCTCGGGCCGGGGGCCTTCATGAAGAAGGCGTTTACCTCGTAGCTAGTACCGCTAACCCCGTGCTCTAGCAGGATAGCGCTAATCCTGATCAAGTCCACTAGTAGCCCCGCTAGCGCTGGACTATCGTTGATCCTCATGTTCACGATGAGCTCGTCCTCTAACCCGTTGAACGTCTTCCACGCTATGTGCATCGACACGAACTTCTTGTCCCCTAGGGGCTCTAGGTAGCCCGTAGGCTTGATGAAGTGGGGCACGTCGTACCCCAGGATGTCCTCGACTATGCTGCTCTTGGTCTCCTCCTTCATCAAGTTCCTCTCGGGGAAGGTTAGCGCTAGGAAGTCCGTGTTGCCGCCGATGTTGAACTGGGCTATGGATAGCACCTTCCTATTCCTTTGAGCTAAGTGCTCGAGTATGTCTGCGGTTAGCGGCGTTGCGCCCGTAGCTCCATCGTCTCCTAGGACTATGGATGCGTTCCTCCTATACAGCTCGACGAACGCTGGGTCGCGGGCTATAGGCGTCGGGATCACGTTTATGAACGCGACCCTCCTACCCCTCTTACGCGCGTACTTAGCTACCGCATAGGCGTAGGCTTGGCTTGCCGAAACCCTACCCTCCTCGATAGCCCTCTCGAGGTTCTCCAGCGTGTCGAAGGGCTTGGCGGGCTCGGTAGTTATCACGTTCACGAATATGTCTGCGCCGAATCCGCTAAACTCGTCTACGAGCCTATCGATAGCCTCGGCAACTCCACCGAAGTCCTCTAGGCCCTGCGCCTTAACGGGCATGCCCCTCATGGACCCTAGGTGAATGCCCATAGACACCTTGAGCTGCTTAAGGGTTTCGGGAACGGGGACTTCGCGACCGATCATCTCTCGGCAGATGTCGTACACGCTCCTACCAATCTTATAGCTATCGACGTCGTAAACCCCGACGAACTCGATGTCCTCGATACCCTTGCTGAGCTTGTACTTAGCTAGCGGGACTCCCCAGGGCTCTAGCCCCCTCTTAATCCTCTCAACCCCCGTTAGCAAGTGGGCAGCCACCATACCCATGCCGAAGACGACGACCCTTATCATCGCTATGCACCACCTACCCTACCCACAGTTAGAGTTATAAGAAGAACGTTGCACTCAGTTGCACTCAAGCAAAACACTACTAACGTAGCTAAACTCGGGTAAACTCACGGCACTTCGCGAGGGCGTTCCTCCAAGCCTCTACGTACTCATCGATCTCTATCCCAACCCTCTCTAGGATCCTTGAACCCCATCCGCGCGCGAATCTAAGGGCTAGAACTTCGATTCTCTCGAAATCCACTAGCCTCACGGGCTTAACGTTGCTAACGCGCTTCTCCGAGCAGCACTTAGTTAGCGCAACCTTATTCAACTCGATGAACCTAGAGGCCTCGCCCGGCTTGGGGAAGAGGACGAGGGCTAAGCCGAGGTTTAGGAGCCTAGAGTCGATCACGAGGCCTAGGCGCTTAACGCACCTATACACCGTGTCTCGAAGGAACGCGCTCACGTTGCTTACGCTCATCGTTAGTAGCGATAGGCACTCTCCCTCGGATAGCAAGAGGGTTGAGCCCCCCATTCGCTCAACCACGAAGCTAGCCGCCCTAGCGAGCCCCTCGTCGCTGGATAGGACTATCCCTAGCCTAGGGTCGCCGCCAAGCCTCTGGAGGACCTTCCTCCACCTCTTGCCCCGAGGCTGGGACACTACGATGACTACGGGCATTTCTACCACCCCATCCGATCCGAAGGGTAATGTGTATATATCCACCTAGCGATCGCCTATAGCGGTGGTCGCGTGGAAGACGATAAGAAGTTCCGCGCTTCCATATTCGACGTGCTCGAGAGGATGATCGAGAGAATGATTCTCGACCTAAACGAGGTCCTAGGCATGGAGCGAAGGGTCGTAACGCCGCTAACCCACGTTATCGATAGGGATGACTGCGTGGAGATAGTGTTCGAGTTACTCGAGTGTAGGGATTCGAAGCCCTTCGTAAAGATCGGGGATGGGAAGGTAATCGTTAGGGCTAGCGGGGAGAACGTGTGCCTAAAATCCGTTGAGATACCCCCTAATTTAGATACCTCTAGGGCTAGCGTACGCAACCTAGGCGACCTCCTCATCGTGAAGATCCCGAAGAAGCGCTAAGAACCTCCTCACCACACTTATTCACGCCGCTGACGGCCGCGATAGCGGCTGAATGAAGCGGTTGGTCGGGACCCCCTAAACACAGCTCGGGGATCTTGAGGCATAGCGACTCTACGTACTCAACGCTCTTCTCGACTAGTAGGATACCTAGCACTTGAGGCGCTCGCAAAAACATTGCCCACCACCCGTAGTTTCGCTTAACGATCGTTGCTAGCTCGCTAAAGCGCGGCAACGTCTTAATCAAGGTCGCTGCGACTACCATGGCTAGGCTAAGCCTATTAACCCCAAAGACGTTAACGACGTCGATTCCCCGAACTATCGTTGAGGATAGAAATGACGCTACTACCGCGCCTACCAACCTCGTGAGGACGTCTATGGGCACCCCAATCCCTCGGGATGTGAGTACCCATATTGCGAGCCAAGCGATCGCGTAGAAGGCGGTAAAGGAGAGAGCCGTTATCGATGCCGCGAGGGCTAGCCTCGGGTTCCTAAGGCAGAGGGCGGCGAGTACGATGGTTACGGCGACCAGCCTAGGCCCTAGGGGGAGGCACCACGCGGCTACGATTAGCGAAATCGCTAGGGCTACCCTAGCGAAGCTCGATAACCTTCGCATTCCTAACGCACCTAGCGATAGCCCTCGAGTGCGTCGTTACCACCACTCCCTTCCCATGGCTAGGGGCTTCGCTAAGCGCTTCGCATACAACGGATAGGCACTCGGGGTCTAGACCTAGGCTAAGCTCGTCGACTACGAGTAGCCACTTCGTGGGCGATGCAAGGGCTAAGAGGATCATTAGCGCTCGGGACTCGCCTAGGCTAAGAGTATAGGGGTTCCTACGCACATCGTCAACTACTCCAGCCCTCTTAACGACATTGGGATCGACCTTTAGGAACCTCGCTTCGCTCTCTACGGATCCGAACGCGAAGAGCCTTGGGGGTACCTGAGGCACTACGTATGTCGAGCCCCTCACCTTCGCGAAGCCCCGAAGCCTCTTTACCGAGCCTAAGAGCGCCCTTACGAACGTTGTCTTCCCCCTACCATTGCGAGCCACTATAGCTACGACCCCGCCTCCACCTAGCTCTACGCTCACCTCGCTAAGGTCCACGACCTTACTGCCGTAGCTAGCCACAACGCCTCTAAATACCATCGAGCCGCTCTCCGCGGGTCTAGAAATAGGTATTTCGCTAAGCTCCATCCCCCCATCGATGAAAGCAACCTCGTCTACAAACCCCTTTAGCAGGGTATCGCTATGCTCCGAAATAACGATGGAGCACCCGCGCGAAGCTAGCTGCCTAAGGACCTTCATTGCCTCTCGAAGGGTTTGCTCGTCTAGGTAGCTACTAGGCTCCTCGATTAGGAGGAGCTTAGCGCCTATGCTCATCGCTACCTCGAGGCATGTAAGAAACATTTCGCTCGCCGAGAGCTTTAGCGGGTCTACCCCCTTCCCAACACCGTTAACGCCTAGGAACTCGAGCTCTTCATCGAGTCGCGGAAACGTAAAGAACGTTGAGGGGTCTTGAGGTACGTAGGCTACAGCCCTACGCTTAAGGGCTTCGAGGGGGTGCATCCCGAGAACCTCGATCTCACCCTCGATTCCTAGCCTTGGGTATAGGTAGGCTAGTCCAGACAACGCTTTTAGCACTAAGCTCTTGCCGCTCCCAACCCTACCCACCAAGAGGTATATGCACCCCTCCTCGATATCGAGATCGAAGCCCCTTACAACATCCCTACCCCCAACCGAGATCTTTAGGCTCCTCAAGCGCGCTAAGACCATGCTAGAGTAGCCCCCTAGACCTAAGGATCCTGTAGACCCCTAGGCTTAAGCAGGTACCGATTACGTGATCCATGAACACGTCCTGGGGAACGAATATGGCTACGCTAGCTAGGAAAACTGCTAGGGGCATCGATAGCGCTCTAGCCTTGATGTGGAGGATCGCCGATACGGCGCTCAAGCTCCATAGGTACAAGGGTTTAGCTCCTAGGAGCGCTATGTACGCGTAGAATACCGCGAAGCCGAGGGCGTAGACGGGGGCTACGCACGCCGAGCTTATTAGCCATAGCGCTACGGCGTCCCTAAACCTAGCGCTAGCTAAGTCCCTACCAACTAGCTTTAGGTACCTTCGACTAGCGATCGAGATTAGGAAGGACGCTATCGGGAAGGCCCAGAGGTACCCAGCTGTATACCCTATCAAGACGTAGGGTCCTCCATGGGCTCCAGCCGCTATGGGTAGGCCAAGGGCTATTAGCGCTAGGTAGCATAGCTGCGCTAGCAAGGCGTCGCGAGGAGGCAGGACCAGCCCGGTAAACACAATGCCCGCGTTCTGCATGGTGTAGGGCACGGGGCCTACGTAGAACGAGATCTCGGCGCCCACGATTGTTAGCGCTATCGAGGCTACGAAGAGCGCTAGCCTAGCTATTGGGGATCTAGATACAGTCTCCGCAACCAACGGCATCACCAAAGCGCTTATTCAAGGAAACGGTTCACGCAGGAATATTTCAGCCTTATCCTCGTAACTAGGGCGGGGGCGTTGAAGTACGTTGCGCTAAGGGTTCTCGAAATCCTTAGGTCTAGGAGCGGGTACGTTTCGGGCTCGGAGATCGCTAAGGAGCTCGGCTTGTCTAGGTCGACCATCAACAAGATCGTTAACGAGCTTCGGCGAGTAGGGTACGTGATAGAGACTCACCCACGCTTAGGCTATAGGCTTCTAGACGTAGACGACCTATCGCTCGCACCCCAGTACCCGCCAATCGTAGAGGGTAGGAGGATCTCGATCCACTATCTAGAGAGGTGCGGGTCTACGCAAGACGTAGCGGATTCGCTAGCTAGGGAAGGGGCTCCCGAGGGAACCATCGTCGTCGCTGAAGAGCTTACTAACGCGCGCGGCAGGTTGTCTAGAAAGTGGTTCGCTCCTCGTGGAGGGCTGTGGCTAACCGTAGTGCTTAGGCCTAGGTTCGTCGAGTACCTGCACGCTCTAAGCCTAGCGGTGGGGGTAGCCATCTCGAAGGCCCTCGAGAGCTTGCTAGGCGTAGAAACGAGGCTGAAGTGGCCTAACGACGTGCTACTCAACGGGAGGAAGCTCGGGGGCGTGCTAATCGAGGCTCGGGCTGAAGCCGATAGAGTTGACTACGTGCTCGTCGGCATAGGGATTAACGTGAACAACGATTTGCCGCCCGAGGTAGAGCGCGTAGCGACGACGCTGAGTAAGGAGCTTGGGCGTAGGGTACCTAGGGTCCCGCTCCTAAGAGCGGTAATTCGCTCGCTATTCGATGAGTACGATAGGATCCTTAGGGGTAGGGTAAGCGACGTGGTTAGGGATTGGAAGGAGCGTAGCGCTACCATAGGCAGGAGGGTTAGGGTGAGGCTGGTAGACGGTAGCGTTATCGAGGGCAGCGCCGTAGACGTCGATAGCGTTGGTAGGCTCGTCGTCGAGTCCCAAGGAGTTAGGCACGTTGTAGACGCTGGAGACGTAGAGCACGTGGGGTAGCCATCGCTACAGCAGCCTCACGACGATGGGTGTTAGCAACACCGCGAAGGCGATCGCTATCCACATCGCTACGCACACTCTCGCAACCTCTATCGCCTTACCTAGATCCCTAGGCGTCGGCAAAGGACCTTCACCGAGTGTGTAGAACCCCGGCTTCTCTAGCTTAACCCCGAGGATCCCCGCCATCGCCGACATGGGGTGGCCCGCGTTCACGCTCTCGGTAGCGCCCCTATACCTAAGCCACGTCCTTAAGCACCTCCTCCAGTCCAGGCCCAGGATAGCGCCGCTTAGGGCTATGGATAGGGCTAGGAGCCTAGCGGGAACGAAGTTAAGGACCGTATCCACCTTCGCGGAAAACCACCCAACGTCGCGGTACTCAGGGGTTTTGTATCCTAGGGCCCCGTCGAGGGTATTCGCAATTCGCTGAAATAGCGATGCTAGGGGCCCTAGCGCGAGGAAGTATAGCAAGGGGGATAGGAATCCATCGACGAGGCTCTCCGCCAAGCTCTCTATAGCGGCCGAAACAACGTGGCCCTCGCTAAGCTTACTAACATCCCTTCGCACGATTAGTTGCACGAGGCTACGAGCCTTACCCCAGTCGCCGCGCTCCATAGCCTCCCTAGCCTCGCTAACGATGTTCACGAGCAGGGCGACGCTCATCGAGACCTTGGCTATGTACGCGCACACCAGTATCGTGGCGAGCGTGTTGATCCTGTAGGCTATGAGTAGCAGCAACGCGTATGGAGCGATGTGCGCAGCAGTACAAGCGAACCACGTTGCTACTCCGCGCGCTCGAGATGAGTAGGGCTTGCCGAGCCTCCTAGCCATGAAGAAGCAGGTGTGTACGGGGTGGATCTTCAGGAGGATCCCTCGGTGCTCGGGGTACACGTAGTCGAGTAGAAGGGCTAGCGCTAGGGATGCCGCGAGCACGCTGTTCGGGGGCTTGAGCAAGCTCAGTAAATCCATTTCGCAACCACCGCTAGCGCGAATATCGAGGTAGCTCTCGAGAGCTCGTTACTCGCACCAAGCACATCCCCGTTAGCGAACCCGAGCCTCTTCATGCAGTCCCTCGATACTAGCGCTGAGGTAGCTAGGGAAGTGGCGATGGGGACTAGCGAGAGGGGCCCGCATAGCCAAAAGCAGAGCGCTTGAATCGCGGCTACGAGCACGGCGTTCTTAACGCCGTTGCTAACGATCTTAGCGCTCTCAACGAATTTCCTCCCGAGTCCCTGATACGGCTCGGGAGCGCTCATCGCCGCGACTAAGTACATCGACTCGAGGCTCCATAGGTAGAGGGATAGTATCGCTCCTACGAGCTTCCTAGCGCTAGTCACGGTGCTGAAGATCGAAGACGATGATACGATGATCGTCGCTACGTAGATGCAGATCGCCATCACCGCGAAGGCCCCCTTCCTAGGATCCTTCATGATTCTCAACGCCTCTTCCCCAGTCCTAAGGCTTCCAACAGCATCAGCGTAATCAGCTAAGCCATCTATGTGCAATCCCCTCGTTATAGCCACGTGGATCGCTAGGAACGCTATCGAGGCTAGCCACGGACTTGAGTAGAGCGCTAGGGGTATGGTCATCACCGAAACCAGCAAGCCCTCGACGACTGAGACTATGGGCAGCGCGTAGAAGCTCTTAGCCGCGCTATCGAGATCCGCACCCCTTAGCGGAAGCGCTGTTAGGAACGCTATGAGGGACTTCACGCCTTTGAGGAAGCCCAGTCTAGACACCTCTCTAAGGCGCTGAGGAAAGCCTTAATCTCGTCTAGGGGCCTAACGGAGATCCTAACAAACGTTTCGTCTAGGCACTTAAACGAAGAGCACGAGCGTATCGCTATCCTAAACGAGCTCGCTAAACACCTAGCTAGGGAACTCGCGAACTCATGCCTAGCTAACACGAAGGGAGCTACCGAGCTATATACCTCGAAGCCTAGCTTCGTTAAGCCATCTTCGAGAACCCTACGTAGCTCCGCTACCGTTTCTCGGCTAATCGATAGGAAGGACCTTACGTACTCCCCGAAGTCCTTAAGCAACTTCGTTACCAGGGCGGCCGCGACGCCATTAACGTTCCACGGCTGCCTAGCCATCTCCACTCGCTGGATTAACTCGCTTTTCGCGGGCCCTAGGATGAACCCTATCCTTAGCCCTGGTATCGATAGGGATTTAGTTAAGCTTAGTAGAGCCAGCACGTTGTCCTCGATGATCAGCGGTATGTCGATGCTCGAGAGGTCCCTAAACGCGTAATCCGCTAGCACTACGCATTTTCGCGAAACTTCGCGTACAACATCGTGGGGAATCACGGTCCCCGTAGGGTTATTCGGTATCGACACTACGGCTAAGCACGGTCTCTCGACTCGGTTCAGCACCTCCATAACCTCGCT
>CAZRDH010000037.1:0-2925 GCA_964598805.1 uncultured Desulfurococcaceae archaeon | reverse complement strand
AACGGCCCACACCGCGGGGGGCAAGCTTATGGATACCGTTGGCAGCACTATCTCGAGCCCAGCGAGCTTAATGGGCGTCAACCCGAGCTCTACACCCAGACCCCCGCCTCCAAGGGATAGCGTTGCTATTGTAGCCGCAATCCCTCCCCCAACCACGGGGGTTAAGACCCTTAGCCATAGAGGGGTCGAGCCCTTCTCCCTAACCATGGACACGAGCCGAGACACCACCAGCCCCTCACAGAACTTGATTGCGAAGGTAGCTGGAGCGAATATCCCGTAGCCAAGGGCTAGGTCCGCCATCGCCGAGCCTAGCCCAGCCGCAATAGCCGTAGCTAGCGGGGGTGCGAAAGCCGCTATGGAGTATATAGCCGCTTCACCGAGGTTGAAGTAGCCCCCCGTAGCCGGCGTCTCCACCGCCAACATCGCCGTAGCCGCGAATACCAACACCGTGTACACCACCACCCTCAGCACCAGCGACAGCCTCACCAAGCTTCACCGCGACCACTCGACGAATGTCCAGAGATAAGCTATTCGGTGCACTTTCTAAGGCTAGCAATGGAATTTCTTAGAGCGCCTTAGCGAGCCTCCTGAGAACCGGGGATAGGTTAAAGAAGGAGCCTATGTCTTCAGGAACCTTCTCAAGGATCCTCTCTAGCACCCCGCGATTCTCCATCATCAGCCGATGGACGCAGCGAGCTATCCTAACGATGCTCGGAACGGACGTTGGGTTCGAAGCGAAGTCCTCTAGGCAGCGCTTAAACTCCCTATCCCTAGCTATGGCTATGCTGAGCAAGTAGACTAGGTTAAGGCTAATCTCGGTTCTATCGCCGTACCTACCCTCGATATACACCTTGAGGGTGTGGGTATGTGGCGCTGAGGTGCATTCATGTTCTTCGCAATCGAGGGGGTCTACGTACATGTCGATGTCGTGGGCATAGTAAACCTCTTCGAGCCTATGGAGCATGGTTAGGTAGAAGTCCATGTGCCTAGAGCGGTATATGCATATCCTACCGAACCTCGATATCAGCTTATCCAGGTTGCGCCAGAAGTTGAGTATCGTATGCTCTGAGTGGAGGCCGTACCTCCTCAGCATTCCCGAGGTTAGGCTCGGTGGATCGATGCACTTAGCGCCGACCTCTACGCACTTAACGCTCTGATCGACGATCCCCCTAGCCACCATCTTGATCAGCGTCACCACGTCCATCGACTACAAGCTCACCCCTCATCAAAGACTTAGCGAATGCGCATGATATAAACCGCTCGGATTAGACCCGCTTCGTAGGGTAGCTCTCCCCTTCGACGCCCTCCCTAGACGTAGCTACCCTAAGGGCTGTCGCCATGCTCCCGAGCGTGAATAGCGCCGCCACGAAGAAGGGGATCCTAGCGCTAGCGGACGCCAGCAACCCGGCTGCAGCAGGCATGGCTATGGACACTAGCCTCCGGATAGACGCTATGCCCCCGAGTAGAACGCCCCTCTTATCGCTTGGAATCGTGGAGAAGAGCGTGTCCATGTAGAAGGGGTCCATGAGGGCGTAGCCAGCCGACGAGAGGGCGGCCGCTAGGAGAGCCACGTACACGCCCGTTGACAGCCCTAGGATAGCGTCGGCTACCGCCAGCATAGCCATGCCCAAGGCCAATGCCTTAACCCCGTGCCTCCTATCCATTCTGAGCACGATGGGGGAGAGGAGGGTTATGGGCACGGCCGCGAAGGTTTCGTATAGAGCTAACCCTAGTAGCGGGTTCCTCGCTATCCCCATGAATAGGTTCGCCACTATCAGGGGCTGGGCTAGCTCTACCGAAACCCCTAGCATCACTACGGATAGCAGCATCACCGCGAATTCCCGCGGAATGAACTTCAGCCCGATGCGCTCGATCTCAACTCTCTTCCTACCTAGCCTAGGGAGCCACGCGAAGGCTAGGAACCCCGTCGCTATCGAGGCTATAGAGAAGCCCGCTAACGAGATGATCCTCGACCTCAAGTCGCTAAGCACAACCCCTAGAACCCACCCGATTACGGGGTAGCTCGCTACCTGGGCAAGGAATGGGAATATGTTGTGGAGTGCAAACGCCTTATCCCTAATCTCCTCCGGATACACATCGTATTCATACACTGCGAAAACGGGGTAGAACCCCCTAGCGATCCTCTCGATGATTGCGGCGACGAGGACTACCACCGCTAGCCCCGCTAGGAAGCCGCACATGTACACTAGGTACGCGAACCCCTCGATGAAGCTTATTAGCGCTATGAAGACCACGGGCTCGACAGCTTCGAGCACCCTACCCACAACCACATTGATTACCGCTGCGCATAGCGATGCCGCGCTCAGGATGAACCCCGCTTCCTCGACGCTGATACCCGTCGAGAGCATTAGGTAGGGCACGAGTATCCAGACGAAGAGTATGGGCGTCGAGATCGAGTGGAATACTATGTACCTCCTAGCGGCGAGAGGAAGGAGCTTCCAGTACCTAGCTACGTCCTTAACCCAATCCATTTCGCACCTCTAGCTAAAACACCTTTACCCCTGCGAAGAGCCCGATTATAGCTAGGAGCAGGACGAGTATTAGGAGGGCTATCCCTATGAAGAAGATCACGGATAGTAGCGGCATTGCTATGGCTAGCAGGATGCCGTAGAGGATCCCCTTAGCGAAGCTCTTTCTAACGATAGCCCCGTAGAGGAAGCCTAGGATGAAGCCTATGATCATTAGCAGGGTCCCCAAGCTCACGCTAACCCACCTCGCGAAGCAAAGCTAGGCTCCCTAGGCTTTTAACTGCTTAGATACGTTTCCAGCCAACCCTCGTCCCTAAGGGCCTTAACGAGCTCGTCGAAGTTCCTCGGGGCTAGCACTACGTAGGTACCGTCCTTCAACACGAACACTACGGCCATGCTCGACCCGGGGGAGAGCGCTAGGTAAGCCGAGTGCCCG
>CAZRDH010000036.1:0-2697 GCA_964598805.1 uncultured Desulfurococcaceae archaeon | reverse complement strand
CCGAAGAGTAGTTCCGTTAGACTAGGAATATCACCTCGATCTTTTGGAAATATTTCGCAAGCAAGATAACCATATTGTTTAAGCTCCTCATCCGGTATGTAATCAGCTAGCGAAATGCGGAATAGCCATCTTAAAACTCCTTTCAAAGATGCTGCTGAAGGCTTCGATATGTATACTTCGTTGCATTCATTATCAATGCATACGACCGTCTTAGATACGTGCTTTCCGCCCCACCAAGGGGTAGTATTAACAAATTCGAGCTCTGCAAAGATAGGGTTCTCAAGTTCTTCGACTTTTTCGATCATGTTTACCGCAATTCCATGGACGTTGGACATGGCATGATACCTCGTTACTTCTCTTTCTCCAGGATTGCTTTAGCGATTTTCTTGAGTTCGAGTAAGAACGTAATTGCGTGGTGCATAACTACGAGTTCGCCTGATTTACGGAGGTCTAGTAGGTACTGTGAGAATTTCTTAGCCAAGTCGAGCATTGTTTGAACGTCGATGTTCTGTTCATTTTCAATTCTCTGAACTATATTGTTTACACTGTCTGCAACGGCCTTGTCAAGTCTATTGATGGAGTGGAGGTACGCTATGACGACGCTAAGCATAGTAGCGTAACCAGCTGACGAACTAGATGAGAACTCGTTGCATAGTCTCTTCCTCATGTAGTTGTAAATGCGTTCCCTTTCCTCTTCGTATTCTTTTCTACGCTCTTCCTCACTAACGCTTGCTCGTCGACGTGCTAATCTCTCGTCTACTCTCTTCCTAGCCTCTGCTTTAGAGTACTTGATTAGCCACTCCACTAGCTTGCTTGGATCGATAGCAACGTTTTCTATTGAATCTATTAAGTACTTCGCTAAGAGCGTCGTTATGATCCAGTCCTCTACTTTCGACATGTATAGCGTTAGCGTTGGTACGAGCCCTATACTATAAACGAGTTGCGGCATGTCTTCGGCTCGCCTAGCTATTGCTTCACCACACTCTCTTTCGAAATCGGCTCCCAGCACGTCTGCACATGCACCCCTCAAGCTCGCACATACGTCGTTTAGCTTAAGCACTAATTGAAGCGCTTTCGATACGTAGTCCGCGTTCACGACTTTCACCACCTACTCCTACTCTTTAACAACCTCGCTACTTGGAGAAGCGAGAGCCAGCTTCAGAATTCCTCGTCCAATGGTTTCCTTACCTCCGACAACGATGAACTTGTAGTGTAGCGCTCCTAGAAGCTCGTTAAGGTTTCGCTCATTTGCGAGAGGTTCGTAATACTGTTTGTATTTTTCATGCTCTATACGCTCCCTTTCGCTCCTCGAGTTCCGCACTTTCTGCTTTACTCTTTCACTAACAGTTTTAGGATCTTGCCAAACTAGCAATCCTACGAGTAGCGTTCCGTGAGGAAGATACTCTTCGCTCCATAGAGCCCCCCGCTCTACGGTTTTCGTAACTCTATCTAAGCGCACGCGATACACTCGCTGAATCGACGCCTCAATTACGCTACGACCAATCCTATCGCTTACTACGACTAGCTTCCCGCTAAGACTATGCACTTGATATAGCGCGTTTAGAGCGTTTATAGAGGGTGCATAACCACAGTCAATGGTTTTCACAATGCTTAACTCCATTGTTCCCAATGCAACGCTATCGCCTTCGCTACCTACGGCACTAGACGCTAAGACCCCACTCTCGTTTAGGGTATTGCTTAGCTCTAGCGCTCGACTTACAACTTCTCTAAGCTTGTCGAAGAGAGCAGGGTCAGTTACTCGACTCGGTGCGCATACCTTAACGATCTCTATATAGTTCTTAACCCTTGACAAGAGGTATGGCGTCGTTACGTACAGTAAACCGTGCGTAACGCTAGGTGCCGGAATCGCTAACGGAACGAGATTGTGGAGCATTGCTATCCCGGGGACGGTAGGCGTTTCTTCTGGTTCGCTTCCGAAGAACCCTTGCACGGCCTTCTCGAGCTCTTGATTACCGCGATACTTTCGTAATAGATATGCTTTGAGAGCCCCCTTGATGCTGGAGGCCCATATCTCTGGGTACCCTAGTGCATCGCGTTGAATCGGTAAGTCAACTACGCCGTACCCGCGGCCAGCACCAGCGTGGATAGGCGTTATGGCTGTAGCTACAAGAAGCGCTCCTCTATGAAAATTGAATGGTTGGGATTGTGACAAGTTATAGCCCCGCCTCTCTTGCTACGGCTAGATATATAAGTCTTAAACGACGATATTCTTAGGCTTCGGTATGATGTTCCCAACGATCGTGTAGAGACACTGAGCTTAAATACGTTTCGAGTAAACAGAACTATGTTAAGCAACTAGCTTTATAATACCCGAAGCGTAAATCGTGAAAGGCGCGTCTCGACGCGTTTAGCTGTACTATGGTGTGGGGCCTCCTCTACGCGGTCTATCTCCGGGTTTACGAGGGGTCTAAGCGCGTCTCTAAGCGCGTGGCTAGAGCGCTTGAGTGGCTTGGGGGATACCTAAATGGTTTAGCGATGCGTTTAGGCGCGTTTATTGAGTGTAAGCGTGTTTTGGAGCTCGTTGAGGGTAGTGGGTGTGGGTACGTAGAGCTGAAGTTCGTTGTGAGCCTAGATGATGTTGAGGAGCTGGTTCGCGAACTCGTTGGGAGGGGTTTCGAGGTGCTAGAGGTGTCGATGGGTAGCGACGACTATCCCTACGCGAGCATCGCGTTGAGG
>CAZRDH010000035.1:0-9017 GCA_964598805.1 uncultured Desulfurococcaceae archaeon | reverse complement strand
CTCTAGGGTATACCTACTCGAAACGCGTAGCGTGTACAACCACCCGAGAGAGCTAACGATAATCGTTATCGGTAGAGATCGTGGCTCAGCACTCCAACCCAATCATCACGAGCATCAGCCCACCTGAGCTCATCAACGCCCAGTATCGACCCTAGGTCTATCAGTTAGCTCGCTAAGACAGGTTATTAACGTAGCTAGGCGCTATTTGTTTTTGAACAAGTTAGGGGTTGATTCCGTGCCTTCGCAATATCTCCATAGAAAGATAGGGGAGCTTGTGTGCGGAAAGTACTTCAAGAGCTTAGACATGCTAATTGACTCTAAACCTAGGATTAAGCGTGAAGGAATTGCATCGGGAGAAGATAGAGCCCTTAGATATGCTCGGGGGATTGCGTTTGGAGGCAGTGCTAACGTGGAGATACTTTGCGAAGCGCACGACTCCTCTAGAGTTAACTGTAAGGAATTCGTTGAACAAATAAAGAATGTCTACAATGCATATGGGTACGAAGGTGTCTGCTACTACATTCTCCATCATTACTTGGATAAGGTCATGAGCATTCTGCGGGGTATGGATTCCAAGCTACAGAGGGTGATTATTCATGGTGAAGCAGATATCGGCAAGATACGTGATTTATTTAGAGTCTTACTGAATATGGAGGCAAGCGTTCTCTTCATTTTTAGGCATTGGAACAGGATTCGTGAAAATCTTGAGAATGCTAGCATATTAATAGACAACATACTAAAGAGTTACTCCCTGAAAGCTCCTTATGGAAAGTTGACTAGGAATACCCTTAGGAGGAAGAGAAACTTGATCATTGCAATACTTGAAAGCTGTAGAGATGTTTGGGATGAACTCGATGAGGTAGCAAGGATCGTTAATAGAGTACAGCACCATGTTATGGAGTGGATTTGTATGAACTTCGATATCGTTGTCTGCGAGATTTTAAGGGATAGATTCCGTAGGAAGAATGTGCCCTTATCTTCTGAAAGACCCTTAATCAAGTTCTTATGGAATGCACTTGAGTGCGAAGAGGCAAAGGAGGAAGTCGAAGGTCTTCGCTAACTTACGAGTTGATAGGGAGGCTAGCTACGTTAAGTATCAACACGGCATTTTTGTAGTGCTTCGCGCTGTAGCTTAGCCATTTCCTCTAGCGCCTTCCTAGGATCCTCAGCCCGGGTTATAGCCCTACCAACTATCTCGTAGTCCGCTCCCGCGCACAGCGCTTGGCCGGGGGTAGCTCCTTGAGCGCCTACGCCGGGGCTCAGTATCCTGGAGTCGGGGGCTAGGTCCCTAACGAGCTTGATCATGCTGGGCCTCGTGGCGGGGGCTACGAAGCCCCATACCCCTAGCCTTCTACACATCTCCACCATTTCCTTCGTGTGCTTGTCTATGAACTTAGCGGAGCCGGGGTGGCTCATCGAGACGACGGCTATCGCCTTAACTCCGTGGGCTCTACACCAATCCACAGCCTCGTCTAGCGCACCCTCGTCCCCCACGAAGGCGTGCATGATTACGGCGTCGAACCCGGCGCTCGCGAGCCTCTCGATAACGATCCTCATGATGGCCCCTATGTCCGCTAGCTTGAGGTCCGCTACCCTAAGCCCCTCGACTGCCTCCAGAACCCCCTTAACCCACCCAAGCCCCTGCGAAACGATGGCTGGCAACCCTATCTTTACCCCCGCTAGGGATGGGTGCCCAGCTACCGAGCTCACGATTCTAGAGCACCACTCGCGGGGATCGGCGTGGGGAGGCGGGTCTAGGGCTACGATTATCACTCCTCACCACCGTCTATAGGCTTCCAGAAGGGGCATACAGCGCATACCTCCGGGTGCTTCGAGACTACCACGAGGTACCTACCGCCCTCCTCCACTACGACCATCCACGGCGGTCTGTAGCTCAGCGAAACCCTAGTGCAAACCCCTTTCGTAGGGTCGTAGTAAGCGCACCTAGCCCTCTTCTCCACGCCCATCAACACCATCCCCGCTAGGACCTTAGCGAGCTCCTCAACCTCATCGCTTTTCCTAGCTAGCAACCTACCCAGCCTAGAGCCGAAGACCTTCACAGCCTGTGCTACCAAGGTTCTTACCCGGGTAGCACCTAGCTCAAGATAATACTATTTAAGATGGGGGATGTGTGTAGCGGGCATCAACACGCTTTTTAGATAACTTCATGTAGCGTAACTCGGTGTAGTTATTGAGTGGTAGCCTCGTTGAGAGGATCGAGGAGGAGGCTAGGAGGGTTATTGAGGAGGCTAGGGAGCGCGCTAAGAGGATTGTAGAGGATGCGGAGCGTAGGGCTCGGGAGATTCTAGAGGATAGGAGCTACCTAGAGGAGCTCGAGAAGGAGAAGGAGAGGCTGCTTAAGGAGGCTGAGGAGAGGGCTCGGGAGATACTCAACGAGGCTTACGGGAGGGCGGAGGAGATTAGGAGGCGCGCCATGGAGAAGCTCGATTCAGTTGCCGAGAAGATAGCTCGGGAAGTAGCTGGGGTCTAGCCTTGGGCGCCCTAGCTAAGCTACGTAGCGTACTGCTAACAGACCCCGATGTGGCTAGGAAGGTTAGAGTCGTCGGGGTTAGGGAGGAAGTAGAGGAGCTTAGCAAGGTTCTCCAG
This sequence comes from uncultured Desulfurococcaceae archaeon, assembly GCA_964598805.1. Classification (GTDB taxonomy): domain Archaea; phylum Thermoproteota; class Thermoprotei_A; order Sulfolobales; family Ignisphaeraceae; genus JAADCV01. The sequence continues at coordinate 6,410 of CAZRDH010000035.1, read as the reverse complement.
AGCCTGGGGATGTTCGAGCCGACGAGCCCTAGGGTAGCTGGGGAGAGAGTCGTTGCCGAAGTAGAGGAGCTAGCTAAGCTCGTCGAGAGGGCGTCTAGGCTCGTAGCGGAGTTCGTTAAGAGGCTCCCTAGGGAGGTAGTCGTTAAGATAAGCGCCTTGCCTACGTTTGAAGAGCTTAGGAGTGCCGTAGCTAAGTACGTAGAGGAGCTCTCTCGCGACTTGAAGGAGGTTGAGGCTCTCGAGGCTAAGATAGCTAAGCTCGAGGAGAGGATGAGCGAGCTCAGGGCGGCGCTAACGTACCTAGAGTTCGTTAGGGCTAGCGTTGGCGACGTGCTGGTTAGGGACTTAAGCTTCTCGGGGAGGGAGGTCGTTGCGAAGACCTTTAGGGGCTCCCCGAGATCGTGGAGAGCGTTCTTGGAGCAGGTTAAGGGCTTAGTCGAGGTGCTAACGCTGCTCGAGGGTGAGGAGCTTGCTATCGGGACCGTGGTGTACATGGCTAGGGATGCGGAGAGAGTCGAGGGGGTTGCGAGGGGGTTAGGGCTACGCGAGCTCGAGATCCTCAGCGAGTTCTCTAGCCTAAGGGTTTCCGAAGCCATCGAGTCGATCTCGAGGGAGCTTAGCGACGAGTCTAGGGTCGAGGGTCTTAGGAAGAGGGTTGAGGAGATCGTGAGGAGGAACCTCGAGAGGGTTGCGCTGCTAAAGCTCTTCGTGGATAACGAGGGGGAGAGGGTTAAGCTCCTTAGGCTAGCCCTATCCTCTAAATACGCTTTCTTCGTCGAGGGCTGGGTGCCTAGCTCCCAGCTACAGAAGTTCGTTGAGGAGGTGTATAGGAGGAGCAGGAGCTGCGTAGTGGAGTTGCTGGATAGCGAGGGTGAGGAGCCTCCCGTGGTGATGAGGAACCCCAAGCCCTTGAAGCCCTTCGAGATGATCCCCACGTTCTACGGCTACCCCTCGCCAAACGAGTGGGATCCAACGCCGATAATGGCCTACTCCTTCATATTCTTCTTCTCGTTCATCCTCGGAGACGCTGGGTACGCTATCGGCGTCGCCCTAGCCGCTAGGTACTTACTCCCCAAGCTCGTGGAGAACCCCGAGAGCCCCGGATTCAAGTCCCTCCAGAAGATACTCTACGTATGCGCTTTCGGCGCGGCAGTGTTTGGAACGCTCGTAGGCGGGTGCTTCTTCGGCCCTAGGAACTGGGTGCCCTCGATAACGCCCCACGCCACTACGGCTAGGGGCATCCAGGAGAACATGAGCATACTCATAGCCTTCAGCATGTGGGTTGGGTACCTACACATGTTGTTAGCGCACAGCATAGCCGCCGCGAAGAACATGAGGTTGAGGGATGTATGGGGCTTCGTAAACGAGGTATCGATAGTGGGCCTCATGATCTTCGGCGGGATGTACATAGCCTCGTGGCTAAAGATACTGCCCATACCCTACGCCTTCGCGAAGACCGTCCTCCTACCGCTAGCCCTAGCGTTCCTAGCGGGGGTAGTGGTATCGAGGGTCAAGGGCATGGGGGCGCTAGGGGGCTTGCTATGGATATTCGACCTCACGGGGCCCCTAAGCGACGTGATTTCCTACGTTAGGCTAGCAGCCCTAGACATGGCGACGATGCTCATGGCCTACGTATTCAACAACGCTGCCGCGAGCGTGGTCCCGAGCATGAGCCACGGGTTCCTAGGGCCCGTCGTGGGCACGGCGATAGGGTTCCTAGTAGCGGGCTTCATACTGGTCATGGGCCACGTATTCAACATCGCCCTAGGCGCTCTAGGAGCCTTCGTCCACTCGCTAAGGCTCTGCATCCTCGAGTTCGGAACAAAGTTCTACGATGGTAGGGGTAGGCCCCTAACCCCGATCTCGATTAGGCTCTCTAGGTACGTAATCCTAGGAGCTTAACCAGCTTTTTCGAGTAGGAGCCACGCGTAGCTACTCAACCCCATCCACACCGCGACGAAGTAGGTTCGCGGAGCGCATAGCTTTGCCGAAAAGCCGTATAGCCCGTGGCTCTCGATAACGAAGCCGATAGTCCACACCCTAAACCTGCACGAACCTCCGCTCCACTTGAGCACGAAGTTCGTTGGGATGCCCCCAGTGTACGTAACGCTCGCATTCCTAGGAACCTCCTTCACCTCAACACCATCGAGCTCAACTACCTTAGCGCCGTAGCTAACGGGCCCAATCCTAAGCCTAATCACGGCGTACCTAAACAGCTCGCTTCCAATCCTGATAAAGCTGGAGTTAACGACTTTTCCGCGGAGCACGAGCTCTCTAGCCAAGCCGCTTAGCGAAGCACTTTCGCGGTGCTTAGCGTAGTAGCTCCTAGCGATCGAGATGAACTCGCTTAGGTACCTAGCTAAACCCCGTAGCTCAACGGGCTTGGAAACGACTTTGACGACGGTGGTAGCGGGGCTCGAGTGAAAGGCTTCGTAGAGCGAGGCGAGGGATAGGGCGAGGGCTACGATCGAGAGGGTTAGCGCTGCGAAAACCATCTTGCGAACCACGTTGATCCCCAGCAGCACTCGACTCGCTTCGGAATAGCTCTAGCTCCTCGACAAACCCCGTTCAAGCGCTTTAACGCTCGCTTAGCGATTACTGCGAGTAGCCACATTAACCTAGTTCTCGATAGGGTGCTTACGCAAGGTGTTCGAAATGGACTTGCTTAGGGCAGCGCTAATGCTGTTCGTAGTGCTCGACCCGCCGGGCAACGCCCCGCTATTCTACTACTTCACCAAGGGGATGGACCCCAGGTCTCGGATAAGGACCGTGAGGACGAGCATCGTGGTCGCCACGATAATCCTAGTGGCCTTCGCCTTGCTGGGGCAAGCGATTCTCAGCTACTTCGGGATCACCGTCAACGACTTTAGGATTGCTGGAGGCATCGTGCTCTTCATATACGCGGTCCTAGGGCTCATGGGCAAGTCGCTAGCCGAAGAGGTTAGCGTTGAGGATGTAGCCGTAGTCCCCCTAGCCATGCCCTTGCTAGCCGGGCCCGGGGCCATAACCGTAGTCATATACCTTAGGTACGTAGCCGGGCTCCCCATAACCATGGCCAGCATCGCCGTAAACATGGTCGCCGCGTGGCTCCTACTCGAGAACGGCGATAGGCTCCTAAGGCTCTTGGGTAGGAGGGGTAGCGTAATCCTAGACAAGGTGATGTCGATACTCCTAGCCGCCTACGCCATAGCGATGATTAGGGAGGGAGTCATACACGTAGTTAAGGCCCTTAGCTAGGAGCTAGGTGGGGATGATGAGGCTACCGGTTTCAGATGAGGAGGTGATTAGGGCCAGGATTGCTGATCCCCGCCTTCGGCCCTAGCTAGAGCCTCTCTATACGCTTCCTCTACATCGATTCTAGCGACGCAGTTAGGGGGCAACTCCTCGACGCTCCCAACGGCGACGGCTTCGACAACCCCTTCGCTAACCCTCGAAACCCTATAGCCTCGAGATAGGAGCTCCTTAACTAGCGAGCTAGCTTCCTCTAAGCCGCTAACCCTACAGGTAACCCTCTTGGGAACCCTCTCGGCTTCGCTCGAATCGAAGACCTTAACCCCGTTGATTAGCACGATAGCTCCGCTAGCCTCCCTAGCTAGCTCGGTCACTATGTGGCTAGCGATTAAAACCATGGAGCTCTTCGAGAGCTTAGCAACGTACTTAGCGACTAGCTCCCTACCCTCCCTATCTAGTAGCGTTAGAGGCTCGTCGAGTACGTAGAGATCCACGTTCCTAGCGAACACGGTTACTAAAGCGAGCCTCTTCCTCATACCCGAGGAGTAGCTCCAAACCCTCTTCCCCCAAAACTCCGTAACACCAAGCTCTTCAGCAACCCTAGCAACATCACCCCAATCCAAACCCAGCTTACTAGCGAAAACCTTGAGCAAGTCAACGCCCTTCAACCACCACGGAAGCGAAGCATCCTCGAAGTAAGCAGCTACCCTCTTAAACAACGCTCGAGACCTCCAGGGATCCTCACCGAGAACTAGCACCCTACCCCTAGAAGCGCGATACACACCACACAGTATCTTCAAGAGCGTAGTCTTCCCACTACCGTTAGGACCTAAAACCATGTAGAGCCCATTCCCGCGAACAACCCACCAAACATCCCTTAAAGCAACCGTAGACCCAAAGAACTTCCATAAACCCTCTACAACAACCTCCATAGCTACCCACCCCAACGCCTAGCAACTAGGTATACAGCGGTAGCAATACCGATACCGACTACGATAGCTGTTAGCGGAAGGAGCTCAAAGCCCCTAAAGCCCACAACCCTACCCATAGAGCTACCAAGCATAGACTTGTTGTAGATAACGACCTTACTCAAAACGATCGTAATGCCGGGTTGTAGCGCGATGCTACTATTACCGATGACCAAAGGCGATGCGATGTCTACGCCCGCAACCAAGACCCCCGTTAGGGGATCGTATAGCAATAGCGTAGGGATGTGAAGCCCCCGAGGAGTCGTGACTATGCACGTATCTCTAACTCGCTTAACGAACAGTACGTTAACGAAATGGCTATATGGAGTGCGTATCAGGAATAGCCGCGTATCGCTAGTATTGAACATCCTCAAGTAGTTTACCGCAACCTTAGGCCCAAGGCTACGGTTTAAAGCGTATGGAGTTACTGCGCTAAGGAAGCATACGGGTACGAGCTTATGTAGATCGCGATACCTTGGAGGTAAGTACTTTCGAAGAGTTTTCGATACTGTGGAAACCCATTCTTCGGCAAGCTCATATAGCTTATCGATGGCAGGGTACAGCACTCTCGAACACGCATATACAAGCGTTAAATGCGTATACTCGGTGTAGGCAGTTGCGTTACCTCCTGACCTATACTTAATCCTCCCGAATACCCCCATAAAGCCAACGAGTTTCTTACAGCCAAGCGCTTGCTTAATACGCTCGTTAATTAACTTAGCTAGCTTAAGACCCACGCTAACGTTGGGCAACGCTAAAACTAAATTGCATGGCTCTGCATGACTCTCGCTAAGTACGTTAATAGCTCTGTGTGCGGAGAGCGGTATACCCGCAAAGACAAACCCTTTCTCAAACAACTTCCTTATATCTAGAAGGAATATGAAGGGTGCATTCAAACCCTTTATCGATGCATTACTTAGATAAACATCGAATTCAACGCTTTTAGTAAAGCTACAGTATATCCACGTAGACTTAGCGATAACCCTAACTCTAGCAACATCGCCCTTAATAGAGAGAACCTGAATCTCGAAGCTAAGATACTTAGAAGGAACATCGTCGCAACTCCACAAACCCTTTTTCGTCATGTAATCGATTGAGAATCGGTCATTCGTAACGATCCTACCACGCAAATCGATAAACCCGAGAAACCTGTACCTAATAACCATTATCGGGTGATTCGATCGATCGGTACTCGCATGTAGAACGCTATTCAGAGGGTACAGCAACGTAGTCGTAAGTAGATAGGCAATGAGAGCTAAGAGGGTGATCTGAGCGATTACACGTATAGGCGTATTAACCATTATCACATGCACCTACGGAGCCATTGTTATGGGCTGTGAAAATAGTTAATCCTTAAGGGGGTGCAAGGCTTTAACCCACATGTTTTCCACGCTAATTCTCGCAGTAGTCCGGTAATGCTGTTACTTCGCCTTCAAGTGCTTCGACATGGGTATAGTCTATTGCAAAGCCTCGAGTTATAGTCATGTAATAATAGTCGCCGCCTACTTCTCCATAAGGTATGTAGATGTATCCTGTTGAGATTTGACACCTCCACTGTGAGTCTTTATAACTGTGTTCGCCGTAAATCTTTACCCTAACGCAACCGTAGAGAATATCGGTTCGATCATAGGATGCAGCAGTAATATACCCAGATGCGCTACTCCCATCCTCAGCGACATCAGCGTATAGCGTTACGACCATTGAGTATCCTCTAATCACTTTAGAGCAACCTATGGCGTATGCTGGTATCAGTGTTGCGGTTATTGCTAGGGGTATTAGTACTGCTAATAGGTATTTTCGAGATATGTTCCTGAGAGTCACTCCGATCACCACGTGTATCTAGCTGGTGTTCGATAAACTTAAGGATTCTCGCTATGAATATTCATTACCTGATGAAACGCGTTTTATCTGGGTTTACTGCGAGTCATATGCCTCGATTTAATGGATGCGTACTCGCTTCCTGAAGCCTCAACAACCTTTTAACTACTTACCTACTATGTTGCTAGGGGTTTTAGAAATGCGCTTAGCTTTAATCGCTGTAATTCTCTTCCTGCTAATGGTATTCGTTGCTCTACTGGTTATAGCTATTGCTACGCCTATTCTTCACTTGGGTTGCGTGTATCAAGCTTCGCTAGTTAGGGGCGATATCTACGTTGTTGGTCTGTATGATTGGGTTAAGCTAAGGCTATTCGTTGTTAATGGGAGTGCCTT
>CAZRDH010000034.1:0-3856 GCA_964598805.1 uncultured Desulfurococcaceae archaeon | reverse complement strand
CAACCGCCCTAATCAAGCTGAGCCCTGAGGAGACAGCCAAGCTATCGTCGTTCAGTAGCTACACCCTGATAGTCATCGCCTTCAGCAGCAAGGTCGCGATGCCCGCCGAGAAGATCGTCGGTATACAGACGGGCATGGCCGTAGCCACTCTCAAGAGCCTAACGCAGCAAGTGAAGAGCACTGCGCAGAAGGTGAGTAGCCTAGCCGCTAACGTTAGCAAGCTAGGCGCCGAGATCACCGCGCTAAGGACAAAGCTAAGTCAGGCTGTGAGCAACCTAAGCAAGAGCATCGCCACGATAAGCCAGAGCATCTCGAAGGTGAGCCAGTCGCTATCCGCTGCCCTACAGAGCCAGATCGCTAGCGTTAGGAAGGCCCTAGGCGAGCAAGTGGCTAGCGCCCTACAGCAGCTAGGTAGCACCATAACCGCCTCGATCAAGAGCCTAGGCACCACCATGACCAGCGCGATCAACGCGATTAAGAGTAGCCTAGGCACGATAAGCAGCAGCGTATCCAGCCTAAGTAGCAGCTTATCGAGCTTGAGCAGTAGCGTTAGCGCGATCTCCAGCAAGGTGGATGCGCTAAGCAGCGAGGTCAAGTCCCTGAGCAGCAAGATCGATAGCGTTAGCAGCGCCATAAGCTCGCTAAACGGCAAGATCAGTGCGCTAAGGAGCGAGGTATCGAGCCTCAAGAGCGACGTAAGCGGCCTACACGGAGCCGTTAACGCCGCCCTAGCGGCATCCATCGTAGCGCTAATAGGCGCTTGGATTGCCGCTGGCTTCGCCATCGTAGCCGCTAGGAAGAAGTAAGGGGCTTGACCACGGGTTTTTAACAAAAAGACTTTTTCTCCTTAACCCCCTCGAGCCCTACCCCACTTCTCCTCGACTAGCCTAGCTAGCGCGTAGAGTAGGTCCGAAGCTCTATTCAAAACGAGTGGAACGCTCTTCGAGCTTATCGATCCCTCGGCTAGGCTCCTCCAAGCCCACCTCTCGGCCCTCCTACACGCTGCTCGAGCTAGGTGTAGGTACGCTGCTAGCTTCGGGGGCCCGGGCTCGACGAGAGCAAACTTAAGTCCGTGGGATTCCCAGATCCTCTTGGTCGCCTCCTCGATTTCCTCGATTCTACGCTCTAATCCGCTGAAGTCCTTCATCGCTATCCTCGAGCATAGCTCTAGGAAGACCCTCTGGAGGTAGGCTATGTGCTTCGAAACCTCTTCGTCTCTCGCGTAGCACTTAGCTACGCCTAGGATGCTAGCTACCTCGTCTAGGGAGCCCACGAGCTCTAGAACCGTAGACCCCTTCCAAACCCTCTCGCTCCCTAGATCGGTAAACCCGTCGTCTCCTCGGTGAACGCGCTTCAGCTTGGACACCCTATCCACTCGGCGCGGCTTAGGGCTATATCCCTAGCCCCTCCCAACACCTTATCTCTAGCTATCGCTAGGCTAGCTGAGGGTGAGCCTCGATGAGCGTCGAGAGGGTTCTGGATAGAGTTGATAGGTATTTCGGGTGGTGCGTAGAGGTACTCAAGAAGATGGTTTCGATACCCACGGTCAACCCGCCGGGGGAGAACTACGCGGAGTTCGTTAACAGGGTTGCGGAAGAGCTAAACGAGTTCGCCGAAGTCGAGATCGTCGAGGTTCCTAGGAGCTTCGTAGCCGAGAGGAAGCCCGAGCTCGCCGACTACCCGAGGTACATACTCATCGCTAGGATAGGGTCTAGGGAGCCAACCCTCCAAATCAATGGGCACTACGACGTAGTGCCTCCGGGAGATGGGTGGAGTAGGGACCCGTTCAACCCGGTAGTCGAGGGGGGCAAGCTCTTCGGTAGGGGGGCCGTGGATATGAAGGGCGGTATAGCCGCAGCCCTCCTAGCGATGAAAGCCATAGCCGAGTCGGGTGCGGAGCTAAGCGGATGCCTAGAGGTGCTCATGGTCCCCGACGAGGAGATCGGTGGGGAGACGGGTACGGGGTACGCCCTTAGCGCTGGGCTCGTTAGACCCAGCTGGGTGGTGATAGCCGAGCCCAGCAACGTCGATACCGTGTGGATAGGTCACCGAGGAGCCGTTTGGCTAAGAATCGAGGTTTTCGGAAAGCAGGCGCACGCATCGAGCCCGTGGCTAGGAGAGAACGCCTTCCTCAAGGCGGCTAGGCTAGCCATAGCCATAGACGAGGAGATGAGTAGGGTAGCCAGCGAGAGGAAGAGCGCTTACCAGTACGACGACGAGAGGGCAGCTAGGCCTACGGCAACCATAGGCGGAGAGACTAGGGGCGGAGCAAAGGTAAACATCGTCCCAGGCAGGTTCTCCTTCACCATAGATAGGAGGCTCATAGTGGAAGAGAATCCAGATCAGGTAGAGAAGGAGATGAGGGAACTCATCGAGAGGAAAGCTCGCGAAATAGGTTGCAGAGTAGCGATCTCAACGATACACAAAATGCCTCCAGCAATAACCGACCCCAGCAACGAGCTCGTCAAGAACATAGAGAAGGCGATTCAAGCCATAGCCAAGGTGAAGCCGAGGACCGTGGTGTGTAGCGGAGGCCTAGACATGTGGTACTACACAACGAGGGGGATACCAACCGTAACCTACGGACCCGGACCCGAAGACCAAGCCCATAAACCCGATGAGTACGTAGACCTAGAGCAGGTTAAGACCGTAGCAAAGGTATACGCCTACCTAGCCATGGAAATGCTCAAAAAGTAAAATGATTTTGTTTAACCAACCTAAAAACGAATAACGCTAAAGCAAGGCATCATCTTCGGGATCGGGCTCCCTAACCACGGGCTTAGCCATGCGAATCACCCCCAACAACGCAAGCCTAAACCTAGCGTACTCCAACCAACCCAGCAACCTGAACCTCAACGCCGTCCAGACGCTACACGCCATCGCTACCGCCTACACATAGCTCGAAACCAAGACTGAACCTCCCATAAACGACTAGCGTGTAAGCATCACGATGAGTAACGAACATTAGACGATGAAGCCAATAACTAGAGACACCCCCGCAGCAACACACATAACCTTCGTTGGCTAAACTCAATTAGAGGCCATGAGAGACCTCCTCGAAGAACTCTACAAGATACAGGCATTGACGCGAGCAAGGCTCGCAAGAAAATTGTTTGGTGATCCGGAGAAAACCTTTGAGGTAAAGAGGCTATTCGACGTACTATATAGATGCGGGATAAAGCTAAAGCCCGATATAGATATAGCGGCATTGAGAATACGTAGAGCGGTAATGGTGATAGACAACATCATAATTAGTGATTTAGAGAAATTAAAAGAATTGAAGATTAATGGAGTAAAGGGCTTCGTACCGTTGCTTCCCAAAGGAATGCTCTTAATTCTCGAGGGTGGGCACATAGACAAAGGTATCGATGATAGGGATGTACGAATATACATTTACGACCATTCGTATAGGGCTAGGCCTAGGCGTGACTTGCTGTTTCCGCTTTTGAGGAGGACTGATAAGGAGGTGATTGAATATATATTGAAGAAGCTTCCTGAAGTTGAGGCAATTGAGTTGCCGAAGACGGTTACCCCTAAGAGGTTTGATTGGATTGATTTGGAGCTTATCGATATTCTCGTTAGTAATCCGACGATTGCTCTTAGGGATTTGTTTGTTGAGCTTAGGCAGAAGAGGCTTAAGATTAAGAAGAAGAGGAAGAAGGTTAAGCATTTCTATGAGAGGCTTAGCAAAATAGAAAAGACGATGACGGGTTACGGTACGGCTAGAATTTATCCATTAAAGAAACTTGGGTTGGGGGTCATAGCTGTGATTAAAGGTAATAACATTGACTCCGTTGTGAAGATACTGAGGATACCTCTCGTCATAAGTGTAGGAGTATCGCGTAATGAGAATACC
>CAZRDH010000033.1:0-17661 GCA_964598805.1 uncultured Desulfurococcaceae archaeon | reverse complement strand
TCCTCGAAGAGGGTTTGAGGGCTGCAGACCCTAGGCTAGCCGTTAAGAAGGCGGTGTCGAGGAGAGGGTCGAGGATAATCGTTTGCGGCGAGGAAATCGATATCGGCGATGGGTCCGTGCACGTAGTGGGGTTCGGAAAGGCTTCGCGGGAAATGGCTAGGGGCCTCCTCGAGGCTCTGGAAAGCGTTGCGGGAGGCGTAGTTATTTCGCCTCAGGGCGACGGCTCCGTGGGGCCCATTGCCGTTCTCAAAGGCGATCATCCTATACCGGGGGAGAATACCCTTCGCTCCTCGCTCGAGTTGCTGAAGTACTTAGAGCAGCGCGTTAACGAGAAGGACGTGGTCTTCGTGTTGATCTCGGGCGGCGGCTCGGCGCTCTTCGAGGTTCCAGCTCCCGGCGTTAGCCTTGAGGATATCGCGTTCGTAACGCGCGAGCTAATGAAGAGAGGTGCAGATATAGTTGAGCTAAACGCCGTTAGGAAGCACCTATCGCAGGTAAAGGGCGGTCAGCTACTGCGCTTCATCAAGGCGAGGAGGGTGTTCTCGCTGATAGTTAGCGACGTGGTGGGGGATAGGCTCGACACCATAGCCTCGGGGCCTACGGCACCCGACGAGACTACGTATCGCGATGCCTACGAAGTGCTCGTTAGGAGGGGGCTCTGGAGCGAAGTTCCAGAATCGGTTAGGAAGAGAATTGAGGCGGGGCTTCGCGGCGAAGCGCCGGAAACCGTTAAGCCGGGGGACCCCATCCTTAGCAAGGTTAGGAACATCATCGTTGCTAGCAATAGGGTTAGCCTAGAGGCGATGGCTAAGAGGGCTAGGGAACTAGGCTACGAACCCCTAATCCTAACGCCTTTCGTAGTTGGCGAGGCTAGGGAGGTCGGAAAGGTCTTCGCGGCCATAATAAGGAGCGTTAAGGAGGTTGGCTACCCCCGAAGGCCTCCCCTAGCCCTTCTCGCGGGCGGCGAGACGACGGTTACGGTTAGGGGCGATGGCGTGGGGGGTAGGAACCAGGAGCTATGCCTATCCCTAGCCATCGAGATCGAGGGCCTCGAAGGAGTTGTTGCGGCGTGTATGGGTACCGACGGAATCGATGGGGTTAGCCCGGCGGCTGGCGCAGTTGTGGATGGGGAGGTGTGTAAGAGGGCGCGCGCTATGGGGTTGAACCCTAGGGAGTACCTAGATAGGAACGATAGCTACACCTTCTTCGAGAAGCTGGGCCGAGCCATAATGACGGGGTACACGGGAACGAACGTTAACGACGTGTTCATCGCGCTAATTAGGTAGCTCCACCCATCTCTAACCCGCTTGGCTGAGAGCCTTGCCCAGGATCGTGCTAGTACCCTTCGCATCCCCTCTCCACGGTAGGGAGTACTACGTTGGCTTACTAGACCTACTGAAGAAGATGCTCGAGGGGCACGACGTGTACGTTACCGAGGTCGTTGAGAGCGTCGAGCAGGCGGCTGAGGTAGGCAAGAAGTACAAGGACGCGTTTCCGATAGCCGCGGCGCTAACAGGTGGAACGAGCAAGATGATTAGGAGGTTCGTCGAGGCTGGGGCTCACGATAGAATCGTGATATTCGCTCACGGAGAGCATAACAGCCTTCCATCAGCGATATCGGCGAGGTCTAGGCTCGAAGCCGAGGGGATGTACACGTGGCTATACCACTGCGCTGATCTACGCGATCCCGTGTGTCGGCTAGTTATAGACGAGATGATGAGGGTTAGCTACGCGGTAGCAAACATTCTGGATGCGCGCTACGCGCTCGTCGGGATCGAGGAGAAGGGCGATGAGGTTAGCGACTTCGAGACCATGTTCGGCGCAGAGGTGCAGGTAGTTAACATGGAGGAGTTCAGCGATATGGTCGCTAGGGTAGGTGATGGAGAGGTCGAGAAGTTCGTAAACGACGTGGCTCCGCGCTTAGGACTCGATGTCGGTGACTCTAGCTTAAAGGAGGTTGGTAGGGTTTACGCGGCCTTAAAGGCGTTGTTTAGGGATAGAAAGCTCGTTGGCGTGGGAATAGACTGCTTTAAGTACATCGTCGAGAGGGGCATCGCTCCGTGCATAGCCGTTGCGAAGCTCAACGAGGAGGGGTTCCTAACGGCTTGCGAAGCCGATATAAGGAGCCTCTTCCTCATGACCCTCAGCTTCTCGCTAACGGGGAGTAGCGGGTGGATGGCTAACGCCTCAGCGTTTAGGGGCAGCAAGGCGTGGTTCGCCCACTGCACGGCTTCGCTCTCCCTACTGAGGAACCCGAGGGCTGTAACCCACTTCGAGAGCGGCAAGCCCTACGCCGTAACCGGCGAGCTAAGGGATAGGGTCTTCACGATAGCGTCGGTTAGCAGCGACTTCTCGCTAATGGCCGTTGCCATAGGTCGCGTCGAGGCCTCGGGCTTGCTAAGCGTAGCGATGTGTAGGACCGTAGCAATCGTGGACCTAGGGCTCGACGCCGAGAAGATACCCTTGGTAGCGCCGGGCAACCACCACGTGTTTATCCCAGGCGACGTTAGGAGGCAGCTAAGGGCTATAGCCGAGCTCCTTGGGATGGACTACGCGGAGTACGGTGAGCTAATCGAGGTGGTTTAATGGCTAAGCCTCGGAGCTTCTACTACCTACTACACCCAAGGCCGGTAGTCCTAGTAACGACTAAGTGCCCTAACGGGAAATTCAACGTCGCTCCCATAGCCTGGATAACCCCGGTATCCGAGGAGCCTCCAACGATAGCCTTTGCCGTAGATCGCGAGAACTACACCTATCAATGCCTAGAGAGCCACGGCGAAGCCGTAATCAACGTGCCTAGCCTAGAGATGGCTGAGCTCGTAATGAGCTTGGGGAGCGTGAGTGGTAAGGACGTGGACAAGTTTCAGAGGTTCGGATTAGAGACGACGAAGTCCTCTAGGGTCGAGCCGCCTAGGATAGCTAGCTGCATAGGATGGATCGAGTGTAGGGTGCTGAACAAGGTTGAGGTTGGGGAGGTCGGGCTATTCATCTGCGAGGTCCTCGAATACGATGTGGGGGAAGGCGTTGCCACGGAGTGGGGCTGGGACCTATCCAAGGTCTCGCCACTACTCCACGTAGGTGGGCGGAGCTTTGCCGGGGTCGGGAGAAGGGTATTCGTTAGGAAGCGAGCCTAGGGTAGTCGAGGAGAGGACGATATTCAGCGGCAAGAGGCTCTCGCTAGTCATTAGGGTTGTTGAGAGCAGTGGCTCTAGATTCCTTAGGGAGGTAGTTAAGTTCGGCGAGGCAGCTGCAGCACTGCCAATCCTAGACGATGGTAGGATCGTGTTGGTAAAGCAGTTTAGGGCCGCTATAGGCGGATGGGTACTAGAGATCCCGGCGGGCAAGGTTGAGCCCGGGGAGAGCCCCGAGGAGTGCATTGCTCGCGAGCTCGTCGAGGAGATAGGGTATAGGGCGCGAAGGATAGAGAAGCTCGCGAGTGTATACACGACGCCTGGGTACTCGAACGAGATCCTACACATATTCATAGCTAGGGACCTTGAGTACGTAGGTCCGAAGCCGGAGAAGGGTGAGTTCATTAAGATCGTCACTATGAGCCCGGACGAGGTCTTGAGCTCGGCTCGTAACAACGTGGTTGACGCTAAAACCCTGCTAGCGGTATCGCTATACGTAGTGATGGGGAGAATGGGAAGAGCTGAAGGGTGATGAACCCACCCTTGACCGACTTTCGCCTAGTCGATACACGCGATTGTGATGGCTATCGCTAGGATCCTCGCTAGGGTCTCAATAGCGCTGTTTGCATTCCCTACCTTTCCACGAATACCCATTCCCTTCCTAGGGAAGTGCATCGCTACGCGGTAAGGAGGCTCACCAAGGTTTTCCGCAGCGCGGCTTAGGAGGAGGTTGACGTCGTTAAAGGACTCGACGAAGCTCTGGGTCGCGATGAAGAGCCTTGATAGCGTTGGGTTGTACGCTATGTAGACCTTTCCAGAAGCGCTCCTAACAAGTATCCAAAAAGGGTTTCCGCATAGGCTTAGCGCGTCGATGTACTTACGGCCATCGGGATGGTTAGGGCTCTTACTCTCATTCACGACCCTATAAACGCACTTCTTTAGCTCGCTACCCGTTAGCCCTCGGCATGCATTTAAGAGCTTAGCTAGCTTCCCTACGTCTACATCGCTTAGGTGGAGGGTCATGGGCTACTCCACGACCTTAACTATCTGCTCCAGGGGCTTCCTAGGCTTTGGCGAAGGCTTTTCAGCTGGCCAACCCACAGCGAGGATCGCTATAGGGATTTCGCTATCCGGTATCCCCACGATCTTCCTAACGTCGTCAACGTTCTTCAGGGTTTGAATCCAAACCGCTCCTAAGCCTAGGCAGTGGAGGGCTAGCCATAGATACATAGCCGCTAGGGCAGCGTCAACTTGGTGAGATGTAGGCGATTCGCTGGGTACAGAGGTTACCACTATAGCTAGCTTAGCCCTCTTCAACGGCGTTGCGCCGACGTGGATCTCGCTAAGCTTATCGATTACGTCTCTACGCTTAACCACGTAGAATCTCCACGGCTGCGAATTCCTTGCGCTCGGAGCGTACCTAGCGACGTCTATGGCCTTCATCACTAGGTCCATAGGCACGTCTCGATCCTCGAAGACCCTAATGCTCCTCCTGCTTAGGAGGAACTCTAGGCACGCGCTCTCCGACACGAGGAGCCACCGAGAACTTGTGGGTACCCAGAGTCTAAACCTAATCTAGGCGCGCTTGCGAATCCACAGCTTAACAGTCTTTATCGAGTGCCCCGGCACTTCGATAACAACCCTTTGTCCATCGTGCTCTAGCTCCTTGACGTCGTCCTCCAAGAGGTTCGCTTCGAAAGCCTTCTCGACCTCTAGGTCATCGAGCTCGATGCGTATAGACGCAGAGACTCCCTGGGGGTAGGGGTTGTATAGCCTCACGACGATGCACGAACCCTCGACGCACGGCTTAATCGTGGGTACGAGGATGTGTGCTGGCTCGATCCTTAAGAGCCTTAGCGAAGCCCTCCTCCCCCGAGTGGCGATGGCTATCGCTGGGCTGAGCAGCGTTTCCGCGAGCGTGGGCACCAAGCCCTTTACCCAATCGCCTTCGTGCGGGTAGAGGAAGTACTTAACTACGTGATGCTCCTGCTCGACGATGGGCTGAACGCTGAAGTCCTCGATCTTAGAGAAGTCGTCTGGTGGAAACCTAGGGGCTCGGAGTATCGTGGGCCTAAGGATCTTGCCGAGCACGTCGTACCCAAACCTCGTGCCGCATATGAACGCCATGCCCTTAGACCCGTCGCTGTAATCGAGCCACTCGTTGAAGTTAGCTTCCCAAGCCGCTCTATCGAAAAGCGTTGCTTCTAGCGATAGGGGGTTCCTCCTGCGCACCCATCCATAGGGCTGACCCGCAACTACGTACTCAGCCCAGAACGAGAGGGGGATGACTAGCTTCATGAGCTTGTGGACCGCCATCCAATCGACGTCGACGATACCCTCGATCCACGGCTCGCCGGGATACAGCCTTATGACGTGCTTAACCACGCTTTCGCCACCCTCGTCAGAGAACGTGGCTTCGCATGCTACCGCCGCCCTATCGGGTCCATCCTCCTCGATCCACACCTTCCTAGCGCTGAGAACCCACTTCTTCACGCCGTCTATCCTCTGGAAGGCGTATATCTCCCAGCAATCGAAGAAGTAGTCGGCGAACCTCTCGAAAGTCCCCATAACCATTCTCCCCAACACGGGCCTATCATCGTAAATCTCGATCCTAATGCCCTCGCCCTCTAGGTACTCGACGCCGAGATCCTTCCTGTAGATGCTCTTTACGAACCCCGTGCTCTTATCTATCGCTACTCGAAGGATCTCGTTCTCGAGGAAGACTAGCCCCTTCTCCTCGTAAACACTAACCTTACCTCCGTAGCCTCCGAGCTCGCGCAGCGGCTTAGACACTAGGGTTAGCGGAGACACGTTCTCGCATAGCATCCTGCCCCCAACTAGCTCTAGGCATACCTTCCTAGGCCTAGGCAGGGGGTTGAAGAAGACTGCTACGTCCTCGCCTTCCTCACCCACTAAGCTTTGAGCCAACCTGTGCAGCTCATTCTCTTCCTTCTCTACGAGCTCTTCCAATCGGTACCTAAACTCGGCGTAGGCTACGACCCCTAGCGTACCCGAGATCACGTCGTGGAAGTGGCTCATCAGTATATCATCCCACCACCTATCCACTAGGAACCACGGTACGTCCTTCCCAAGGGCGTAGCTAGCCAGCACCCCCAGCTTCTCGTAGGTAAAGGCGAGCCGCTCGCTACGCTTAATCAACTCCTTTAGCTTTGCTTGCGACGTGTATACGCCGCGGTGGAACTGTAGGTATAGCTCCCCTCGATACGTAGGTAGCTCATTACCGTACTTACGCTCTATCATCTCGAGGTAGTCTCGAGCTCGAGTATGGCCGCAGCTAACGACGCCTAGCGCGTGAAGGTCGTGCGCAACGCGCTCCATCGACGCGACCATGTCCTCAGTGGGCCCGCCGCCGTGGTCGCCGAGACCGTATAGAACCAGTAGGTCGGTAATTCCCTGCCTTATCCATAGCCAAGCGATGTAGTGCTTAATCCTCTCTATATCGCGTGGATCGCCCCAGTACCCGCCGAGGGTTTGGTACACGAGGATCCTAGACCCATCGTCTGCTTCCCACCACCACAGGTTGTAGGGGAATAGAACTGTATCGTTCCAATTGAGCTTCTGGATCACTAGGTACTTAATGCCGCATCCAGCTAGTATCTTGGGTAGCGATGCGGGAAACCCAAAGCTATCAGGGAACCATGCGACGTCTGTATCGATTCCGAACTTCCGAAGCCACCTCTTACCCCTTAGGAACTGGCGTACGAGCCCTTCTCCGGATACCATTATACAATCGCATTCCACCCACGATCCTCCAACGACTTCCCACTTACCTTCCTTAACGAGCTTTAGCACTTCGTCGAAGAGCTCGGGATCGTCTTCGGCTAGCCACGAGTAGTAGAGTACGCTACTCTGAGCGTATACGAAGTTAGGGTACTTCCTAGCGAGCCTAACCATCCTCCTAGCGGTGTCTAGGAACGCTCTCCTCGTATCATCGGTTCTCCATAGCCACGCTACGTCTAGGTGGCTATGCGCTAGGAAGTAGACTGTGCTTGCGAAAGAAAAGGAGCTCACTAAGCTCCACCCGATCTCGAGAAAGAGCTACGCCGTCTCTAGGAGCTCTATAAGCTCAGCGCTCAATCTCCAGCCTAGCGATCCGAGGATCTCCTCTAGGTGATCCATCCTCTCGGTCTTTACGAGGGCCGTGGTCATGGGCCTCGAGATGATGAAGTTTAGCGCTACCTGTATCGGTGTCTTGCCAATCCTCTGCGCAACCTCTATAACCCTGGGGTGGCGGGCTACGGCGCCTCGCTCTATGGCTGTGTAAGCCTGTAGCGTTACGCCTAGCTGTATGCACATAGGCAACAGCTTTCGCTCTACCTTTCGATCGACCACGCTGTACTTAACTTGGTTAAGCACGATTTCGTGCTTCGAAGCGGATTCCATTGCTTCCCTAAGCTGCTCCGGGCTGAAGTTGCTAACGCCTATGTACCTCGTCAAGCCCTTCTCGGCTACTGCCTCTAGGCTCTTGATCTGCACGTGTATAGGCACGAGCTCTTCGGGCCAGTGGATTAGGAGTAGATCAACGTAGTTAACGCCCATCCTCCTACAGCTAGCTTCTGCAGCCTTAACCGCGCTATCGGGGCTAGCGAAGTGGTATGGCCGTAGCTTCGTTATGATGAACACGCGGTCCCTACCAACGCGCTTTACAACGCGCCCCACGAGTTGCTCTGCTAGTCCCTCTCCATACATTTCAGCAGTGTCTATGAGCCACAGCCCTCTCTCAATTGCTGCGACTAGAACCTCTTCGGCATCGGCGTAGCTCCTAATGCCCCAAGTACCCATGCCTATCGAGGGGATCTTCTCCCCCGTCTTGCCCAACGGCTTTAGATCCGCTTCGTCGATGGGGAACCTAGGCAGGTTGCTCACCCTCGACACTCTGAACCATGGGCGCCAAGATTTTCGCTAGCGCTCTACGCCTAATGGTTTCGCTAACCTTTACGCCCCTACCCCACGCAATGGCTTTCGCTGGGCACATCGCTACGCACCCTGGCTCCAACCCCTGCTTCCTCAGCTTGGAGCATAGGTCGCACTTAGCGGCAACGCCTCTAGGTGCTAGCTCGGGTATTCCGAATGGGCATGCCGCTAAGCACGATAAGCACCCAATACACCTAGCAACATCTATAACCACAGCGCCGTCGCTATCCTTGTGCATGGCGCCGGTTGGGCACGCGGTAATGCACGGAGCGTTAACGCAGTGAAAGCACGATATGGGCCTCCTCAAACCGCTGTAAACCTCGTATAGCCTTATGTAGCTAGCCTCGTCGTCGTGTAGAAACGAGCAAACCTCTTCGCAGGTATAGCACCCTATGCAGGCTTCGTAGTCCACGACCCTAAGGAGCTTGTCCCTCGGCGTCATCATATTCTCACGCCCCTAAGCATCGTGGCCACGGCCTTGGCCGCCCTAAGCCCGCTGCCAACAGCTTTCCCGACCATCGATGGCCCGCTAACGACGTCGCCAGCAGCGTAGATCTTGGGGGCCGCCCTCCAGAACCGATCAACCTGTATCCTACCCCTCCTATCGAGCTTGATTCCGAGCGCTTCGCCCTGTAGCGGTGGCGTAGGTAGCTCGCCCACGGCCGCTATCACGGTATCGGCCTCTATGACGAACTCAGAGCCCTCTATCGGTATGGGCCTCGGCCTACCGCTTTCATCGGGTGGACCCAGCCTCATCCTAACCATCTCTATTCCCGTCACCACGCCGTTCTCCACGATGATCCTCTTGGGCTGGACGAGCTCCATCCAGTTAACGCCCTCCCTAACGAGCCTCTTTATCTCGAAGGCGCCAGCAGGAGCCTCTCTAATCGTTCTTCGGTAGAGTAGGTGAACCTCCTCAGCCCCCTTCCTAAGAGCGGTTTCGGCAGCATCTACCGCGCTTAGCCCACCCCCTATCACAACGACCTTCCTACCCATCTCCGGCTTTCTATTGAGTAGCTTGGCGTCGTATAGGTACCACCAGTAGATGAACTCGAGCGCCGTGTAAACGCCTTTAGCATCCTCGTTCTCGATACCCATCCTCCTAGAGCGCCAGGTTCCCGTGGCTATCAGCACGGCGTCGTACTCCTCAACGAGCTTGGATAGGGGTATGGTTCGCTCGACGAACTCGTCACCCTCGTCGTGCCTAACCTCGCCCTCGAAAACCTTGGTCTTGGTCACGAACTTTACTCCCAGTCTCTTCTCTAGATCCTCAATGCCTTCCAGCACGCTCTCCCTAGGGATCCTGTAGGGAGGTATGACGAACATCATCATGCCTCCTGGCATAGGCAGCTTGTCGTATACATCGACTTCGGCTCCTGCGCAAGCTAGGTACCCAGCGGCAGCAAGCCCAGCAGGGCCGGCGCCAACGATAGCTATCCTAGCGCGTACATCCAACCCCTTCTCCTTGCACATGAAGGCGAAGCGCAAGTAGGGCACCGAGCGCGAATCGCTTTTTATGGATATATATGTCTACGCTCAGACAAGGCTGATCTCTTCACGTATCCGAGCCACCTGGGGTCATCATCGCTCGATCTCTATGCATACGCAGTCACCATCCTCTAGGGCGAGGGCGGTTCTAAGCCTTACGCAGGAAACGATCTCTATAGCCCGCAAGCCGTAAACGCTCTTCTCCGGGAACACAGCTAGGCATGGAATCCCCATAACACTGCACTTCAGCGCGTACACGCGCCCGAGCCCTGGGCGCGGCGGATCGATGACTATGGGCTTTTCGAGCTCCTTCCGAAGGGCTTCGGCGTATCGATGGTCTATAGACACGTTGAGCGTGCCTAGGTAGGGAGAGCAACCGAGCAACTTGGCTAAAGGCTTCGAGTATAGGGCTACGTACTTAGAGCCCTCCCCCAAGCCCGAGAATACGCGTCCGCAAACGATCAGCCGAGCCCTAAACCTCATCACTAATCAGCGAGGGGAATGCTCTTCATCTACTCCAAGTCCTCCGGAGGTTTGTATCCAGCGGCTATAATAGCTTGCTTCAATAGGCTCTCGATCTCCCTAACCTTGCTCTGAATCTCGTCTACGATCCTCTTCGGGACCTCGATATCGTGCTCGACTATGAACGCCGCCAACCTTATCAGCCTCGGTAAGCCTATGTGCTTGGCTATAGCGTGAACGCGCTTCATGCTCTTAATGAACTTCTCGATCTCCCTCAGCTTAGCCTCGAGCTCCTTCCTACCCTTATCCGTTAACTCGTAAACCCTCCTCCTACCCTCTATAACGCTCTTCACCAACCCCTCGCGCTCGAGAGCGTGGAGCGTGGGGTAGAGCACGCCTGAGCTAGGCACGTAGTCCATTCCGACGATCTCGCTAATTTTCTTCATTATGGCGTAGCCGTGGGCTGGCCCCTCCCTTAGCGCGTAGAGCACTAAGTACCTGAACATCCCCCTAATCCTGCCCTTGATTAGCTCGGACTTCGCATCGTTGCTACTCAATGTAGGCACCTCCAAAACTGTGTCTACAGATATAGTTTATAAACTTGGGTGGAGATTCGCCCGTAGGTGTCGGCGTGGAGGAAGTCATTAGGCTCGAGAACGTGGTTAAGATCTATAGGACGGGAGACGTAGTTACCTACGGGCTGAGAGGCGTAGACCTCGTGGTTAGGAAAGGAGAGTTCATAGCGATCATGGGCCCCTCGGGTAGCGGCAAGACGACGCTGCTAAACATCATAGGGCTTCTCGATAAGCCGACGAGCGGAAGGGTGCTGATATGCGGTGAGGATGTTAGTAGGATGAGCGCTAAGAAGCTCGCCTACTTCAGGAACAGGAAGATAGGGTTCGTGTTTCAGCAGTTCAACTTGATAAATAGGCTCACAGTCCTCGAAAACATTGAGTTGCCCCTCATCGCTAGGGGGATACCAAGGCGTCAGAGAATAGAGCTTGCGAAAAAGGCCTTGTTGATGGCGGGAGGCGACCTCAGTTGGCTACACAAAAAGCCTAACCAGCTTTCAGGTGGCCAGCAACAGAGGGTTGCCATAGCGAGGGCGATCGTTGGCTCGCCCGAGATAATCCTAGCTGACGAGCCCACCGGCAACCTTGATCGTGCCTCAGCGAAAATCGTTATGCAAACCTTTCGAAAGCTCAATCGCGCCGGTATAACCATAGTTATGGTGACTCACGATCCTGAGGTAGCGAACTGCACCCAGAAGATCTACGTCATTAGGGACGGGAAGATTGTAGCGGTGGAGGAGCCCGACCCGAGTCGATGCGTCATAGAGACCGTTAAGTAGCGCTTAAGGCTTTTATAAGTCTCTAGACAGTGTCTGCAGACAGAGGTGAAGGGCTTGGGGAACCGCCTCGTTAGCTCAATAATCCTGCTACTAATGCTCGCATCCATACCCCTCTACGCGTTAGGGACAGTAGTTCGCGCATCGCCGAGCGATTGGGAGACGGTGAACGTTTACTGGAGGTCTAGCGCGGATACGTCCCAGGTATACCCCGGAAGCAAGAACGTAGAGCTAACGGTTGTAACGAAGTACGTAGGCTCTAGCCAGGCGGAGGACGTTGCGGCATGCATTAAGCTACCGCCGGGCTTCGAGATATCTCGAGGATTTTCGCCTTGTTCCCCGCCCTACCAGCCAAATACGTCTAAAACCTACGTTGCTGTTCACCCGGGCGACGTAGTTATATTTAGGTACCACGTAGATATATCGAAGAGCGTTGCGCCGGGGAACTATAGCCTACCCATAGAAATTACGTACGTGGTTAATGGGAGTAGCTACGAGGAGACGCTGAGCGCCTACATAGTCGTATCGCAATACCCACCGCTAACCCTAAAGGTCGTCGATTGGTATTGGAGCCCTACAGCTTATCCGGGTAGCGCTGGCGTAACCCTAAGCATAGTTCTCCAAAACGTTGGTAACGCCACGGTAGTTAGCGCACACGTCGTTATGGAGCTACCTAAGGACGTGTTTACACCCTCTAGTGCTAGGGCTGACATTGGCACCCTGGGGATCAACGATAGGGTTACGATTAGTGCTAACAACATAGATGTTTCTGTTGATGCGGTTCCCGGAAAGCCCTACCCCGTAACGCTGAGGATAAACGCTACGCTTCGAACGAAGGATGGAGTTACCTACGTTGGGAACCAAACGCTTGTAATCTTCGTGTACGTCGATAAAGCCCCGCCGGTAAAGCTAGCCATCGTTAGCTACGGAGTCGAGACTCCGAAGAGCGTTAGGAACGAGAAGATGAGTAGGATCTACGTAGAGTTGCAGAATAGGGACTTCGTGACCATTAGGTCGATAACGGCGGAGTTCTACCTATCTTACGGAGCCGAGTTCTACAACGGCAGTAGGTATGGATACGTAGCTATATCTGGTAGCTACGGCTATGGATCCTACGTATCGATTAGGAGCCCGCCCATAGTGATAGAGAGCAACGCTTACTTCATCTACCTAAGGCTAAACTTAACGATTTTCGGTACGAGGAATGGCGCCGAGTTCTGGGTTTCCCAAGTCTACACCCTTAGGATACCCGTGAACAAGCCCTCGCTCGAGCTAAGGATCGTGAAGGCTTACTGGAGCGAGCAAGTTGCGTACCCCGGGTCATCGAATCTCGCGCTAAACATCGTTCTTAGAAACGAGGACGTAGTAGACCTCTCGAACGCTGTAGCAACGCTAGTCCTACCCGAAGGGATGTATCCGCGTAGTGTATCGGTATCGGGCGTAAGCATAGCGTCGGGGAGCCAAGTAGCGATAGCTTTTAGGGGCATCGATATCATCAACGATACTTCGCCTGGAACCTACTTAGCTAAGCTGGTTATCGAGGGTGTTGCTAAGAGCGGATCATCCTTCTACCCGATTAAGGTCGTTCTCACCGTGCCCATAACCGTGAGTTCGAGGGTTACGCACTTGCTTAAGGTCGTTAGCGCTGAGTGGAGCGGTGGAAGGTTCTACACGACGAGCGCTGGGCAAAGCCTAGGGATCGTGCTTAGGGTCGTTAAGCCAGCTACGGTGAGCAACGTCGTAGCTAGAGTGTACCTGCCCAACCAGCTGCTGTTCTACAATGGTAATAGAAGCGAAGCGATTGTCGTTAGCGGTAGCTATGGGTACGGAGCCACCATAAGGATCGATACGGGTAGGATATACTCTGCTACGAATAGGCCTTGCGTAGTGCCCGTAGTGGTAATCCTTAGGGGTATGGCTACGATCCACGGAGCTAACGAGTGGTTTGAAGAAGTCTTCACGATCCCCATCTCGATACGCGAGCCCGTCCTCAACCTAACGATTGTTAGCGCGAAGTGGGGCGCAGGCCGATGCAGCGGAAACTGCAAGGGTATCGATGTGTATGTAACGATCCAGAGCCTCGACGTGGATACCGTGAACGTAATGATAGTGAACGCCACGATCCTAAAGGGAGCAGTATTCGAGAGCGGAGAGAGGTCGGAAGTCTTTACATGGCGCGGCACGCTGAACTACGGAGAGGTTACAACGATCTCGATAGGGCCTCTAACGGTTAACTCTAGCGCGATCTCCATAGCCTTAAGGATATGCGCAACGCTATCCATTGGGAATGGAAGGTACCGAGCATGCATGGATAGCGTCGTCGATGTGCGGACATCGGTAGTTAAGCCGCTAATCCTAAACTCCGTGCAGACCATTAGGAACGGAGCTTATTCACCGATACTACCGAACCAAAAGGGCGTGACGATAAGGGTGCTTCTAACGAACATCGATACAGCCTCGATAACGTCCATGAAGATCGAGCCTTCGCTACCAAAGGGCTTCGTGCTTAGAAGGATAGGGGGTTCCTGCCTAAGCGGAGTCGCTTCCGGCGCAACGTGCTACGTGGATCTAGAGGTCGATACCCTGCCGAGCCTAGCCGTGGGTAAGTACTTAGCTAAGATCAGCGTATTGGCCATCGAGAGGGTTGGCGGTAGCGTCCAGATAGTTAACGAATCGATAGCGTTCCCGATAACGGTCCAGAGTCCGGACGCCTACGGGCCTAAGATAGGGCTCGTAACCTGGTTCTGGGGTAGAACACAGCCTCAAACCGTGTTTGGGTACGAAAAGCGCGTTCCGCTAACTATAGTCGTTAGCAACTTCGGTAGGTACTCAGCTCAAAGCGTGGTGGTATACGTTAAGCCACTCAACTCAAGCGTCGAAAGCGTCGTCGATAGAGCTCTATGTGCAAACACCCTCGCGCCCCACGCGTCGTGTACCGTAACGACGTACTTCAATATAGGCTTTGGCGAAGGTAAGGCGGTATTCAGTGTTGTTGTTAGCTACGAGAATACGAACTTCGGAACCCTAGCCCTTAGAAACGTGAGCTTTCGAATAGCACTTAACGTTGAGAAGTTCGCGGGGGGCTCTGGAGTATACGTGGTTAGCAGCGGATGGAGTAACTCTTGGCCCGCTTACCCAGGTACTCAGAACGCTACTTACACCATAACCCTCGTGAATATGTGGCCGTACACAATATCGGGCATCAATGCTACGCTATACCTACCTAAAGGCTTTAGCCATAAGGGCAAGGGCTATGTTACGGCATACATAGCTGGGCCCGTTAGGAGCCTAGACACGTTCTCGACGAGCTTCACCGTAACCATCGATAGAAACGTTGAGCCAGGGATTTACCGAGCTAAGCTCGTGGTTAGCTACGTTGTCGATGTTGGGGGCTCGCAAATGAAGTGGGTAGACGTTAGGTACGTCGACATGGAGGTCAATAGCTTGAGCAATGCCATTACGTTGGTCACGGTTAGGTGGCTTGGATCGGCTCCCGAGCCGGGTACCTACGGAGCGATGCTAGCCATAGTGCTAAGGGATAACTACGTGCCCTCAATGAGCGGGGTAGTGCTACGGATATCGCTACCCGAGGGCTTCACGTGCTCGATCAATAACGAGAGCGTGGCTACGATACCCCCCGCAAACATTGGTACCGTACCTGCAGCTCCTAGCAATGTAGAGTCCCTACAAAGGGCTTTGGCAGCGCTAATGAGCTCCTCCGCGAGCGCAGCTCAAGCGATCTCGGTATCTAAGGGGCAGTTCGTAACGTTCGTAGTGCCCTTAAACATACTCGTGGATAAGCCGGGTACCTACATAGCTAACGCAACGCTGGACTTCGTAGATCAGTGGGGTAACGTTAGGCTAATCAGCTTCAGGATCCCGATAAAGGTGATGGGGTTCACGAAGATAATAGAGGTAGAGCCGCTCAATAGCCTATCGTTTGAGAACGGTACGTGCGTACTCAAGCTAGCGATTAGAAACGTTGGTTCGGCGCCTCTCTACGATACCTACGTATACGTAGTGCCGAGGTCTCCGATTGCCATTCCCAAGAGCGTAGTGAAGTACCTTGGGACGCTGCCCCCGAAGAAGACGGAGATTCTCAATATCACCTTCGTTTACAATCCCTTTAACATAGTTAGCATGGGAGGAATGGCTGTTTCGTATCAAAGTCTACCACTCGTAGTATCGTTCGAGTTTAGGGATGCGCTAGGCTATAGGCACGTATTCAATACGTCGATATCCGTTAGCGTAGCGCCCTTCATATACATAGCGCTCGGTAGCGATACCAACGCTAGGTATAGGGAAGGTACGCTAGTGGTATCCGGCACCGTAATAAACTACGGGATTGCTACAGCGCATAGCGTGTGGGTATACGCATGTGTAAACAGTAGCTGTGG
Source organism: uncultured Desulfurococcaceae archaeon (assembly GCA_964598805.1). Taxonomy (GTDB): domain Archaea; phylum Thermoproteota; class Thermoprotei_A; order Sulfolobales; family Ignisphaeraceae; genus JAADCV01. Next base: position 1,900 of record CAZRDH010000033.1, on the reverse strand, counting down.
CTCCACGTTCGTAGGCGACATCGATGAGGCTTCGCAAGCAGCGTTTAGGGTCGAATTAGAGGTTCCGAAGCCCGTAAGCAAGGCTTTGGTAAAGGTTGCGTACTTAGATAGCTATGGCGTTATGCACGTTAAGGAGTTCGTGCTTCCAGTAATAATCGAGAATGTTAGCGCTACAGCGATTGCAGCGACTCAAAGAGCTGGGTTTACTATAGCTCACGGAGTAGTGATAGCTGCAGTAGCGATATTCCTTACGGGGGTGGGCTTAGCTATCGCTAGGTATTTAAGGAGGCATAGCGCTGAGGGTGCTTAAACCTTGTCGATAACGACCTTCGTAATGGATGTCATAAGGTTAGCCATTAAGAGCCTTGGCGAGAGGAGGGCACGTGCCTTACTAACAATCGTGGGGATATCGATAGGTCCCTTCGCCCTAGTGGCGATGACGGGGATGGTGCTCGGCTATTCTGACTACGTTACTCACCAAATTGAGTCCCTAGGCCAGAACCTGATAGTCGTTAGCCCTAGACAGAACTTTAAGCTAACTCAAAAGGATTTAGACTTCATGCGTAGCATCATGGGAGTAGAAGATGCAGAACCCTTCTACATGCTCCACGCTAAGGTTAGGGTTGGTACTGAGGAGAAAGACGTTATAGTCTACGCCACATCGCTAGACCTCATATTCAAGGCGATTTCGGGCTTAAAGATAGAGCAGGGATCCATGCCTAGTCCGTCTAGCGTAGTCGAGGCGCTAGTTGGTCACGACATAGCGTATACCTCTGACGGTAGGCAAGTTCATTTCGTTGGAGATGCACTAACGATAACGATATTCAAACCCAAGCACGGCGGAGGGTTCGAGGTTAAGAGGGTTACGGTGCTAATATCCGGGATCCTATCGAAGTTCGGCGGCGCGTTCTTCCTAAGCCCAGATACGTCGATATACCTCAATGAGAATGCGGGTCACACGATACTAGGCTTAAACCAGTGGAGCGGCATCTTAATACTGGCTAAGAGTAGCAAGTACGTTCCATACATAATCAAGGTTCTTCAGAAAGCCTACGGCAACAACGTCGACATAATATCCTTCCAGGGCATTGCGCGCATAGTTAGCTCCATAGCCGGCGCTATGAACTTCATAGCGTTCTCAACGGGACTCTCGGCGTTTGCGGTAGCGGTAGCGGGTGTAGCGGCAACGATGATAACCTCCGTAATGGAGAGATTCCGCGAGATCGGCGTTATGAAGGCTTTAGGCTTTACCGATATGCAGGTGCTGCTCATGATACTGAGCGAGGGGCTTCTCATGAGCATCCTCGGTGGTATCACAGGTATATCTCTCGGTGTTATCGGTGCCTACGCGCTAGCCTCCAAAGGCTTCGTCATTCATGGCGTTACGACGTCGATAGTAATCAAGGCGCCGCCTAAGATAAGCACGGGCCTAATACTTAGAACCCTAGGGATAACGATAGCTGTGGGGTTGATAGGAAGCATATTCCCAGCGTACAAGGCATCGAAAATACCCCCGGCTGTAGCGTTAAGGTACGAGTGATGAGCAACACCTAAGCTGAGCCGTGATGATCGTTCCCTGCGGCTGAATGCATTTTTCAGAACGACCGAAAGATCTTCATCTTCTCGATCCGCTAGTAGGGGGTTCATCACCGAGAAGGGTAGTCCTTGCGGGGTTTAGAACCCTTTATAAGGTGTGAGACACTTGGGAACAGCGAGAGGGTGACCGAAACTGAGCCTAGAGTTAAGGGAGCTACGAGCACTTTCGCAGCTGAGGAGGCTGTTGACGCGGCTATCGATTTCCATCTTAGCCTCCCCTAGAACCCTACACGAAGTGCATCACCTCGTTAGGAGGGCTCGAGACGTACTTGCTACGGGATGCATAGTTAGCGTGAGGCCCATC
>CAZRDH010000032.1:0-7088 GCA_964598805.1 uncultured Desulfurococcaceae archaeon | reverse complement strand
AAAGCATGTAGGTAATGCGGAGGAGCTGGTTAGCACGGTATTCGGCTCAGAAAAAGTTGCAGGACTGGTAGGGGTTAGTGATGCATACCCTGTTAGCTTAGGAGTTAATGGGAGGCTTCTCGAGCCAGACGTCGTCACTCCGCACTACCCATCAGCTATGACAGAGCTTGACGTTAAGCCTAACCCCGTACCATTCTTAACGATAGCTCCTGGCGTGAGGTTTAGGTTCCTCGTATTTTTCAACAAGGAGATCTACAGTTACGAGCACGATCGGAGGGCAGAGAAGGATAGGAGGAGAAGGATAGCTAAGCTAGGCATCGTAAGTAGCGAGGAGCTGCGCTCCACGAGAACCGAGGAGAACATAGAAGATATTCTACGCTACGCCGTGCACTACGATGACAAGGATCTAGGCGAAGCAATCAAAGAGAAGGGATTGAAGAGCGTTAACGCCGTGCCTTGGGTTGATATAGCCGTACTCTATGCTTTCGCAAGGGGGGTTGGTGCAAAGACCTCCCTCGGCTACTCCAGGTTCAAGCTCATCCAATACAAAGCATTGAAGGAGGGTGAAAGCTAATGAAAGGCCAGGTAATGAACTTATTCATGCTTAAAGCTGCCGCTCTTCTCCACGATCCTCCGCACAAGCCCTACTTACTAGTGGAGCGTAAAGGGCATGAAAAGGAAGCCAAGCACTTAGCACAAGAGGTGCTAGGTGAGCAGGTAGCGAAACTTCTTAAGGATAAGCGTGTTAAAGCAGCAGATAAGATCTCCTCATCAATTGATAGGTGGGTTCTCAGCTTACTAATGGGTAATAAGTACATTCCAGGACTTTTCAGCGTAAGAGAAATCAAGCTTAAGAATATCTTTGAGCCTACGCTCGAAGTTGAAAGTATTAAACGGTCTAAGCTATGCGATGAAATCGTACATCAAGAGTACGTTGCCGAGCTCAAGAACTATATCAGTAAAGTAGATGACTGGAGGCTCAAGTACCATTTACTCTACGCTCTCTACGAGTTACTATGGGTTTACAAGGGTTTAGCAGTAGGCCCAGCGGATACAAGGGTTCCAACTCATACGGTCTTTGACCACGTCTACGCATCTGCGGCGATGATTAACTGGTTCTTGGCAGAGAAGGGCGAAGTTAATGGTCTTCTCGTGGGACTTGATGTAGCTGGCGTTCAGGAATTCATCGCTGCTAGCCGTAAACTCAGGGATATGTGGGTTTCAAGCTACATCGTTTCAGCGCTAACATGGTATACCGTGGTAGAGCTCGTAGAAAAGCTAGGCCCCGACATAGTAATCATGCCGTCAATGAGGATGAACCCGTTCTACATACACTGGCTTGCTAGGCAGAAGCTACCAGAAGAGGTTCGTCAGTTACTCACGGGCGGGCCTGGGGGACTTGTGTACTTATCGAGCGACGTTAAGAGAATGTACGATGAGCTGAAGATCCCTCCCTACCCCCTCATACCCGGCAGGGTGACTCTCGTACTTCCGCCTTGGAGCATTGTTAAGAAGTTGTTGGGTACCGATAAAGATAGCTTGGAGGAATACTTCAATGAAAGGTTCAGGAATGGATGGAAGCTCCTATGGCGTATCGTTAAAAGCTACGCTGATAGGCGTGTAAGCAAAGGTAGAGATATTGTCTGGGAGCTTGTAAAGAAAGTGTTTGACCACTACGATAACGAAGCTTATGCTGACGCAGGCTTCCACGAAGCACCGCCTTTAAGGTTGCGTGTTGCTTGCGTTGAAGTAAGGGGAAAGGTAGGTATCGATGCGTGGAGGCTCTACGATGAGAAGTACCACGAGCTTGTAGCTAAGCTCGCCGCGAAGAAGTATGTACGTGAAAGCGCATCAGTAGGATTAAACCTCTATGAGCTAACTAGGAAAGCCTTCGATGATAATAGTAGATCAGGTATAGGTTTCCCTGAAGCCTCGAAGAAGGGCTTCGATTGCTGTACATCATGCGGCAAACATCCAGCGCTACTCATACTCCCTAGAGGAGGCAAAAGGGAATACGAGGAATACGTGAAGAAGATAGAGGAACTCGTAGGAAGGGATATCGAGAAAGAGGAGGTCTTAGCATTAGTAAGTATCTTTAGCCCCGGAGAGAGGCTTTGCCCATGGTGCTTCCTGAAAAGAGTTGTAGGGTTGGAGCCTAGGCTCCTAGAAGCTCTAATATTAGGGATTCAAGAAGATGAGGCTAATGGATCCCTAGAGGAGTTCTGCAAGGACATCGTTGAGGAAGGAAAAGTGGAGTTTGCATTTCCATCAACCTCTCACGTAGCATCAGCAAGGTTTTACGAGAAGATACTAGAGCTTAATGATGAAAAACTAAGAGAGCTCGTGAGTAAAATTAACAAGGATAAAGATAAGTATATTCCTCCGGAATTAACGTTTAAGGTTAAGAGAAAGGTTAAGAGAAGGTGGGCATGGCGCTTCATGGAGAAGCTTGCAATGAAGCTGGAAAGCAAAGCTAGCTCGTTAAGCGAGGAGGGTCGGGACGTAATAACTACTATATTCAACCGTGACCCGGAGGATACCTGGTTCAACGTAGACCGCCGTAGCGCATGGCTTAAGCTCCTTTCAGAGTATAATTTAAACTCGTGGCTATGGAGGTACTACGCTCTAATCAAAGCCGATGGCGATTCTATAGGGGATCTCCTTGAAGGAAAGCTAACGGCACTCTTACTAGGCCTATTGGGCAAAGAACTCTATTGCAAGCTGAGCCTAGGAGCAGTCGAGGAACGTGAAAAGGAGGATGCCGAAGAGCTCCTAGCACGTTACATTAAGCACTCATGCGAAGGAGATTACAGCGAATTCATTACAGCGTGCCTTGAGAGAGCGGGGAAAGGCGAAGAGGATGTCGTAGTGGAGGAGTGGGCGAAGCTCATAGCTGAGAAAGCCGGGATAGCAGTTGACGAAGCACGAGAACGGATTGAGAATGTCGTTAAAGCACTAAGGAGCGTATTCAAGGAGTTAAGGATACCCGTAACGCCTACATATCATGTAGCTCTAAGCGCAGCATTAGTGAGAGCCGCTTTACTTGATGCTGCTATCATAGCGGAACACGACGGATTCATCGTATACGCTGGTGGAGACGACTTACTAGCCTTCGCTCCAGTAGATAAATCCCTAGACATAGTACGCAACACTAGGCTGGCATTTGGAGGATTTGGAGGATTTGAGGAATCCGAAGAACAACATCCGGTGGTTGCTGGTGAGAAGCCGGGATTCCTCAAGGTGAAGAACGTATACCTACCCATGCTTAGCAGTATATGCAGGAGCTACTCATTATACATAGCCCACTATCACTACCCACTATCAGCAGTACTATCGAGAGCGACAACGTTACTCGAAGAAGCAAAGGATAAGCTAACCTTCGAATACTACGATAAAGACTTTAATGTGCGAAGATGCACGAAGGACTTCCTTATCACAGCATACTCTCCTAGAGGAGGAGAGGAGTCAACAGTAACCCCATTATCATGGAGCAGACCAGTAGTCCAAGGAGGCCAAGAGATCAACGTAGCAGCTTTGCCAAGCATTGTAAAGAAGCTACTCATGTATATTGATGAAAGGTTTAACGGGAAGAACGTTCTATCACGTAGCATACTATACGATTTCATGGAGAACGATACGCGAAGAACTATCGCTACCATTAGAGAACCGGGACGACTTCAAAAGGACCCACTTAGCGTCCTCGGTACTCTAAGGAACTTCATTAAGAGCATTGTCGATCGAAACGCTAAAGAAAGGAAGAGCGAACTATTGAAGGAGGCATGGGAGGAAATATTCGAGCCCCTCCTTGAGGCCCCCAAGAAAGACGATTACGCCTCTATAGGTCTAGGAACCTTCAAGAAGAATAGTCATGATGAGAGCATACTCCTCCTAAATATAGTTGAAGCAGCAAGACTTGTAAGATCAGGCATGAGGTGATCCCTCGTGAGCACCTTAACGCTCAAGATAAAGCCTCTCGAACCCCTAATGCTTAGGCAGGCAGGAGAATTCGATCCGAGCACAAGAGGCGTGTACTCCTACGCATCTTCACTAGCCATACCCAGGCCAAGCACCATAACAGGAATGATAATAACTCATCTAGCACACCTTAGCCAGCAAGCGGCAAGCATCTGCGGTAACATTGATTCCTGGAGAAAACTACTAGAGCTTTACGAGCAAGCTCTAGACGCCCTGGGAATCTACGCTATCAGAGGGCCATATATCTACGATACGTGTAGAGGCGATATCTACGTCCCCTTAAGGCTCAGCGGAGAAGCAAAGCTAGTTAACTACAACCGCATATACCGCTACTTACTGCGAGTGCATGGCGATCTTCTTGCCCCGATATTTGAAGGAAAAAGCGATCCCAGCCATATACTATTACTGAAGCAGGTAGAGGAGAAGCTAAGCAAGGATCATAGCCTGGAGGTCAAGGAGATCTGGAGAACCGGTGTAAAGCTACGGAGAAGTGAAGCTATGAAAACAGCTGAAGAAGGCTACCTGTACACAGCTAAGTACATCGCTTATCCAGAAAGCGTAGAAGTAAGATTCAAACTCATAGTATCCGAGGAGAGCCCTCTACTAGGAAGGAACGTTGAGAGCCCCGTAAAGCTGGGTGGTGAGCACAGAGTTGCTAAGATAGCAATAAGCCCTGAACACGACGTAGTAGATAAGCTACTAAGCTATGAAGATCCTCCCAAGAACTTCTACGTCCTCCTGCTATCACCGATGCCCCTCAGGAAGATAGGTAAAGTAGAGTACGTAGGCTGCCTCGACGTAATAGGCTTAGGCTTCAGCATTGCTAGAACTAGGAGAAAACCCATATATAAAGCAATCCTCGAAGGCTCAATACTCCGAATAATAAAGCAAGATAAACACAGTAAACATAGCCTAAATGAAGTGTTTAGACTAGGCCTTCACCGAGTGCTGGGAGTAGAAGACGAGGAACTAGGCATACTCGCTAGAATAGGATATTCTAGCTTCATACCCCTAATCCCCAAGTAATACGGGTGTGGAGGCCTTGTTCTCAAACTACGATCAGGTACTCATAGTTTCTTCTTGGGGCCTACCTAAGGAGTACGAGAAATCCCACTACGTACTCGAAGTAATAGCTGAAGGAAGGAGAAGCGTTATACCCCAAGATTCTGGAATCGAGAAGTTCACATCAACGGCAGCTATAAAGGAGATACTTAGGAACAAAGGTGGGGGTCAGGAACGTAAAACCGCTAATATTTGTTCAAGATACTATCCTCTTACCCCGTATAGTGCGTGAGAGAGCTTCATACGCAAATAGAGAGTGTAAACGTAGGGATCTGGAGAACGAGCTTTACTCTGAGCTCTACAAATCTAACCAAGATGCCGCCAATGAGCTAGGCGTTAGCTCTCCCAATGGGTACAAAAGCATTGTTAGGTTTGTTCCAGGCGTTATCTCCTACGTAGATGGGCCAAACATCTTCACGTGGCGTAGGGAGCACGTATACGATCTACTGAAAGGTATCATAGCTCTGCACCTATACGAGGAATTAAAGAAAGTGAAAGGAAGTAGGGTAGCTATCGTCCTCGACACTACGCACGGCATAAACTACTTCGCCGTAGCGTTAAAGGAAGCCACACTCGTAGCATCAGAGCTCTACGCGCTCTCCAGGGGTATCTCAAGCCTTGAAGAACTCACAATATACCACTACAACTCCGACCCTGTATCGAAAGCAGAGGGAACGGCTAGAGAACCTTCACTAAAACTACACCTCCTAGGCCGAATCCCCATAGTAAGGAGCCACAAGCTAAGCTTCCCTTACACATCATTGCTACTCGAAAGCACTACATCCATTGACGGTATGAGAGGCCTTAAAGGCAAGCTGAAGAACTTCTGGGCCAAGACGCGATGGGATAAAGTGCTCGAAGCACTATTGCTATTCTCGAGAGGTCTCCTTGCATGGGCTCTAAAGATCTCAGTAGACACTGCTAATGAAGTACCGAGCGAGCAAGACCTACTATCAGCAGCCAAGAACATCAAGGTAAAATTTAAGGAGAAAAGAAAACCTGGAAGGATAGTGTTCAATATAAACTACGATTGGGACACAGAAGCCCCCGCAATACACGTCACCTCATTCTCTATTCTCTTCAATATACTGAGAAGTTACGCCATCAAAGCACTAGCTTCAAATACCGTAACCGAAGAAGCGTGGAGGAAAATCCAGGAAATTCGAGATCAGCTTAGACAGGAAGAAAACAGAGCACCTGAGCTGGAGAAGATTGCTAGTGAGTTAACGGAAATTATTAGCAAGGAACATGAGTTTAAATGCTTCAATATAAACGCAATAATGGATATCGTGAAGAAAGTTTATGCACTACCCCAATGCGAGATAAATACTCATGAGATTGAGAACAACATAAAGCGCTACCTTCAAGGAGAAGAACCAAAATGGAGGAACCCTCTATACAATCATCAGTTGAGAATATACCGAGAACCGCAAAGCAAAGCGCACTTCATAATCCATCAAAACACCAGGCTCCTACTGCCATTAACAGGAGTAGCTAACCCCGGACCTCGAGTCATATACGCGCATGCAGGTCTAGCATACGGCCTTAGGTGGTTTAGCAATCAACGCAAATAATAATCTTATGCTATGTCTGGGCAACGAAAAACTGAGAGATAGGGTGCTAACGTAGGTAAAATTCATCTAATAAAGAACATTAACAAGTAACATAATGATTGCTCCCAACGGACGGATTATACCCTGCAGGCATGGCGAAGAACATTATTGATTTTAGTGTCCGACTATATAATTCACACATAATTCTCAAAACAATGGGCTCGGATAACCACGCTACGAGACCTCCCTGCTACCCGCCACAGAGACTACCGGTCTTGATCCCAGCAATCAACGCCCAATACTTCTAGGTAGTGGGCATGCCTATTTCCTTCAGGCTCTAGCTATTACGTGCAAGTCTATGTTCATCTTCTTTAGCGTCTCTCTTGCCTTCTCGAAATCACGGTCCACAGTAATTAGCTTCAGTATTGGTTCTCCTTCCTCTTTTAGGAGTATGGCGTAGGCTACATGTAGTAGATCTAGTGTCCTGAGTTTAGCCTG
>CAZRDH010000031.1:0-13999 GCA_964598805.1 uncultured Desulfurococcaceae archaeon | reverse complement strand
CAACTCGGAAACTCGCTCAAGTGCCCACTCTATGACCCTAACATGCCCCCAATGAATGGGCTGGAACCTACCTGGAAATACGGCTCGTGAAACCTCTCCTTGCCTCACCATGTTCGCTCCCTAGCAACGATAAATATCGGTCCCCAGTATTCATTAATTCGTGAAGCCAGTTCAGGTAGCGGGGCAAGGATCGGTATGCAGGTTAATGAGGCCAGGTCTAGTCAGAGGAGGAAGGTTATAGCGGCGCGTGAGGACCTAGTGAACAACATCTCCATCTTAGCTAAGCGCCGAGGTGCTACACTTTATTCCTACGTAAACGAGATACTTGAGCAAGCAATTCGCGCAGAAGAGCTAGGCGTAACCCTTAGGGATGTACTCGATTCCTACGAGTTCCTCAGAGCCAATAAGGTAGGGGGCTTAACGCCATTATCCATAGAGCTCCTCAACACAATAGCGCGAATTTGTGGTGAGAACGGGTGTCTAGATCAGCTAGAACGCGTTGCGCTTGATAGTGGTAAGTGGTACGGGGAGTTCATCATTATGAGGTTCAAACCCCATTCAAGCGATAATCGCGAGCTATCTAGGTTCATAGAGAAGATCCTTAGGGAAACTAGGTGGGAGCTAACTGAAGTTTCTGTGGTCACGGAAGGAAACGAGCTTAGGATTAGGGCAGTATCGCTAGTTCTAAACGACGATGCGACAAAGATCATTGCTAGGTATCTAGAGGGATTCCTAAACGCTTTTGGGTATCGGGTAAAGAGCTGCGATGTTAGGAAAGGAATCCTAGATCTTCTCTTCGAACCCATACATTCATCTCTTTGAGCTCTGTATACACCTCACGACAGCTGTAGCCACTACCTTTTAAGCCCTCTCTATACAATAACCCTTTGCATGAGGGTCTGGGTGGGTAGCTTATGAAGTCGAGAACGATACCCCTAATCATAATGGTCGCATTAATAGCACCTGCAGTACTAACGATAGCGCCCGCTTATGCTCAAGTACAAGCTATATCGATAGTCAGCGTAACGCCTTCTCAGTACGTACACCCAGGTGAGGCAGTAACGGTTCAAGTGGCTGTCGGCATTGCGGGAATTCAGTATACCGTAGCTCTAAAGAGCTGCTATACTGGCGATGTATGGGCTAGCGTCACTAGGACTGCTCCAACTGCTGGCACATACACCGTGACCCTCATACTACCTAGGGGGCCCCTACCGGGCATTGGTGCACCAGCGTGTCTAGAAGTAGAGGCTTCGACTCCGCTAAGCACTACTCCCGCCACGACTTACCTAATGATCGCCCCTGTCCTAACTGTGAACGTCACCAAGGTTCCTGATGTAACTGAAACTGGAACGCCAGTAGCGATAAACATCACTGGCTACGGATTCGATGATGGGGCCGTAATTAGCGCCATCGAGTTCAAGGGTCCAATTGACGTCAACTACAGCGTTAGCGCTACTGCTGATAGCAGCGGCGTATTCTCCGTAGCTATAACGCTACTCAACGTAACTAACGGTTATGGTCTACCCAGAGGTGCCTACGAGATCTACGCTATATCGACTACCACCTACGGCTATGAACAGAAGCCCGCTATGCTAACCATCGTACCGCAGATACTAATCTCTCCAACCTCTGGCCATGGAAGGTGCGACTCGCAGGTATGTGAGCTAAAGAGCATAACCATAACTGGCTATGGCTTCGACGCTAAGTCCAACATAACTAAGGTGACGTTCTTCAACACCAACTTCAGCATACCCTACACCTTCGAGATTACTAGCGTGCAGACTAACGAGTATGGATACTTCGTAATGACAGGCGAACAGCTAACTCAGCACAACGTATACAACATGACTGCCGGTCTATACAACATAACCCTTGTGGAGAGACCTGCTACCCAAACCTTCGAGACTACTGCTACCATAACCTACAACGCCTACAACAAGTTAGAGATACCACCGTCTATAACCGAGCCCGTGCTCGGTACTCCTGCGAATGTCACGGCGCTCTACTACATAGCTGGTCAGTGGACTTACAAGACCTACACTACTAGGCAGTCCTACACTAAGACTGAGGTACTGAGGATAGACTTCGTGGAGAATGGCCATACTTACGAGCTTGATGCCAACCTGATATTCAACGCCACTACTGGCAAGGCTATAGGGATACAGTTCGCTCTATACAACATGAGCACCACACCACCAACCACGCTATTCACCTACGTTAACACTAGCCCAGCTTACGACTCTAAGATAGGCGCATACTACGCTGACATATACTTCAACGTATCGCCAACCGTAAAGTACAGCCCGATCCTAAACGCTACCTACATGTACCACGCTAGGTTCTACAACTACACCAACATGATATACCTAGTGCTCGAGAAGTACGTATTCGAAACCTCTTACGCTAACTTAACGCTGTACTACAACAACACTGCCACCAAGAAGCTACTAAAGTGGTTCTTCGTGTACAATGCTAGCAACCCAAGCGCTAGCAACTTCACCTACAGCAACGGTAAGCTAACCGCTAGCGTGAAGTTCGTTGATGCTAACATAGAGTTCCAGGTAGACTTCAGCAGCGTGCCTGCTGAGAGGACCGCCGTCCTAAAGCTCATTGCCACACCGCTAACCACGAGAACCTTCGGCTTCAACAACGTGTACTACATAGTCAGGCCACTACTAGTACTGTTAGCTCCTAGCGTCGTAATGCCTGGAAGCACTCTAACACTAGCAGCTTATGGCTACGGTCCTGCACCAAATAAGCTAACTGTGACCCTAGACAAGAAGATAGTCTTAGCCACCGTGACGCTAGGTAAGGATGGCAACGCTACCTTCACCGTAGACCTACCGAAGTACGTAACCTTCGGTGCTCACTACCTATGGGGTAGGGACAGCTACGGATATGAGTACTCGCTAGCCATAATAGTCGGTAGCAAGGCTTACTGGATCAAGCTACCGATACCCAACGTCGTTGTAGACACCACCACTAACACCGTAACTGCTGGCTACGAAAACAAGACCCTAGTGGTATGCCCATACCCAGTGAAGTATGCTGGAGTATCCTTCGTACACAAGGTGGTCTACGGAGGTAAGTGCGACTACCTAGGCGACAAGATAGAGGTCGTCGTCGCTGGACTAAGTCCTGGCGACCACATAACGGTGTACTTCGGCAACATAGAGGTTGCTACTGCCGTGGCTAACAGCTCTGGAGTAGCCGTAGCGATCTTCACTGTGCCGACCGTGCCTGAGGGTAGCTACACGATAAAGGTAGTAACGCCTTACGGTACGCTAGAGCCACAGTTCTTCAACGGCACCACCTTCATGACCGTAACCGCTAACGTAGTACCGAAGATCCTACTAACCGCGTTAGACAACACTAGCGCTCTACCAATACTAGTAGGCCCAGGCCTAGTTAGGATCATAGGCACCGGGTTCCCAGCTGGTGTAGGATTCGAAGGTATACTGATCAACGGCACCGATGCCATCTCCACCTTCGCAGCTAACGTCAGGCTATGGACTACAGACCAGCACGGCGTACTAACCTCGACCCTAGCTAACAGCGTACCCGCCGTCTACATGCCAGTGCTAGAGCCTGGCGCCTATAAGATCAGCCTAGTGTACAGAGTTGGTAGCACGCTAAAGGTTAGCGAGGCCGGAACCGTATACGTGATAAACAACGTGAGTATCCTACTAACAAAGACCGCTCTAACTAGCGTTGCAACCAAGCTCGAGAAGAGCATTAGCGACCTAAGCGCTAGCCTAAGCGCAGTCGAGAAGAGCATACTAAGCGCCATAAGCAGTGTTGGAACCACGATAAGCAACTCCATAAGCAACAACGTGGTAGCCGCCATAAGTAAGCTAGATAACAAGCTAAGCACCATACTAAGCACTGTTAGCGCACTATCCACAATTAAATCCGACATAGAGACCATCAAGAGCGTTGCTAGCTCGCTAAGCAACACCGCTGCCTCGCTACAGACCACTGTAAGCAAGTTAGCTACGACCGTGAGCTCCGTGAACTCTAAGATAGCCTCACTAGCCAGCACCGTAAGTAGCATAAGCAACGCTATTAGCACCCTAAGCCAGAACGTGAATACTCTAAGTAGCAAGGTTGATGATCTAAGCAAGGCTGTTGGAGACGTAAAGACTTCACTAAGCAGTCTAGCGACCAGCGTAAGTGATGTAAAGAGCTCGCTATCCACCATAAGCAAGAGCATAAGCTCGCTAGCTAGCGACATCTCCAGCGTTAAGGCGTCGATAGAGAGCGTGAAGAGCGACGTGGGCTCGCTGAAGAACGCCATTAGCGGGATTACCACCTCGATCAGCAACCTAAAGAATTACGTAGGTAGCGAAATCAACAACCTAAAGAGCTACGTAAGTAGCGAGATCGGGAGCGCCAAGAGCGCCATACAGTCCTCGCTAGGAACGATACAGATACTGGTTATCGTAGCGCTAATACTAGCGCTAATAGCCGCCGTTGGTTCGATCTTCGGAGCCGTACAGATAAGCAAGAAGTTAGCAGGATAAACGCTTAGCTAAGCGCTACCAAACAACTTTGATTTTTAAACATTGTTTTTCTCGACTCTCGCTAACATCATTTCTAAATACGATTTAACTATGAAATTCTCCGATATCTTGAGTAACGATACGAACCTCTTTATCAACTCCCTGAATTGATCCACCGATTCCACACCCTCTACCTCTACCTCGATGAACGTACCTAGCCCCTGAACATCGTCTAGAAACACTTTGTACGGTCCATACCGATAGATCTTCCTCTTCTTCCTTATTGTGTAGTACCTAAACCCGAGCTCGCGGAATATCTCTAGGAGTTTATACCCGTCCTCTACCGCTACCGTTATCTCCTTGCGTATCTTCATGTCGGGAACGATCTTTGGGCCCTTAAACGTTAGCTCGCTAACGACTCTCTTCAAGGCTTTACTCTTCTTCACTCGAACCCTAAGGGCCATGTCTAGGGATCTTAGGTCTATGCATGGGTTGAGGTCTATGTAGTAATCCTCCTCCATAACTTCATCGATTAGCACTGCACCTAGTTGCTTAAGCTTCCTCTCTATTTCATCTAGGTTCTCCACGGATACCTTAACTTCGTACTCCACGGACATAATCAACACCGTGGTTCCTACAATCAGCTTTTATTCCTTGCCTACATAAGCCTATACAAGGCTAGGGACCATGGCTATACCCAAGAATAGCTTCGTACTAATCGAGTACACGCTGAAGGTTAAGGATACGGGCGAGCTCATCGACACGACTATCGAGGACGTTGCTAAGAAGGAGGGTAAGTATAGCCCAGATAGAGTTTACGAGCCGTTGCTAGTTATAGTGGGTGAAGGTCGCGTAATCAAGGGGTTGGAAGAGCATATCGAGCAGCATGGCGAGGTTGGGAAGGAGTTCGAAATAGAGATCCCGCCAGAGAAGGCCTATGGAGAGCGCGACCCAAAGAAGGTCAAGGTGTTTAACGCTCGCGACCTACTTCGAAACGGCATAGTTCCCGAAGTGGGTAAAACCGTGGAGATAGGCAATGCAGTCGGAGTCATTAAATCCATAAGCGGTGGGAGGGTACTAATAGACTTCAATCATCCGTTAGCAGGCAAGACCTTAATCTGTAAGTACCGCATAATCAAGGTTATCGAGGACGATGTCGAGAAGATTAAGCACTTGCTACACCGTAGGTACAAGCGCGTACCTCTAGACAGGTTCGATGTTAGTGTGGATAAGGATAAGGGCGAGGTTAGGATAGTAACGCCGAGAGAAATCCTACTCGATAGGGATCTACAGCTCGTTAAAGCGATAGTTGCGGAGGAAATCTATAGGTTCCTTGAAGGGTACAACAAGGTAGTTTACGTAGATGCCTTCGAGAAAGGCGAATCCAGGTGATGAAGAGAGTCCGGGGCTGAGCTTAGTGATGATGCCGGCCTGTCCTGATAGTGCTAGCTAATAACTCCCGTAACTCGAGCCAGTCTCTCAGCGGCTTCCCACGTCAAACCCTTTTCTCCGAGAATAGTGTACCTCTCTGGCCTTATGCTATGAGCCTTTGTCAACGCCTCTATTATCTTGACATCGCTAACCCCTAGCTCCCGCGCTGTCGTCGGCAACCCGATTCTCCTCATTATGTTTCGCACCTTCTTCCAGTTCTTGCCGTGTAGGTACAGCATCATTACGGTGCCTAGAGCTACCTCTTCGCCGTGTAGCGCTGGGTAGTTAGCGACTATATCCAGTGCGTGCGCAAACATGTGTTCGGATCCGCTAGCGGGCCTCGTGGAGCCCGCTATACCCATCGCTACCCCGCTAGAGATTAGCGCCTCGACTAGGTTCCTAACGGCCTCCCGCGGAATCGTGTTGGCTGCGAACATTTCGTACATTCGCATTACGTGCTTAGCCGATAGCAACGCTAGTGAAGCCGCATACTCACCATAGTACTCACCTCGGAGCCTATGAGCTAACCTCCAGTCCAGTACCGCCGTGAGCTTGCCGAGGAGATCGCCATACCCCGCGAGTATCTGCCTTCGAGGAGCTCGAGCCATAATGTCTATGTCTGCAACTACGAGCACTGGCATGACCGTGCGAATCGACGTAGGCCTATCTAACCCCTTTATCGATGCGAATGGGGACGCTATACCATCGTGACTAGGGGTCGTGGGTACGGCCACGAACTTCGATCCGCTCCGAAGCGCTAGGCACTTAGCTACATCGAGAACCTTCCCGCCTCCAACACCCACGACCACCTCGAAACCCCGATACATCTCGCTATGGATCCTCTCGACCTCGTCTATCGTAGGCTGCCTAACCTCGGCTAACTGCACCTCAGCACCCCTATCCTCCAGGATCTGCGAAACCTCCTTACCCCACCTACGCGTAGCGGTGGGCCCCGAGAGCACGAGTATGCGTTTACCGAGGCCTAGCTCCTCAACGTGCTTAGGCAACTCGCTGAGAACCCCGTAACCCACGACTACCCTCTTCGGCAACTCTATTACGTGCCGAGCTTCGCTCACCACCACTCCCCGCAACTACTTCTCATAACCCAAGCCTAGCAACAAGTTTTAAGTTTGCAACTACCTAACGGAGTACGCGAAGTTCTGAGTGAAGCCCTAGAGGTGGTGACCTACGGAATTCGAGTGGAGTAGCGTCGTGGAGAACCCCATCCTAAAGCGCATAGCTGGAATTAGGCGCGAAATAGCGTTGAGAGCGCTGAAAGGAACTACTACCGTAGGCATGGCGTTCCGAGACTTCGTGGTGCTAGCAGCTGATAAACGCGCTACGGCTGGGCACATAGTTGCGCACAAGAACGTTAAGAAGATCATTAAGATAGATGAGAGATCCGCCTTAACCACCGCGGGCCTTGTAGCCGACGCGCAAGCGTTAGCTGACGCGGTTAGGAGCGAGGCTAGGTACTACGAGCTTAGCGTCGGCAAGCCAATGAAGTTGCGCAGCATGGCGAACTTACTCAGCTTAATACTGAATAGCTCCAAGTACTTCCCATACGTCGTGCAGTTAATTCTCGGTGG
The DNA here is from genome assembly GCA_964598805.1 of uncultured Desulfurococcaceae archaeon. GTDB lineage: Archaea > Thermoproteota > Thermoprotei_A > Sulfolobales > Ignisphaeraceae > JAADCV01. Next base: position 6,477 of record CAZRDH010000031.1, on the reverse strand, counting down.
TTACGACTACGAGGAGGGACCTAAGGTTTTCGCCATAGAGCTCTACGGCGACGTGACCGAAGAGCGGTATACGGCCACGGGCTCCGGCTCGCCCATAGCTATAGGAGTCATAGAGTCTGGGTATAGGCCCGACCTAAAGGTTAAGGAAGCAGTAGAGCTAGCGATAAAGGCCATCGCGTCGGCTAGCCTAAGGGACGTGTTTAGCGGGGAGGGTATAGACGTAGCGATTATTTCTAGGGGTAAGTACGAGGAGATGACGTTCAAGGGGAGTGAGATAGAGAAGATTTTGAGAAGGTCATTACCATGAGCTTCAAGATCGATTTAGCCTACATAAGGGACACGATCTTCCGCATGCTGCCCCCCGACGCGGGGGTTACGAGGCTAGAATTCGAGGGCCCCGAGATAGCCATCTACGTTAGCAACCCCAGGTTCCTGATAGAGAATGCCGGCATCGTTGGGCAGATAGCGAAGGCGATAAAGAAGAGGATAGTGATTAGGACCGACCCCAGCATTAGGAAGGATAAGAAGGTTACTGAGGAGTACATTAGGAGCGTAATACCGAGCGAAGCTGGCTTAAAGGAAATTCAATTCGATGACGTGCTTGGAGAGGTCGTGATAAAGGTCGAGAATCCGCTAAAGCTCGGGGAGGTAGCTAAGAAAATACTCGTTGAAACTGGGTGGAGACCTCGCTTCGTTCGCGCACCCCCCATGAAGTCGCGAGTATACGAGGAGGTTATGGCAGGATACCTAGCTAAGAGCAGCTATAGGCTCAAATTCCTTCGAGAGCTAGGCGAGGCGATACACCGGGAGGTGCTGCTGGCTAGGAACTCCAGTAACTACGTAAGGATAACGTTCCTAGGCGCTGCGCGTGAGGTTGGTAGGAGCGCGATCCTTGTTGAAACCGCCGAGAGCAGGATACTTTTAGACTTCGGGCTTAACCCCGGCAGAGCCCTCAATCCCAACGCGTACCCACGGTTGGATCTGCTAGGCATAGATCCTGAGGACATCGACGCAGTTATAGTTACGCACGCACATCTAGATCACTGCGGCTTAGTCCCCTACTTATTCAAGTACGGGTATCGAGGCCCCGTCTACGCTACCGAGGCTACAAGGGACTTAATGGTGTTGCTACTCAAGGACTTCCTAGAGGTTACCGAGAAAGAGGGTCGCGAACCGCCGTTCACGATGAGGGACGTCGAGAAAATGCTTTTGCACACGATAGCCCTTAAGTACAACGTCGTAACGGACATCTCGCCAGACATCAGGCTCACGTTCTATAACGCGGGGCACATACTCGGATCCGCTATTGTGCACCTACACATAGGGAACGGGTTCTACAACATCGTGTACACCGGCGACTTCAAGTACGCGAAAACACGCCTCCTCGATCGAGCTGAGAACACCTTTCCCAGGGTCGACGCACTGATCATGGAGAGCACCTACGGAGCAACAACGCAGCCAAGCCGTAGCGAAGCCGAGGCACAGCTAATCGAGATCATTAAGAAGACCTTAGATCGGGGAGGCAAGGTCTTGATACCGACGCTAAGCGTTGGAAGGGCTCAGGAGATAATGCTTGTTATAGCGGACGCCATAAATCGAGGCCTCCTACCAAACGACGTAACCGTGTACATAGAGGGCATGATACACGAGGTTACGGCGATTCACACTGCTTACCCCGAGCTACTCTCGAAAGAACTGAGGCAGAAGCTGTATAGCGGCGAAAACCCGTTTGACCATCAGAACTTCGTTAGGCTCGAAGGTAAGGAGGCTAAGACCGAGCTCGTGGAAACGGAGAAGAAGTGCGTATTCATAGCGACTTCCGGCATGTTAACGGGAGGCCCCGCGGTAGAGTACTTCAAGTTGATGGCTCCGGATCCCAGAAACAGCCTTATATTTGTTAGCTACCAAGTTGAGGGTACGCTAGGTCGAAGGATTAAGGATGGGGCTCGCGAAGTGACTTTCGTTGAGCACGGTCGAGTGAGAGTCATCAAGGTGAACATGGAGGTTTACTCCGTTGAAGGGTTCTCAGGGCATTCGGACCGCAAGCAGCTCATTGACTACGTCGAGAGGGTGAGCCCTAAGCCAAGCAAAATCTTCCTCGTTCACGGCGAGCCCACGGCTATATCAAGCCTGAGGGACGCGCTAAACGCCTTAAAGAGGAAGCGTAGATTGCCTAAGGACGCTGAGATATACGTGCCTAGCATACTCGACTCATACACGCTTGCATTCAACGTTTAGCGCTATTCGGCAACCCCGAGCACTCTAGCCAAACGCTGTTTTATCGCCGTGGAGGAGAAACCATCTATCCTCTTCCTCATTCTAACGATCTCTACGCTCTCCAAACCCCTTCTGCTAAGCTCTTCACGCAACCACGATTCGTCAACAGGCTGATCAGGTCCCAAAGCTATAACGCTAGGCTTGATGCTCTCTACGGGCTTAAGCATATCCTCTTCATCCCCTAGCACTGCGCGATATACGTACCTAACGGACTCGACAACTCTTAAACGACTAATCTCGTCCATTACCGGATCGAAGCCCTTAACCCTTCTATACGTACTATCCCTAGCAATGACAACGAATAGCTTCGTGCCGAGGCTAGAAGCCCACTTAAGAAACTCGATATGACCTGGGTGAAGGATATCGAACGAACCTGCAGCTAACACGATTCTCTCATCAGTAAGGGGGTTTCGCACCCATTCAAACTCTACGCACCCAATCATTCTAAGCGCATCCAGAAGCCCCTCAGCGTAAGAGATCGTTACCAACCCCGTTATGCAATCACCTTTATCCCTATAGTACATTGAGTCACGTAGGTACGCACAAGCTAAGTCCACGACTTCTCTACACGACTTATCGCGTACCCTCAGATCCTTTAGGACCTTAGAGACGTTATCTATGTACCTACTCAACCTAGCGCATGGATCGGATAGTGCGCTCAACGCAGTACACCACTTTCATTAGGCTCCCGCTGCACAATAGGTATTACACTGCTCATACTTTAACGGGCATAGCTTTGAGCTCGAGGAAAGCCGCATTGAGAGAGCAAGTGATTCGAGCAATTGAGAGCCTGGGAATAGACTTCAAGGCTCTAGATCCCTACGAGCAACGAGTACTACTTGAGAAGATAAGCTTAATACTCGATCGAATGGACCCCCCTAGTAACCTCGAGGAAGCGCTTAACGCTATCAATACTATCTACGAGTTCTGCGGCTTCCCCAAGGTGATAGCGCTAAACGTACTCTACGAAGTGGCTAAGCTATGCGGCGAAAGCTATCCTCCAGTTAGGAACTTGGTAAAGGAGATAGCGAAGAGGTATAAAGTAATCGATAGGGGATGCCTCGAAGCGCTTTACGTAGCCTTAGAGGGTCTTCGAATGCAGTGCTAAGGAGTACCTAACTAAATCTTTTGAGCAGCACCAGTGTTTTTGGGTGCAATAGGCGGTGAGCAACGTACTAAGCCCGCTAAAGATCGTGAAGCGTATATACGACGAAGTCCATGGATACATCGAGTTAACCGAGGCAGAGCTCTCTATAGTCGACTCCCCCGTATTCCAGAGGCTTAGGTTCGTTAAGCAGCTAGCCGCTGCTTGGTATGTATACCCCGGAGCTACGCATACTCGTTTCAGCCATTCGCTAGGGGCAATGCACATAATGGGGAAGGTCGCTTCTAGACTCTATAGCTTAGGGTACATACACTCCAAAGACGATGTACAGCTCCTTAGGCTAGTAGCGCTACTCCACGACATTGGGCACACCCCGTTTAGCCATGCCATAGAGCCCTACCTCAAGACTAAGCTAGGGATTAGTCACGAAGATCTCTCGAGGGTCATAATCCTCGGAAGCTACGAGATTAGGGAGACCCTCGCTGAGTACGGCTACGATCCTTACGAGATCGTGGCTATACTAGAGGGTAAGCACCGCGAACCCCTATTCAATCAGCTAACCAGTGGTGGACTAGACGTGGATAGAATGGATTACTTACTTCGAGACGCTCTACACACGGGAGTCGCTTACGGCACTATAGACATACATAGGCTCGTAAACACCCTCGTTGTCGATGGCGAAGGGAACCTAGCGATATTGGAGAAGGGCTTGGAAGCACTCGAGAACTTCTACACTGCTAGACTACACATGTATAGGGCTGTTTACTACCATAAGACGATAGTTGGCTACGAGATACTCCTTAGGAAAATCTATGAGAGGCTCTCAACAGAGCTAGACGACCCGTTCTTCATAAAGTCGCTAGACGACCTCAAGATACTAGTGCATAGATCGGAGATAAGCTCCTGGAACGATTCGTGGCTAATAGGCGCGATGATTCGAGCCCTCAGTACTGAAGGTGTTAGTAGCATCACTCGAGAGATGATAAGATCCTTCCTATCGAGACGAGGCTACAAGGTGCTCATCGACGCATCCCGCTTCCTAACCAAGGAAGGTGATTCTGATGATAGCGTGCGCGAAATCTATGAAAAGCTTTCGAGCGTTATACCTAGCGATAAGGGGTGGATAGAACTATTTGTGGACACGATTACGGTGATAGACGACGAGCCGTCGAAGATCCCGCGCGTAATAACCTCCAGCGGGAGATCCGTACCCGTTACAGAGCTTAGGAATACCGTGTTGAGCAAGATGCCTAGAAAGCTAAGGATCGTGCGAATATACGTATTCCACAAGTTTTTCGAGAAGGCTAAGGAGTTGCTGGGTAAGGTACGATGCTAATAGTGGTAGGCTTAGGGGTATCCCTCGAATTCTCAACGAGGATCTCACTAGAGATTCTTCGTAAATGCGACGAGGTTTTAGTGGATTCGTATACGAGCTTTTGGTACCCCTCGATATCAACGCTGATGGACTTGCTGAACGCCATGGGCATACGCGCGAGGTTGTGTAAGAGAAGCGATTTAGAGGGAAGAGCCATAAGCGAGATCGCGAATAAGGCGCGTAGCAAAAACGTATGCATCGTCGTACCAGGGGACCCGTTTTTCGCAACAACGCATGCTGCCATCGTGGCCGAGGCTAAGAGAAGTGGTGCGAAAGTAGTTGTAATTCCCGGCGTATCGATTCTAAACTTCGTCTACGCATATACATGCCTTCAACCTTACAGGTTCGGAAAGATAGCTACTGTAGTCGCACCAAAGGAAGGCGTATTCTTCGATTACCCAATCACCGTCGTTAAGGAGAATAGAGATAGAAACCTTCATACAGTGTTGCTACTCGAAATAGACTTCGAAAAAGGCTTCTTCATGGCCCCTCGACAAGCAATCGAAATACTCCTGAAAGCCCAGGAGAGGCTCAGAATGCAAGTACTTTCGAAAGACGATCGCGTTTTCGTATTAAGCGCGATAGGCTCACCTAAGGAATGCGTAGAATACACCTCCATAGACTCGATACTGAATGAAAGCAATCAATGCCGAGACCCGCCCGCAACACTCGTTATTCCCGCACGTAGACTCCATCCCATAGAGGAGGAGTGCATAGAGTCAATGCACATTAAGAAGCTCTTAACGAATCCCTTGAATTTACTTGATGCAAGTACCTAGGGTGCAGCACTACGATTAGAGCTCGAGATCAAACATACCCTACGTTAAAGAATGTTATTGGAGCCGCCGCCGGGATTTGAACCCGGGACCTCCGCCTTACCAGGGCGGCGCTCTACCAGCTGAGCTACGGCGGCTCCAAGCAAGGGTTGGAATTCCGGCGGAACTAAAAGTCTTTTGGCTACAAATCCGCTTTGAATAGGCGTTCAATGGGTTCTCGCTGGTTGTTAATTATTGAGAATTTGTGTTGGTGGACCGGCCGGGATTTGAACCCGGGACCTCTCGGATGCCAACCGAGCGCTCTTCCAGGCTGAGCTACCGGCCCGCTTCCTTGGGCTCATACTTATCTGGAGTTTATAAGCTTAAACACGTGTAGCCATTTCTAGGGCTAGGCCGTGGACGAAGACGTGGTTCTAGCTCGAAGGGTTGCAATCCGTAAAGCCATAGAGATCCTCAAGGACTGCTGCAGGGATGGATGTATAGTGGGAATCGGTACGGGATCGACTGTTGCGCAGTTTATTGAGGAGCTTGCGAAGGAGAGTAGCTTGAACGTGTTGGCAAAGTCCATAGTTTTCTGCTCGAGCATAGATACTTGCTTAAGGCTATCCCGATACGGCGTAGTGTGCTCGGATATCCATGCTCTAGAGTCTGTACAGTCTATTGACATCTATATCGATAGCGCTGACGAAGTTGATCCGCGATGCTTCATGATTAAGGGCGGTGGAGGAGCATTGCTTAGGGAAAAGGTTCTAACCGAGATGTCTCGGATTAGGTTATTCGTCGTTGATTACAGAAAGGTTAGTCAGTTCATAGGCACTAAATTTGCGTTGCCCGTCGAGGTCATTCCAGTTGCGTATCCGCTGCTAAAGAAGAGACTCGAATCTCTCGGACTTTCCTACGAGCTTCGCATGGGTGAGCGGAAGAAAGGCCCCGTAATTACCGAT
>CAZRDH010000030.1:0-37235 GCA_964598805.1 uncultured Desulfurococcaceae archaeon | reverse complement strand
AGTGCTGCTAGTCCTTCTGCTAGCTGTTCTTCGCTTACTGTTTCCTCCTTCTTCTCCTCCTCTTCCTCTTTCTTCTCTTCAGCAGGTTGCTGAGCAGGAGCACCACCAGCAGGAGCTACTGGTAGCGCTTGCACTTGTAGGAACTCGCTTAGCTCGGGCTTCTTGGAGACTAGTACGCTTGCTAGGACCAGCGCCTTGGATACCAAGCCCCTCAGCACGATCTCCGCGGTCTCCGGCGTTACGAACCCAGCCTCAGTTGCGAGAGCGCTAGCTCTAGCGAACGCCTTCCTTATCGAGAGCTCTAGCACGGTTGGCTCCGGTATCGCTATTTCGCTTGCAACGTGTAGGGCCCGGCTCGCGGCCTCCATAAGCTCCTTGCGATACGCCTCTAGGTCTATGGCTAGCTGATCACCCTCTATAATGAGCCCCGAATCGTAAGCGAACCTAACTTGCGGTCTATACGTAGTAGGAGTGATGCCCAGCTTGTCTAGAAGCGATATGAGCTCGGGCGTAACGGTGTCCCCAGCTTTAGCAATCGTAGTCTCCCTAGCTATCCAAATGACCCCCTCCCTAACTTGCGTCGGTATCCTAAACCTTCCCAGCAAGCTCATTATGGGGCCGGGCTTTAGCTCAGTCCTCATCGGGGGCACGATTACGTCTCTATCCAGCACCATTCCGGGCTTAGGCCTTATCGGGATCTCGATCTTGTCTAGAAGCAGCTTTAGCTCGAAGGGATTCATGTTGGTGAAGATCGCTATTTGCTGCCCCTCCAACCTCTTCTTAAGCTCTTCAGCGTTAGGTATCCCCGCGAGGTCTATCGCTCGCTTGAGTAGCGTACACTTAATTAGCTTGACGACGGCCTTGCCCTCAAGTGCCTTGCGCAACTGCATTAACGCGCGAGCGGGCATTCCCTCTAGGTTTAGGAATAGCACAGTACGGTACTTCTTTAGAAGCTCGGCAGCTTCCTGCACGATCCTCTTCTTCTCCTCGGGAATCCTCCTCTCCCTAACCTTTATGGCGATGCCCGTCCTAGCCTCGGCCTTAACTATGCGCTCGAACTCGGACCTTAGCCACGAGCGCATTATACCACCTCTATCGCCGGGCTACTCGTGGTCTTTACGTATATCTTGGAGAAGGTCAGTAAAGGCCTCTTAACCTTGTTCTCTATGTGCGTTAGCACAGTTAGCGCGTTATCTACGAGCTTATCGACCTCCATTTGCTCCGTACCTATCTTGCAAGCGACGAAGGGTTGATCTCTAGAGAATAGCCTCGTAGTATTCTTGTACTTCTCGATGAGCTTAGCTATATCCGCATTCGGGGGGACCGGTATAGGCGCTTTACCCCTAGGCCCTAGGGCTGGTCCGAGGACCCTACCAGCGATCCCCATGATGTCGGCCCGGATTAGGACCCAATCGCATTCCTGCGCCAACTTCTTAGCCGCCTTCTTATCAAATCTCGAAATTTCGTCCTTTGAAACGACGCGATATGCTCCAGCAGCTTTAGCTTGCTCAGCCATAGGGCCGTCAGCTACTACGCAAACACGCACTTCCTTACCTAGCCCGTGCGGAAGGGTTACCGCATCTCTAAACCTAAACTCGGGGTGCTTCCTAACATCTATTCCTCTAAACGCAACAATCAACTCGACGCTCTGAACGTATTTCCACGGCTTCTTAGCGGCTATCGCGTACTGTATCGCTTTAGCCAGCGGCTGCCTTAAGCTCTCTAGGGAGCTCATGTAGATACACCTGAGTAAGCCCTTGCCCACTCCTCCTCAAATTTCTTAAGCAAATCGTCGTACACACCGGCATCGAGCTCCTTAATCACTTCCTTCGGGTCCTTCCCCTCGACGGTCAACCCTATGGCTCTCGCCGTACCGAGGATCGTCTTGACGGCTGCCTTGAGGGTCTTAGCGGTTAGCTGCGGCTTCTTCATGATCGCGACCTTTATCACATGCTCCATCTTTATGTCCCCAACCTTCTTATGCATGGGGTCGCCCGAGGGCTCGGAGGCCCCAGCGAACTTCAGTAGCAAGCTCGTAGTCGTCGGCAAGCCGAGCTCTATCCTATACTTCTTCGTGTCTAGGTCCACGAAGATCTTTACGTCTATCGTCAACCCTTCGTAGGGCTTCGTCAACTCGTTTATCTTAGCGACTACCTCCGCCGGGTCGAGACCTACCTCGGCTAGCGAGGGGCCTAGTGGCGGCGCCGTCGAGGCTTTGCCTCCCTCTATCTGAACCTTTATGAGTTTAGTCTTAGGCACTCGAGCTCACCTTCTTAACGGGTCTAATGTAGTCCACCGGTACAGTAATCGTAAGGGGATAGCTAGCCTCTAAAACGTTTAACGAAACTTCCTTACGTGCCCTATCAATGCTAACGATCTTAGCCTTCATACCCTTGAACGGCCCCGCAACGATCTCTACCTCTTCACCAACCTGCAGAAGCTCTATGAGTGGCTTGGGCTTCAACATCTTCTCCAAATCTTCCCACTTAAGGGTTCCAGACGCGCGTCCCCTAACGTGCTTTAGCCCCCTAATAGCCTCGTAAACAACGTGAAGCCCAGGCACCTCCATTATTATGTACCCCCTTATCTCCGGGGGCACCACTATAGCGTAGACAGGGAGATTCTTTACCTTCGCGTGGGCTTCCACCATCATGGCAACGTTCATTTCCTGCCTAGCGGTAGTCCTAATTACGAAGAATAGCGATTGAGGCATCTTAACCTCTATCTTAACCCCCTGCTTCTCCTCGCTACTCCCCTCCATGACCGAGCACCCCCTACGATCCACCCTTAACGTACATCAATAGCAACGTTATAGCGGTCCTTATCGCGAAGGCCATTCCCCCCGTTAGGAACATGCCCGCTAATATGAGCTTGAGCATGTTCATGAACTCGTCCTTACTGGGTCTCTGGGCTAAGCGCAGTATCCTGCGTATACCCTCGATAATGCCGCTGTACTTCCCCATCTGCTTGCACCGTAAGCGATCCTCGATTCCTACTATGTCCCTTTATTCGCCGAATATAAGCTTTAGAACATAGCTCGGGTCGTAGGGAATGAGATCGTCGTAGCCCTGGCCCACGCCTAGGTACATTATCGGCCTATCGATGGATAGAATTACGGATAGCGCGGCGCCTCCGCGGCTATCCGCATCCACCTTAGTTAGTATGACACCATCGACCCCCACGGCTTCGTGGAATGCGCGCGCTTGCTCAATCGCATCGTTGCCCGTTAGCGCGTCTAGTATGAGCACCTTTAGGTTGGGCTTAGCCACCCTAACAACCTTGCGCAGCTCGTTCATTAGATCCGCATCGACGTGCATCCTACCGGCGGTATCTATTAAAACGACTTTGTAGCCCCTCTTCCTAGCGAAGTTTATGCCGTCGTACGCAACGGCAGCAGGATCGCTACCGTACTTACCACCGACGAAGGGAATCCCCAAGCGCTCGCTATGCTTCTTCAACTGCTCTTGCGCTGCAGCTCTAAACGTATCGGCCGCTACGACGACGGGCTTTATGCCGTGCTTAAGCAGTAGGTTCGCCACCTTGGCTATGGTAGTCGTCTTGCCCACGCCGTTAACGCCCATGAACACGATTCTAAAGGGCTTATCCCCGCAGTTCTCGATCGCCTCGACGAGGTTTCCTCGAAACCTACCTCGCTCGAGTATCTCCAGTAACGTATTCCTAACTACCTCCTCTACGTACTTGCGAGTATCCACGCCCCTAGGGATCCTCAGGTTAGTGAGCTTCTCTTCGAGCTTCTCCTTAAGCATTTCAGCTACGTCGTAAGCAACGTCCGCTTCCACGAGCCGTAGCTCTAGATCCTCTAGGAAGCTCCTTACTTCTTCGGCGCTAAGCGACTTGTACCTTATCGCGTCGCTGACACTATCAATAAACTTCCTTAGTACGGCCTTGATCTTGGAGAACATAGTTAGCCTCCGCCACCCTCATGCTTAGCCCTTGCCTGGGCTAGGAGCGATAGGTACTCCTGTAGCTTCCTATTCAACTGGTTGTATAGCTCCAACAATTTACGCAAATCGGCTTCGGCATCCCTTAACGCCGCCATCAACTCCTTTTCCCTAGCGCTCAGAATGGACTTTGCCTTATCTATGGGTAGCTCCACAACGTAGTCGCGGCCTAGAGATACAAACACCTTTTCCTGATCGGGAATCAACACCTTTACGAACGCGTAGCCACGTCTATCCAGCGCTATGAGGGTTTCGTTAGAAGACCTCTTCTCTAGCCACGTAAGCGCTTCGTAGGATGCCCTTAACTCCTCTATCTCGCTAGTTATCGAGGAAACCCTATTCTGCGCTATCTCGATATACGACTTTAGCTCCTCCAGCTGCTCAGCTAGCTGCCTAACGGCTTGCTCTAATCGCGCTACGTCTACTTGATGGGTTGACAAGGTTAGTCCACCACCATGTAAGTTAGCTTCGAGAGCTCTTGTACGTACCTATCCTGAGCTTCCTCAGGCTTTATCTCCTCAACCTTGAGTATCTTGATGTTGCTCCTCTTCACCTTGTGCTTGCTGCCGAGCTCGGAATACAGCTTCTCAAGCGCGTCACTAAGCTTTACGGCGCGAATCTCCTTAACGAACTTCCTCCACTCGGGTGCGCTACTAGTGCCTATTAGCATGTACCCGAAGATTCGGAATACCTTCACCTCGGAGCTCATGCCCTTACACCGAACACTTGCATTATCCTCATCATTTCGGGGCCCGTCGTCTTGGAGCCCACGAGTATGCCGTGGTTATTAGCAACGAGACCAGACCTTATAAATCCTACACCGAAGTTAACCGTGCCCGTAGCTATAGGCACTCCGAAAAGCGATTTAAGGAACTCTACCTCGGCATCGCTAGCATCGGGATGCACTAGCCCAGCAACGTTGTTTACGTACGCTGCCGAGCCAACGGTGGGTATACCGGCTATGGTGCCCTTCTCAACGGTCTCAACCTCCAGCACGTCCTTGACCGCGTCCTTTACATCGCTATAGGCTTCGGGGTGTACGAGAGCAGCGCGATCGTTGACGAGCACGATATTTCCGAGCGCGGTGTACTTAGTTTTGAGAATCGCTACGTTCCCATCGAAGCTCCTCTTAATCGCTTCGTACTCTAGGGACCTAGTTATGGAGGGAAGAATCAGCCCCTTGTTATTACCCGCCACAAGGGCTCCAACAATGTTCATTCCGCCTACGGTAGTGATAACCACCTTAACTCGGAGGACGCGCTCAATAACCTCTAACTCCTTGGGCTCGACTATCGGGGGCACGATAGCTATCTCGTTGTTCGCGAATATGTATATACCTATATTAGGATTACCATGAATAGAAAGCCTTTCGACCGGTATAGAAACCATCTTCACCTCCTTACGGGTATCGCTAGCATCGCTTTATATACACCATCATCTATTTTCGTGAAGAACACTGCTACGTACCTCGGGGGCTTCTCTATCTTCCTCTTGTATATGTATACACTTATCAGCGGATCCAGTATTACCTTCCCTCCCAAGTGACGCTCGAGGAACTTCCTAATGTACTTAATAGCGCGCTGACCTCTATTCCTCCTACTACCAGCCATATACACGCGCCTTAACGGGATTACGAATATACCTTCAGACTTATCCCTGGGCATTCGGTAACACCCTCTACACATCCTCTAACTTATTTCTCCTCCAGTGGCGTAACCTCGGTCTCCACCTAACCTTAAATCTAGTTTTGACTACGACCCACGCCGGTATAGGCTGATTCGACTTCTCTCTGTTTATCAACCTGAGCTTCTTTGCCAAGGGCTTGTGATGAGCCATGTTCAGCACCCCTACTTCTCCCTAATGCTGATTCTATACTCCTTGCGTGTTCGCTCATAGACCTCGGCTAAAATCGTTTTGAGCTCATCCTCCGTTATCTGCCTATTGATCCTTCCTTGCAGTGCTAGCGCAACCAAGTGATCCTCAACGATCTTCGCTAGGTCGGGCCTAACCAACCGTAGATTCGCTAACCTTTCACGTGCTTCGGGAGTTAGGATTAGCCTTAGAATCTCCTGCTTCTTAGCTTCCTCCGCTAGCTGCTGAAGTCTCTTCCTACGCTCTAACTCCTCTCTCCTCCTCAGAAGCTCTTGGTACTGCCTTTCAAGTATAGCTTCGAGTTCCTCATCGTAAGACACGGTCAGCACCCCAACTTTCTACGTCTTCGTTTCGCTTGACCGAGAAAAAGCCTTTTGCTTTAAGGTTACCTAGACGCACCTCCTTGCACCGCTCTTTGCAGCGAGGGCGGCCCGTACTTAGCTAGCTCTGGCCTCTGCTTGACGAGCTCTAGGAATACCTCCCACGCAATCCTATCGAGGAGAGCTCGACCTCGGGGACTTAGAACCCTGCCCTTGGGGGTCTTCGTAACTAGCTGCGCTGCCTCTAGTTGCTGGAGTATCTTCCTTATGTGGGACCCCCCGCACTTCCTGAAGTGCGGGGGCGCTACGCCGCGGCGCTGTAGCCCTCCATAGATGGTTCTAAAGGTCTCTATGCCTATGGGCCCCTCAGCTATGTAGAGCTTCCTAAGTATGCTAGCCGCCCTATAGTACCACCAATCAGGGTTATCGGGTACTCGCTCCTTGTGGGGGCCCGTCTTTGCGAATAGCGCCCAGTGAGGAGGCTTTACAATATCGCCGAACCGCTCCTTTAAGTACTTGGCTAGCCTCTCGATGAAGATGTCCGCGGGAACGTCTTTCACGGTGACCATGTACCGCACCTCCGCTTAGTGCTAATCTCTCAACGCCTTGCCGACCTTAAAGAGCGTTTTGCTAGAATGAACGTGTAGCCCCGATGATCGATTATTATGGCCCCAACGGCTTCCGCAAGTTTACGCACATCCTCTTCGCTAACCTTGCTACGCGCGTTCTTAAGGATCCGAATCTTTATTACGCCCTCCTCCTCGAGCCTCCTACGAACCTCCTGTATCAACCCCTCGTGAATACCGTTCTTCCCTATATTGACATCGGCTCGGTGTTGCGCTACCTTGACCTTCTTGAGCTCCTTAAGCCTTCTACCCAGCTTCATTTTCGACCCTTGCCCCTTACGAACTCGTATCGGTGTATATATCCGCATATCAAGCAGGTGGTGACTATACGAAGAGTCTTGCCCTCTCGCCGCGTCCTAACCCTAGCCGTGAAGCCCGGAACCATGATCGCGCTACAGTTCTTGCAAATCCACCTCTTAATGGACTTAGGTATCTTCACCCTCGAGCGCATCGAGAGCAATCTTATTAGTTCGCCGTACCTCCTAGCCAAATCGATTTCTCCGCGCTTTGAAGCCTCGACGCCTAGCCTAAAGAGCCACCTCATCCTCTGAATCGCTAGATCTCGAAGCACAGCTCGACAGCCCCCCAGCCTTGCGTAGATAAGCCTATAAGCCCACCCGCAACGAAGAGGATAGCGGTGCCGCGGTAGTATAGCCCGGTCAAGTATGCGGGCCTCTCGAGCCCGTGACGCCCCACGGGCGCGGGAAACCCGGGTTCAAATCCCGGCCGCGGCACCACTCCATAATTCTACCCGTCTAAGATCATCGAGGCCTCGAACCCTTAGGATGCTGGCGATAACCGCTCGCTTTCCGCTAATCACAACTATATAATCCCGTAGGAGCAAGGGTATAGAGGCACAGCCGGTGTGAACATGGTAGAGAGGGAGGTTAAGTTAAGGGTTGAGTCCGCTAAGCAGCGAGACGTCGGGAAGAAGATCGCTAGGATACCGAAGAAGGTGTTTCGCGAGCTAGGGATAGACGTTGGCGACTACATCGAGGTTAGGGGCCCCAAGGGCGTAACGGTGCTTCAAGCGTGGCCCGCGTATCCAGAGGACGAGGACTACGAGATCATTAGAATTGATGGGTTCGCTAGGCAGGTTCTAGGGGTTAGCGTCGGCGATATCGTGAGCGTTAGGAAGGCTAACGTCGCTCCCGCTAAGCGAGTTATTTTGGCTCCGATAGAGGAGAAGATTCCCGAGGACTACGCTAGGTACCTAGCGAGGTTCATTAAGCGCGAGCTTCTCCAAAAACCCGTTACCCGCGGAGAGATGCTCATGGTTCCGCACTACTTCGGGTACCCCATTAGGCTTCGCGTTATTAGCACCATACCATCGCAAGCGGTTTACATAACTGAGGACACGGAGGTAGTCGTCAAGACCGAGCCCGTTCGCGAGCCCATTACCGGGATACCCAGGATTACGTGGGAAGACATAGGCGACCTCGAGGAGGTTAAGGAGAGGATTAGGGAGATAGTCGAGCTGCCGATGAAGCACCCCGAGCTCTTTGAGAGGCTAGCTATAGAGCCTCCTAAGGGAGTATTGCTCTACGGTCCTCCTGGCTGTGGAAAGACGCTGCTAGCCAAGGCGCTAGCCAATGAGATAGGGGCGTACTTCATAGCGATCAACGGCCCCGAGATAATGTCCAAGTACTACGGTGAGTCCGAGCAGAGGCTTCGACAGATATTCGAGGAGGCTAAGAAGAACGCGCCTGCGATAATATTCATAGACGAGATAGACGCCATCGCCCCGAAGAGAGAGGAGGTTGTTGGTGAGGTAGAGAAGCGGGTTGTCGCTCAGCTGCTAACGCTTATGGACGGTCTGGAGGAGCGTGGAAGGGTAATAGTTATCGGCGCTACGAATAGACCCGACGCTGTGGATCCAGCGCTTAGGAGGCCGGGGAGGTTCGATCGAGAGATAGAGGTTCCTCCGCCCGATAAGAGGGCTAGGAAGGAGATTCTACAGGTTCACACGAGGAACGTCCCGCTAGCCGAGGACGTTGATCTGGATAAGATAGCCGAGATGACCCACGGCTACACAGGTGCTGATCTAGCGGCGTTAGTCAAGGAAGCCGCTATGAACGCCCTCCGCCGCTTCCTCAAGGAGCACGCCATAGACTTGAACAAGCCCATACCATCCCAGCTACTCGAGAAGCTGAAGGTAACGATGAGCGACTTCATAGCGGCCATGAGGATGGTCTCGCCATCGCTAATGAGGGAGGTGCTTATCGAGGTACCCGAAGTTAGGTGGGACGACATAGGCGGGCTCGAGGAGGCTAAGCAGCAGCTTAGGGAGGCCGTGGAGTGGCCCCTTAAGTACCCGCACGTCTTCGAGCAAATGGGCATCAAGCCACCTAAGGGCATTCTGCTTTACGGTCCTCCCGGTTGTGGAAAGACGCTGCTGGCAAAGGCCGTGGCTACGGAGAGCGGCGCCAACTTCATAGCCGTTAAGGGCCCGGAGATCCTCAGCAAGTGGGTTGGAGAGTCGGAGAGAGCGATAAGGGAGATATTCAGGAGGGCTAGGCAGGTAGCCCCCGCCGTGATATTCTTCGACGAGATCGATTCCATAGCCCCAGCCCGAGGCTTACACCACGATACTAGCGGTGTAACCGATAGAATCGTGAATCAGTTGCTTACGGAGCTAGACGGCATCGAGCCCCTTAGGGGCGTAGTAGTCATCGGCGCTACGAATAGGCCCGACCTCCTAGACCCAGCCTTGCTAAGGCCAGGGAGATTCGATAGGCTAATCTACGTACCTCCGCCCGACCTACGCGCTAGGTACGAGATACTTAAGATACACACGCGTAAAGTACCTCTAGCCGAGGATGTTGATCTAGTTGAGCTCGCTAAGATGACCGAGGGCTACACCGGTGCGGATCTCGAGGCGCTAGTTAGGGAAGCGGTTATGCTTAGTCTAAGGGAGGAACCGATACCTAGGCCGAAGCCGATATCCTGGAAGCATTTCATGAAGGCCATGGAGTACGTAAAGCCGAGCCTAACTAAAGATAGGCTGCAGAGGTACGAGAAGATAAAGGAGGAGCTAGCGAAGAAGATTCTGTACATGTAGCTCGTCAAGTCCCTACGAATTTTTACCTTTCTCAAGCCTACTTCCTACGGCATAGGTGCAAACCGTGGCCAAGAAGAGCAAGGTGAAGGTATCTAAGGAGGAGATAAGGAGCGCGCTAACTAACAAGTACAACGATTTCAAGTCGCGCGTATTCAACGAGCTGACCAAGGCGTTTAAGCGTAGGCATCGAGTACTAGTCGTACTAAGCGGTGACGACCCGAAGAAGATCGGGATACTAACTGCGGACATGCTCATAACGTTCATTCGCTTCTGGAAGAGGGTTGCGAAACGCGAAGGGCCGTGCATGCTCTACGTGTACCACGATGAGTTCGACGATGCAGTGCTACGCGAGCGCGTTGCTAAGAGGTTGGTGAAGCGCTACATAAAGAAGCGCAAAATCGACGCGAAGCTCGAGATAGCCGTGTACGAAGCTAGCGAGAGGTACCTAGGCACGACGTACCAAGCGCTCGTCATGGACTTAACGAATAGCCTGAAGCCTAACGACGTTGGTAGGCTTGTGGGTGTTGTGGAGGGAGGGGGCATAGTAGTTCTGCAAACGCCGAATTGGCATGATTGGCACAATAGGAAGAACTTGTTCCAGATGATGCTAGCGGTACCCCAGTACCCCGAGCCTAGAAAGGTCTTCGTTAGGTGGTTCAAGGAGATAACACTCGATTGCGACGGCGTATTCGTTTACGACGCCGATAACGACGAGATCATAGCCGCGAACCCCGCGCGAGTAACGCGCGAAAGCCGTAGGGAAATAGAGATACCGACGGATACGAGGTTCCCCATAGAGCTATACAGAATGGCCCTAACGCAAGATCAGGTTAACGCCGTTAAGACACTCGAGTGCATGTTGGAGAAGGTTCGCGGTAAGAAGAGGAGGGCCGTGATCCTCATAGCCGATAGGGGTAGGGGGAAGTCGTGTGCTATAGGCATCGCTTTAGCGGGGATAATCAACGAGATGATAAAGAGGAAGCCGCGAGTGCGAATAGGGGTTACCGCGCCCTCGCCATCGAACGTGCAGCCCTTGATGAACATGGCGCTCAAGGCCCTCGAGGCGATAGGGCTTAAAGGAGAGCCGATAAAGCGCGGGGACAACATCATAGAGATTAGGGGTTCGAAGTTCAGTATCGAGTACTGGGAGCCCGCTGTAGTCCCTAGGCTCGGCGTGGACATAGCGGTCGTCGACGAGGCGGCGGGCATACCCGTACCGCTACTCCACAAGATATGGCGTAGCTACAAGAGGACCATATTCGCGACCACCATCCACGGCTACGAGGGTGCCGGGCGAGGGTTCTCCGTGAGGTTCCTCAAGAGGATTAAGGAGGATCCTGATACCGAGCTAACGATATACGAAATGGAGGAGCCCATTAGGTACGGCAAGGACGATCCCGTAGAGCGCTGGCAATTCCGCGTGCTGCTCCTAGACGCGGAGCCCGACGAGCTAGACGAGAAGGATTTAGAGCTCATAGAGCGCGGCGAGCTCGAGTACCTAGTGCTCGACCCCGAGACGCTGTTCACCAAGGAGAACGAGAAGCTGCTGCGCAGCCTATTCGGCATATACGTGCTCGCCCACTACCGCAACGAGCCCGACGACCTAGGGATGATGGCTGACGCACCCCACCACAGCATTCGAGCCGTAAGGTTGCCCACCGGGAAAATCGTTGCAGCGCTACAGCTAGCAGAAGAGGGTCCCATACCCTTCGACTACCTCGACTCGTTACTGCGCGGAGGCAAGATACCGGGCAACATAATTCCGGATAGGCTCCTCAAGCACGCTAGGATACGCGAAATAGGCTCCGGCCGCGGATGGAGGATAGTGCGCATAGCGGTCCACCCAGCGGTTCAGGGTAGGGGGATAGGGTCGTTCGCTCTAAAGAAGGTGGAGGAGGAATCGAGAGCTCGTGGATACAACTGGCTTGGGAGCGGCTTTGGAGCTACGGAGGAGCTCCTAAGGTTCTGGATAAAGAATGGGTTCGTCCCGGTGCACATATCCCCGGATCGAAACCCCGTTAGCGCTGAATACACGGTGCTAGTGATAAAGCCCCTTGACGAGACTTGGGACAAGATTGTGAGGATCATTAACCGCGAATTCCGGGAGAAAGTACTTGCAAGCCTTCACGATACGTATCGAGACCTCGAGATAGGAATAGTGCTTCAACTACTAGAGACCCAGTATGGCAATTCGGCTACGAAGTGCGCTAAGCCCAAGTTCACCAAGATACAGATTGATAGGTTGCTAAGCTATTGCGAGGGCTACATGACTTACGAGTCGTGCGCTGACGTAGTTCGGAAACTTGTTGAGCACCACTGGAGGCTCGACCCAGAGTGCCGCGTTGAGCTAAGCGACCTAGAGAAGAAGGTGATCGTGCTTAAGGTGCTTCAGGGACTGCCCTGGGATCTCGTGGCGGATATCGCGAGGATTAGGAAGTCTAAGGCTATAGACACCCTTAGGTCGGCTATCGTGAAGATGGTCGAGAAGTACTTGGGTATAGACAGGAAGGAGATAGACAAGGTTCTAGGAACGGTTACCCTCGAGGATGTGTTGCGCCGCTGACTTCTTTAGGAACTCGAAGAGTATGTGCGGCACGTAATCCTCCAGCAATATGCGTAGAGCGAACCTAATGGCATTCGGATTGCCGGGGATTGCCGCTATGAGTGCGGGGCGAGGGTACTTAACGAGCTTAGCGATAGAGCGACTCGCAAACGCTCGAACCCCTACGGTGCTATAGCTAGCGACCCGAAGTAACTCACCGAGTTCGGGGAGCTCTATTCCCTCGAACTGCTTAACCACGTCGGTAGACAGATCGTGTTCGCTAACACCCGTACCGCCGGTAATCAACGCGAAGTTGCATAGTTTTAAGCAATCCCTAACCTCGTTCACGATTATGGGCACGGAGTTTGGGACTACGATGCACTTCAGCAGCTCCCCACCGAGCTCCTCCACGACTGCTTGTGCGGATGGACACACTTCGTCCTTTTTCAGTCCATAGGCAACGGAATCGCTCGTAACGACGATGCATAGCCGTACCTCTACGTGGTCCGACCTCCTACACATATTTCTCGCACCCAGCACCGTTAATGGCGAGGGAAGTAGATATGGTTGCGTGGAGGGACATACTAAGCAAGTTGCTAAGTGAATGGAAGGAGCTTACAGTCGTATGCGGATGCAGAGATGAGGATGCGGAGAGGGAGATAGCGCAACTTCCTCGCGAGCCTCCGGAGGAACCCGTGGAGCTGAGTAGCTGCAGCGCGTGCATGCTTCGAGAGCTACTCGAATCTAGCTACGTAGTACAAGTACCCATATCCTCAGCGCTAAGCGAGTCCATGGTGTACGTACTCGACGATTGCGTAGTGGAGATTAGCGAGGATTGCGGCTACTTAATCTCTAAAAAGAATGCTGGCGCATTGATAAAGGTTTTAGAGGACCTAGGATTCGAAACCTCGGCACTCAAATCGTTCCTAGGCGTGAGCTAGAGCCTTTTCAGCTCTACGCGCTTAACCTCGAATCCTCGAACCTCTATAACTGCATAGAAGCCGCTCTTTAGGGGCCCCGGATTCACGATCACGGTATCCCCAATCCTATCGATAGCCCTAGACTCGTGAATATGACCGCAGATGCATAGTAAAGGAATGTTCTCCTCTATGAACTTGCGAAGGGATTTAGAGCCTACGTGCATTGAGCGCATAGCCAGATCGCACGCAGTTCCGTAGGGAGGAGCGTGGCTAACGACTATGACGGGGCCGTGCTTAACGGCCTCGCTCCACGAGTTCTGCAACAACCTCGCTATCTCCTCCTCGCTTAGCTCGAACACCGTACCGAAGGGTGTTGGGGGCGAGCCGCCTAAGCCTATGAATGAGTAGCCCCCCAGCGTTACGTACCTACCGTGTATAACCTTAAACCTATTTCCATCGCGATACGCGCTCGGGTTATCCATGTTTCCAGGAACGCCCACGCTGGGAATAGACAGCTTTTCTAAGCTCTCTATTAGGTACCCTACATCGCTCGGATTGGAGTACGGCGCTGCATCACCGCAAAACGCGATTACGTCCACGTTTTTAGCATCATCGCTACTCAGTAGCTTCTCCAGATTCTTCCTATTGCCATGAACATCCGTAAACGCGAGGATCCGCAAGCTCATGCGCTTCCCTCGAGTTTGAGGAAGAGGGTGTTGCTTTTAGCTACTTCTATGCCGTCGGCAACTATCGATACCTCGACAACGGCGTGAATGGAGGTCCTAATCTCTATGCACGCCTCTATGTCTACCGAGGACGGTTCAGTAACTTGGTGCACGAACGAGATGAACGTGTTCATGGCTATAAATCTGCTTTCCTCGGATAGCGTGGATATCGCTATCTCGGCAGCGGCTATTGATAGCGAGGCTATCGAGGTGCCGTGTACGAGACCCCGCTCGTCTAGTAGAGAGCCCAAGTTTTTGCGTAGCCTAATCCTCACGCAATTACCCTCGATAACGAAGTCGTGGGGCTCCACCTCGGTTAGTAGCTGCTTGAGGAATCGTGGAAGCGGAGCTGAGCCTATGGAGTTACCCATGGTGAGGCACCCCCTTGCCAAAGAAGCGATCGAGCGTAGGCGTGGGCTTTAAGGATAGGCTCTTCGCGTCGACGAACCTAAAGCCTTCGCGAGCAAGCGCGTTCCTAGCCTCCTCGCTTATTGAGGGAGCGACTAGAACTCCTTCAGCGTCTATTCCCTGCGATCGGTAGTACTCAACGTACCTCTTTAGCTGCGCAACAGCTGCAATGCCAGCCTTCTCGTTCTTTACCTCCACTACTATCAGCTTTCCATCGGGTTTCTTGAGCAAGACATCTATCTTTCCGTAGGGGGTCGAGATCTCCATGCCGACGAGCGTAGCCTCTGGGTCTACAACCTTCGGATTGGAGGCGACCATCCTAGCGATATCGCTCTCTGTCCCAACGACGACGAGCTTAGTCGAGGCTAATTTGCATGCTTTCGCGAGGTACACGCTGTATATGTCGATTATAACCTCTTCGCGGGGGCTAGTTCTCAAGCTCCTTAGCCTAAGTATGTTGCCCACGCACTCGAAGCTCGATTTAGCGCCCGGCGGCTGCCAGTTTAAGGGCTCCCTCTTCTGAGCTTCGTGAACGAGGAGCGTGCCATCAACTTTCAGCACGAGTAGCCGTACGCCGCGCGGGGCATGGGATGCGGCCCTACCGTAGTACTCTATCTCCATATCGCCAACGAGTATTAGCACCCTACCGTGCTTAGCTAAGTTGAGCTCCGATGCGAGCTCTGTACAAGGCTTGTTAACGTCGATGTCGATGCATACCTCAGCATCCTGCAAACTTCCGCACCACCTCCTTGAGCTTCTCGATTACGGTATCCAGACCCTCGTTCGTGTAGAGCGTTAGCGAAGCTGCTTCCCGATGACCACCATAAAACGATGCGCCCATCTCCTTGGCTATCGCTTTGCATAGCTCGAGCGCTTTGCCGTCTGGCGAGCGAATCGTTACTACTATCTTGCCCTCCTCGCCCCTAACCAGCACTACGGGCTTGTGGTGCTTCTTAGAGAATTCCGACGAGGCTATGCCGAACATCCCTGCGTACACTAGCGATTCGGGTGCGGTAAACGCCGATACGTACCAACCGCAGATGTTGACGGATCTACGCTCTAGGTTCTTCACCAACATGTTTAGCAACCACTTGCCCCTTCGATACCTCTGCTCGATTTCGGGCTCCCTCCAGATCTCGACGCCCTCGACGATCTTCAACGCTGTGTGGTAGTAGATGGAGCTATCGGTTGGATCGAGGGCTAGAGCTACTTTGATTCTATCGGCTGCTTGACGAACTAGATCGCTGCATGCCTCGCCTCCTTCGCACGTATTGGCTATGTTTATGAGGGTCTCTTCGTAGGGATTGAGGTTCTTAATCATTTTCGTGAGCACCGCTGGTGTCGATATGGTGTGCTCCCAAACGATCCTCACGTTTGGTAGGTTCGAAAACAGGTTCACTATGCCGGAAGAAGATGCGTGGTGGTCGACTATAGTAACCCGCTTATCGCTTAAGAAGTTCTTTATGAAGTTGTAGAGCTCTTCGTTAAGCGCTAGGTCTAGAATAACAACTTCCTCAACCTTGTCGATGCCAACGCTCCGCAACGCTGACTCTAAATCCCTTACTATTCTCCATGGCTGAGTGAATCTGAGCACGAGGTTCTTGGGGTAGTAATCCATTAGGAACCTCCTTATAAACAATCCGGCGGAGATAACGCCATCGCAATCGCCGTGGAATACCACGAGGGCCTTCATGGTTCAACGCCTTTTCTCACTCCAAGCGCGCCTTTCCTTCCACTAGTACCCTAAACTAGGATAAAACTATCTACCTCGTTAAGCTGAATACTGTAGCTAGGTGTAGCAGCAGATGG
Organism: uncultured Desulfurococcaceae archaeon; assembly: GCA_964598805.1. Taxonomy (GTDB): domain Archaea; phylum Thermoproteota; class Thermoprotei_A; order Sulfolobales; family Ignisphaeraceae; genus JAADCV01. Next base: position 20,990 of record CAZRDH010000030.1, on the reverse strand, counting down.
TTGTTAGCGAGTTTAGAAAAGCTCTGCAGTACCTAAGGAAACAGAAGTACCACTTGATAGGCTGGCACAGCGCCGTAAAGAAGTGCTACTGGGTTCACAAGGCGCTTGTTGAGGGCAGGTTCTGCTACAAGGCTAAGTTCTACGGCATAGAATCCCATAGATGCGCGCAGTTCTCGCCTGCAGTGCTATGGTGCTGGAATAGGTGCTTGCACTGCTGGAGGTATAGGCCGCAGGATAGGGGGCTGTGGAGCGAGATTATGCTTGAGCACGTAGACGACCCGAGGTTCATAGTCGACATGGTGATCAAGGAGCATGCGAGGACCGTTAGCGGGTACAAGATGTTTCCGAGCGTGGATAGGAAGCGCTACGAGGAGGCTAGGAACCCGAAGCACGTAGCGATAAGCTTAACGGGTGAGGCTACGCTCTACCCGCTTCTCGACGATTTGATAGCGGAATTCCATAGGAGGGGCATGACGACGTTCCTCGTTACGAGGGGCATTAGGCCGGAGGTAGTTGCGAACCTAGGTGTTGAGCCTACGCAACTATACGTATCGATAGAGGCTTTCGATGAGCGTAGCTACGAGTACTTCAACAACCCGCTCTCTAAGTCGTTGTGGAAAAGGACTTTGGAAACCCTTGAGTTGCTACCCAGCTTCACGTGCCCTACGGTTGTGAGGGTGACCATAGTCAAGAGCTTCAACTTCAATGAACACGCGGTTAAAGCTTGGGCGAAGATACTTAGCGCTGCTCAGCCAACGTTCATAGAGGTTAAGGCGTATATGCATATAGGGGGATCGATAGAGAGGCTAAAGCGCAGCGACATGCCGTCGCACTCCGAGGTTAGGGAAATCGCTGCTAAGCTTGCGGACGAGCTATCGTATAACATCGCGTCGGAGAGCAAGCCTAGTAGGGTCGTACTGCTAACGCGGCTCGAAAAGCCCGTGATACGCTATGGGAACCCCCCAATTAGCTGGCACGATGAGGATGTAGGGGACGAGTACTCGGGAGAGTACGGAGAGCCCGAGAAAGCCGTATAGCCAACGCCTCCAAGAGGCTCTCACTCTTTAGGCGCTACGCTAGGTAGTACCTAAGGGGTAGGAGCCTCATTGCTACCGACGTACGTCGATAAGGAGGGCGCCATAGTGCTAGGCCCCGTGTGCGTGGATGGCCATGTCGATAAGTGCGTTGTTAGGGTAGTGACGCACATTCACCAAGATCACTTGATAAACCTGGATAAGAGCATTAGAGTCTGTAGGAAGGTCGTTGCGACGATCATTACTCACGAATTGCTAGAGGAGCTAGGGTTCTCGATCCCGAAGAAGAAGCGCATTGCTCTTAACTACGGCGAGGAGCTGGACGAGGTATGCGACGGCGTATCGATTAGGCTCGAGTACGCGCATCATATACCGGGCTCGGCGCAGGTAGTGGTCGAGACCGAGAACGCGACGTACGCGTACTCGGGGGACTTCAAGGGCGTTGGCGATAAGACTAAGCCTCCTGCAGGAGTGGACGTGCTGGTTGTAGACGCGACGTACGGTGATCCCTCCTACAAGAGGCCTCCAGAGGAAGTTGTGCTAGACCAGTTCGTGAAGCTACTTCGCACCCTACTAACTCAAGGCCCTGTCGTGGTCTATGCTTACTACGGCAAGGCTCAGGAGGTTATGGCGCTGCTAAGGGATTACGGTGTGGATGCGCCGTTCATTGCATCGCCTCGGCATTGGAGAATCGCTAAGAGGCTGGAAAAGTATGGGTTCGCTGTAAGCGACTTGTTGCTCGAGGGTACTAGGGAAGCTCTAGAGGTCGCTCGAGACGGATGGTTCATAAAGTTCGAGCACTTCTCGAAGATTAGAGCTAGTCACCCGCTTAACGGCGTTAGCCATGTTATATTAAGCGGGTGGCTATTCGATGCACCGATTCGGTGCGTAGGCCGCAATAAGTGGATCGTGGCTTTTAGCGATCACGCGGATTTCGATGAGCTCGTTCACTACATAGAGCTAGCGAGGCCGAGGATCGTAGTAGTAGACTCCTTTCGAGGGGGGTTCGTGGCGAAGAGGTTCGCTAGCTATGTAAGGAACGTTCTTAGGATAGACGCTATTCCTAGCCCCTAGCCGGCTTAAAAGACTTTTAAAAGCCGCTCGTAGAGCACAGCTAGGCGAATAGCGTAGCTAGCTAGGTGCGTGGTCATGGAGTACGTATACGCTGTGCTACTACTCCACGCCGCTAAGAAGGAGGTTAGCGAGGAAAACGTTAGGAAGGTTCTTGAAGCTGCGGGTATAGCGGTTGACGACGTTAGGCTAAAGGCCTTGGTGGCGGCGGTGAAGGAGATAAACATCGATGAGGTTATCAAGAGCGCTGCCGTTGCTCCAGCTGTTGCCCCCGCTGTAGCTCCTGCTGGTGGTGCTCCTGCTCAGCAACCTGCTGAAGAGAAGAAAGAGGAAGAGGAGGAGAAGAAGGAGGAAACAGTAAGCGAAGAACAGCTAGCAGAAGGACTAGCAGCACTATTCGGGTAACGGATAACTCCGCGTTTGCTCGCTACCCTTCCCAAAACGCATTTTTGCTCGCTTTGGCGAGGCACTTCTCAGTGCGTACATAGCGGTGCTTATCATGGTCGAGCCGATACCATGTAGAAGGCTTGAGGAGCTAGGCTTCCGAAAGTATAGGTGTAGGGTTTGCGGGGCTGTCTTCTGGAGCAAGGTCCCTAGGGAAACGTGTGGTGACGCTCCTTGCGAAAGGTATCGATTTCTAGAAGTACCCGCGAAGAGGCTTGGATACGAAGAGTCTAGGAAGTTATTCCTATCATTCTTCGAGAGTAGGGGCCATAAGGTAATCCCTCATAGACCCGTTGTCGCTAGGTGGAGGGAGGATCTCTACCTGACAATAGCTAGCATAGTGCTCTTTCAACCTCACGTAACCTCGGGAATAGTTCCGCCTCCCGCGAATCCGCTAGTAGTTGCCCAACCGTGCGTTAGGCTCGAGGATATCGATAACGTTGGCCTTACGATGGGTAGGCACCTAACGAACTTCATAATGGGTGGTCACCACGCCTTTAACTACCCCGATAAGTACGTTTACTGGATCGATGAGACCGCGGGGTACGCGTACGAGTTCTTCACCGAGTACGTAGGGATACCCCCAGAGGAAATCACGTTCAAGGAGTCTTGGTGGGAAGGAGGGGGTAACGCTGGGCCGGCTTTCGAGGTGTGCGTTGGTGGGTTGGAGTTAGCGACGCTGGTATTCATGAAGTACCGGGTTGAGGATGGTAAGTACGTGGAGATGCCGATTAAGGTAGTTGATACAGGCTACGGAATCGAGAGGATAGCTTGGGTAGCGAGCAAGGCCCCAACGGCTTTCCACGTAGTTTACGGCGATTTGCTGGATAGGTTCTTCGAGAAGCTGGGGGTGGCTAAGCCTAGCGAGGATGTTCTTAGAGTAGCGTTAGTAGAGGGTTACGCAGCTCGTAGCGTGGATGAGCTCGCTAAGGCTGTGTCTAAAGCTCTTGGGATCGGGTTTAGCGATGTGAGGGAGCAGCTCGCTAAGGCGATAGAGGTGTTCTCCTTACTCGACTTAACGAAGACGGTGGCGCTACTCTTAAGCGATGGCGTAGTGCCTTCGAATAGCGGTGAGGGCTATCTAGCGCGATTGGTTATTAGGCGCGCGCTAAGGAAGCTAAGGGCCTTAGACGCGGACGTGCCTCTCTACGAGTTAGTCGACGAGCAGTTGAGGAAGTGGGGCTACCTATTCCCGAACATGGCTAGGATGCGTAGCTACGTCATCGACGTGCTTAAGGTTGAGGAGGAGAAGTTCGAGGAGATCGTTAAGAGCGTGCCCGCCGTCGCGAAGAAGTTCTTGAGGAAGAAGCCTAGCCTCGAGGACCTCATCGAGCTATACGACTCTAGGGGCATTCCACCGGATATGCTGGCGGAGTACCTAAGGAAGAGCTTTGGGATCGAGATAGAGGTGCCGAGCAACTTCTACTCCCTAGTAGCCGCTAGGCATAGCAAGACTCCGCTCGCGAAGCTCGTTGAGAAGAGCAAGCTACCTAAGGAGGTAGAGGAGTGGGCATCTAGGTACCCACCCACTAAGAGGATTTTCCATGAGGATCCCTACGTGTCTAAGTTCAAGGCTCGAGTCCTAGGCACGCTAGGTAGGTACCTAGTACTCGATGCCACAGCGTTCTACCCCGAGGGAGGAGGGCAACTCGGGGATAGGGGCCGCATATGCTTCGATGGCGAGTGCGTAGAGGTCGTGGATACCCAGAAGGTTGGGGACGTCGTCGTGCACGTGCTAGCTAAAGAGGTTAGCGTTGAGAGCGGTAAGGAGGTTTACGCGGAAATTGATTGGGAGAGGAGGTACAGGTTGATGAGGCACCACACGGCAACGCACTTGCTACTCGGAGCGCTGAGAAAGGTTTTGGGTGAGCACGTTTGGCAAGCAGGTGCCGAGAAGACCGAGCATAGAGCTAGGCTAGACGTTACTCACTACAAGCTCCCGTCTAGGGAAGAAATCGAGGAGGTGGAGAGGCTAGTAAACCAAGCGATCTCGATGAGGCTAGAGGTTAGAGCGAGCGAAATGGATAGGAATGTCGCTGAGGAGAAGTACGGATTCGTGCTTTACCAAGGAGGGGTACCGCTAACGCCCACGATACGAGTCGTAGAGATCCCGGGCTGGGACGTAGAAGCGTGCTTCGGTACGCACGTTCGCAACACCTCCGAGGTAGGGGCGTTCAAAATCGTTAAGGTTGAGAAGATAGCTGACGGAGTAGTTAGGTTTGAGTACGTTGCGGGTCCAGCCGTCGTAGACTACCTAAGGAGCATCGAGAGAGTGCAGGAGGATGTAGCTAAAAAGCTCGGTGCAACACCATCCGAGCTACCCCTACGCATAGAATCCCTCGTGAAGGACTATAGAAGCGCTATAGAGACGCTAAAAGCGTATAGAAGGGTGCTCAAGGAGAAAGCCCTTAGGGAAATCGAGGAGAAGAAGATAGCGTTACCTAACGGAATCGAAGCGAGCATATACGTGCAGCCCATAGAGGATCAGCAATTGCTACGAGAAGTAGTTAGAGAGGCAACGCAGAGAAACTCCTACCTAATACTGATAGCGCTTATGCCTAGAGACGAAAGAACGTTCGTAGAGATATCGCTAGGAAGCAACGCCGCTAAAGCGATAGACGCTCGCGAAATCCTAAAGAGCGTAGCGAGCGCAATAGGTGCTAAAGGAGGGGGTAAGAAAGACCACGTAACAGCCGTAGCAAGCACAGACCTAAACACTGCGGCAAAGGCATTCGAAAACGCGTTGAAAAGCATCGCCAAAGCAAATCAATAGCCTTTAACCCCCACAAATACCTACCGATTCGGGTGCTGGGCCCGTAGCTCAGCCAGGATAGAGCGCCGGCCTTCTAAGCCGGTGGTCCGGGGTTCAAATCCCCGCGGGCCCGCCACACGATAAGAAATATTCCCCTCCCCACTTCTTCGCCTTCTAGATAGCGTAATGCTTGTTAAATCAAGTGCTTCGGGCACGATGCGCAGCGTGAGGATCCTCGTTGTAGTATCGTTGGATATCGTGCTTAGTTGAGCTACGGTTATTTAGGTGCGGTTGTTATTGTTGTTGATGGTGGTGGTCATGCTGATTGAGGTTCTCGATGTGGCGAAGGATTCTTCGTTCGTTATTCGTTTAAGTGATGCTATTGCTCCTGAATTCAAGAAAGTGCTTCCCTTTAAGTCTAGGGCTATGGTGTGGAAGGAGGAAGTGTATTTCGAGACCCCGCTGTCTATAGATGGTGGTGAGCTTGTTTATAGGGTTGAGAGGGGTAAGGTCTATTTCTGGAAGCCTGGGAGAGCTCTATGCGTATTCTACGGTGTTAGCCAGATCTATACCCCTGGTATCGAGGTTGGGTTCCTTGTGGATCCTCCTAATAGGGTTGCGGTTATTGAGGAGGGTGACGAGCTGGAGGTTCGCGAGCATGGCTTGGCTAGCGAGCTAAAGGATGTTGCTGTAAGGCTTGAGGAGATGGGTTTCGAGGTTGCAACGCCCTTAGATCAAGGTTCGAGGGTTGTTGTTGCGCGTAAGGTGTTTGGCGGTGTGCCGATATCCGTGACTATATACGTCGAGGATTACGGGGTGCACGTTGAGAGCGAGGCGCTCGCTAAGTACGGTGGGGGTCTAGAGTCGGTAAAGGAGTTCAATAAGTTGAAGAAGCTCGTTGAGAGCGTCTCTAGGTATTCGAGGCTCGACGTATCAGAGGATGGGTACGTGGTTATAACGGCGTGTAGCGAAAAGCGCGAGGATGTGGCTACGCTCGTTGAGGATGTTTCTAGGGGGTTGTGGATCGCTAAAAAGCACCTGGTTTACTAACGCGTTTATAGGGTGACGGGGCGTTTTTCTCTAAACGATTTCCAGCAGGCTTCAGCTATCTCTACAGCTTTCAACCCGTCGTAGACCGTTACGCCGGGTTCCCTATCGCTCGTTATCGACTCTACGAAGTCCTTGAGCTCCTCGATGTAAGCTTCGTAGAACCTCTTTTCGAACCAAGGTACGCCGCCGTAGGTAACCCCCTCGCGCTTTCCAAGCGATAGTAGTGGGTCTATGGGGGTCCCTACGAATATCGTTCCCTCCTCGCAGTATATCTCGGTCCTCAAATCGTATCCGAACGCGTTCTTCCTAGCACCGTGGACATACCCTTGAGCGCCGTTCTCGAAGGATACGATTACCGACACTACGTCCAAATCGCCTTTCCTCTTAATATCCTCCGAAATGTAGTTGCCCCCAACTACGAACACCTCCTTGACTTCACCCACTATCCACCTAGCTATATCGAAGTCGTGCGATAGCTGGTCTAGGAATATGCCTCCGCTAAGCTTTGGATCCGAAGCCCATCCCGGAGGCGGTGCGGGATCGCGGGCTATGCTTATGAACGCTATCACCCTCCCTAGCTCACCCTTCGAAACCACCTCCTTAGCCTTCCTGTAGTACTTATCGAAGCGCCTCATGTACCCAACCATGAACTTTAGCCCGCTCTTCTCAACGTACTTAACGACTTCGCGCGCATCCTCGAGGTTGGGAGTCAGCGGCTTCTCGACGAAGACGTGCTTACCCTGCTCGAGGGCCTTGATAGCCATGTCCTTGTGTAGGAACGTTGGGGTGGCTATCACCACGGCCTCGACCTCGGGGTCTCGAAGAGCCTTGTCGTAGTCCGTATACGACTTAACGTGAAGCTCTTCAGCTACTTGCTTAGCTAGCGACTCTATAACATCGCAAACCGCTACGAGCTTAGCGCCAGGAACCTTAGTCTTTAGCAGCTCAGCGTGTAGCCTCCCAATCCGGCCGAGGCCCGCTACTAGAAAACCAATGGTTTTCAAGGGGCTACACCTCGCCGCTTAGGAATATCTGGAATGCGTGGAGTAGCACAGCCTTAGCCGTGGCTAGAACCTCTAGTGGCGTTTGATCCGCTTCGGGCTTAACCTCGAAGCTTATCGCACCCCTATACCCAATGTCGTTTAGCACTGCGAGGAGCTTAGCTACCTCGCGCTCGGTGTTTAGAGCGCCCTTCCTATAGAAGCCGGGGTGCCAATCGAGTAGCTTACCGTCAACCTCCTTAGCGCACCCTATGTGTATGTGCCCAATTAGATCTGGGTAGCTCCTAAGCACGTCGGGATCCTCGTTTAGTAGCGGCGAGTGGCTTAAGTCCCACATTATGTACACGTTGGGGTAGCTCTGCCTAACCCTCTCAACGATCTTAGCCGCTAGGTCTATGGGGCCCACGAGCCTCTTCTTATCCTTATCGTAGTCGAAGGTCTCTAGGTACACACTCATCCTGTACTGCTGCGCGACTTCGGCTAGCTCGCTCAGCGTCTTTACCAGCGCTTCGACTGCGCGAGGCTTATCAGCATCGCTAACGTTTGGCCCCGAGCATAGGGCTACCGCCACCATGCCTCTCTCTCCAGCTTGCTTAGTTAGCTCTGCGAACCTCTCCGAAACCTTCTTCCTCTCATCCTCGTTCAGCGCGTTCGGGTTAGCGCCCCTAACGAGGATCTCTGGCTGGAGCGCTAATGCAAACGCTTTGTACCCAACGAATTGAGCTACCTTACGCCACTCTTCGTCCCTCATCGGGGCTACCTCGAATAGGTCTAGGAACGGGTCGTGCACTATCTCTAGAATCCTATCCCCAGCACCTTCATCCGTTTTCAGGAGCTCTGGGTATAGCATGAACACTACCACCCCTACCTTCCACGGGAACCTAGCGATGAGCTCAATACCCTTCTTCTTAACGCCCGCGTAGAGCAAGGAGTTCACCAATGAATGTGTGCCTCGAATTAAGTTAAGCTAGGGCTACCTTAACGTCTGTAGAGGTTATGCATTGCATGCGTACTAGGTGTAGCGAGGTGTTACAAGAGTGCACACGAAGAACCTTACTTCTTCGGTGCTCTAAGCGGGTATTTACATAGCTAATTCGTTTGAGCGATGCATGCTAGCGGCAATCCGGCTTCACTCGTAGAGGATATCTCTATTACAATAGCTAGGTGCTGGGGGCGCGCATTGCCTAAGGACAAGATGCTCGCCCTACTTCTCGAAGCGGATTTCCAGCCTCGGCCTGGGTATAGGATTAGTGAGGCGGAGCTCAAGACCCACAAGGTTAAGGACGGGAATAAGGTTTGGAGGAACCCGAGGATAAGACTCGTAGAGAAGAACGTCCCGAAGCCGCGCGAGGGCGAGGTTCTGATAAGGGTTCGAGCGTGCGGAATCTGCGGTAGCGATATACACATGGTGGAGACCGATAGCGAGGGCTACATGATATACCCGGGGCTAACCAGGCTCCCCGTAGTAATAGGTCACGAGTTTGCGGGCGTTGTCGAGGAGGTGGGTCCCGGGGTTAAGAACGTTAAGCCCGGAGACCTAGTTACGTCGGAGGAAATGCTTTGGTGCGGAATATGCGATGTGTGTAGAGTTGGTTTCGTCAACCACTGTATAAGGCTCAACGATCCTAGCGACCTCGAGTTCGGAGAGCTGGGCTTCACCCACGATGGTGCTATGGCTGAGTACGTAGTGGTTCACGAGCGCTACGTATGGAAGATCAACAGCCTAGTAGAGCGCTACGGAAGCGACGAAAAGGCTTTGGAGGCGGGAAGCCTCGTAGAGCCTACGTCCGTTGCCTACCACGCGATGTTCAATAGGGCCGGCGGCTTCAAGCCGGGGGCATACGTAGTAGTGTGGGGAGCTGGGCCCATAGGCCTAGCCGCGATTCAGCTAGCCAAGGCGGCTGGGGCTAGCAAGGTAATAGCGTTCGAGATAAGCCCCGTGAGGAAGGAGCTCGCTAAGAACGTTGGCGCCGACTACGTATTCGACCCGCTAGAGCTTAAGCAGAAGGGCATCGAGCCCTGGGAGAAGATCATGGAGGTTACTGACGGCTTCGGAGCCGATATGCATGTAGAGGCTGCGGGGGCCCCCACCGAGACCTTCCCGCAGATGCAGAAGAGCCTCGCGATAGGCGGTAAAGTTGTTTGGATAGGACGAGCGCCTCAAGAGGTCCCGATATACTTCGAGATATTCCAGATTAGGAGGGCGCAAGTATTCGGTAGCCAGGGCCATTCGGGTTGGGGAACCTTTAGGAACGTAATTAGGTTGATGGCCGCTGGAAAGATAGATATGACTAAGATAATAACCAGCAGGTTCAAGCTCTCAGAAGCGCTTCAAGCATTCGAGCGCGCTAAGAAGAGGATAGATGGGAAGATAACGATTAAGCCCTAAACCATTTTTACAGTAGCTTGAGAAGGTAGCGGTCATGTACCTAGGGCGAATCCCTAGACCTGCATTCGGAATAAGGATCCCCGAGATCGTTGTAGAGCCCATTCTCGAAGCGGCTAAGGAGTGCGGTACCTACGTAACGCTCATGCTATCGTATAATCGCGAAACAGCGCCTAGGAGAGTAATCGAGTCTAGCGACCCTAAGTACATGTACATGGGGCACACTGGGACCTCGATAAGGAGCTACATAGAGGCCGCTCGAAGCTACGCCTCGAAGCTCAACGTGGTTATCGAGGTTGAAGCGGATCACGTCTCGATAATGAAGAGCGTTGAGAGGGCGATTAAGAGGATAACGGGCGCTGGGTTCGAGGCTGGCGTTAGCGAGCAGGACATAGAGTTCTCGTTTAAGTACATAGAGGAAGAGCTTCGGGAAGCTAAGGAGGCTGGGGGCGTGGACTTCGTAACGGTCGATACGTGCGAGCTGATAGACCTTAGCGTAGACGATATGAGCTCGAGCGAGGTTATGGCTAGGTACGAAGAGGTTGTGGATAGCGAAATCCGTAGGGATTTAGAGAGGAGGTACCTAGGCAAGGAATTCGTCTTATCCTCGAGGAACTGCAGCGTTGTGCTAAAGTTCGATAAGGAGCTGATCGCGCGCCTAGCCCTCAAGTACCTTAAGAGCATTGAGTATTGCGTAAAGCTATGCAACTTCGTTGAGGATGTGCTCGGCAAGCGCGTTGGATTCGAGATAGCGTTCGACGAGGTGCCTCGGGAGACTCGCGAAGAGGAGCTGTTCTTCTACCTCAACGAGCTTCGCGTAAGGGGAGTAGTACCGGACTTTGTGGCCCCCAACATAGGGTTTAAGAAGCGCGAGGATTATGATAAGCCCCTTTCCCACCTATACAATAGGCTTAGGAGGCTCTACACCGTTGCCCTAGCCAACGGGTGCTACATATCGATACATTCGGGTAGCGGTGCGCACCCCTATAGCGATAAGGGGTTCGGGGTATGGCACGTTGTTAGAGAGGCTACGGACGGTATGGTGAAGTACAAGATGTCGGGGATCTTTATACAGCTAGCCCTAGAGGTTATGAGCAAGTTCCCTCCGGGGTCGAAGCCTAGAGCTGTATACGAGGAGGTTTACGATGCCGTTATCGAGCATCTAAGAAACGTTGTTGAGAAGAGGGGCTCGCTCTACTCCGCGGAGCTAGAGAAGATGCTTAAATCGTATAGGGGTGAAAGGGATCCTCGAGAGGACGTGTTTAGGCACTACTTCTTCGTATTCCAGTGCCTAAGGGATTCCAACGGCCGTAGATGGCTTCGAGAACGCGTGATAGAGGTATTCGAGGAGTCTAAAGAGCTTCGCGAAGCCTATAAGCGAGAGGTAAAGGCGTTGATTTACAGGCTCTGCAGAGCCCTTGGGTACGAAGGGTCGGTCTACAGATACAGCCTTTAATCCCTCTAATCCTAGAGCCTTTATCGAAGGTGTCTATTTTGGCTACGACGAGGATTAGGATATGTACGCAAACCCTTGGCTGCGTAGAGGGCGAGCTCTTCGATAGGTATAGCCCTAGAACCTACGAGGCCATCGTGTCGGCGCTACCCATAGAGTCCATAGCCTATAGATGGGGATGCGAAATATACTTCTCGACCCCAGTAAAGGTCGAGGAGGAGAACCCGTTCGAGGTAGTGGAGCCCGGAACCATAGCCTACTGGCCTCCAGGCAGAGCCCTATGCATATTCTGGGGTCCAACGCCTGCTAGCAGATCGCCAAACGAGATTAGGCCTGCGAGCCCAGTGAACGTGATAGGCAAGGTTCTCGTGGATCCCCGCGTATTCGATAAGGTTGCTCACGGAGATAGGATCCGGGTTGAGAAAGCGATATAGCGTTTTTACCGATTAATTCCGTCCAAACCTCGGTTCTAACCAAGCAACCCCGCTTACTACCTAGGGATGCACACTTCCTACGATATGTAAGCAGAAAGGATTAGTGTATGCATCGCAAGAAGCTCTGCGGTGGCATACGTGTCGAAGCCCCTAAGCGAAAGATTCTGCAAGCCCATCCTAAACAAGTTCGGTAAGAAGATATACCTCGACCAGATGACCCTTAGGGAGATCGAGGAGCGTGTTAAGGAGTGCGACATAGTGATACTACCCGTGGGCTCGACCGAAGCCCACGGACCTTTCGCCCCCGTGGGGGAGGACACGCTAATAGGAGTCGCCATAGCTGAGAGGGTAGCTTACGAAACGGGCGTTACGGTAGCCCCACCCATATTCTACGGTAGCCACCCAAGCCACCACTACGGGCTTCGCGGCACGATACCCGTTAGGGCTACGACGCTCATAGAGTACGTTTCGGACGTCATAAAGTGGCTATCGAACGCCGGGTTCAAGAAGATAATAGTCCTTAATAGCCATGGCCAAGAGTACGTCCTGCCCATAGCCAAGGACGTCGCGATTATAGAGAAGGGTGTGCACGCGCTAATCCTCGTAACGAGCTGGTGGATGTGGGTACAAGACCTTCTGCGCAAGGCGGGTACAGGAGAGGAGATAGCTCCGGGCGTAAAGCTCGAGACGCCGTTCATTCACGCTGACGAGGTTGAGACTAGCGTAGCGTGGTACGTAGCGCCCGATCTAATCGATAAGGAAGTGCTTGAGAAGGAGGGTAAGTGGGGCGTAGTTAGGTTAATCCCGGGCAAGTGGGTTAACGCTGCTGGCAACGTGTTTCCGGACAAGCCATTCAATTGGTACGACGTTAGCCACGCACCCGAGCTATACTACTACCCTAAGGGCTTCGTAGGCTGGCCGTATAAAGCCGATCCGAAGAAGGGTGAGGTACTCGTCGAGACTGCGATAAAGAGGATGATCGAGTTCATTGAGTGGCTAAAGAAGACGTACCCACCGGGCGTAGTTCCGCAGACGTGGATCGACGTAAAGGACTACAACTTCAATAAGCCCGAGAAAGGCGTAGAACCTCCAGAGAAGGTTTTAGAGGGTTAACAAAGCGATGTTTTTCTCCGTCGCTTACGCCATTAAGGTTGGTAAAGGCTTCGAAGTGCTCGCTGATATGCCTCTAGATAAGTTCCTAGACCTCCTCGTGAACCTGGGGTACGACGGTATAGAGCCTAATATCGCCGATCCCACGAAGTTCGATGTAAGGGGGTTCAGGAAAGAGGTTTTCGATAGGGGCCTCAAGGTCTCGGCGATCTCGACGGGGCTTTCGTACATTACCTACGGTTATTCCCTTAGCAGTGAGAGAGACGACGTTAGGGGTAAGGCCGTCGAGTTCTTCGTGAAGTACGTTAGGATAGCTGAGGAGCTGGAATGCGATAAGGTTGTCGTGGGGTTAGCGAGGGGTCGAGGAGGTGAGGGGGAGTCGATAGAGATGTTGGAGAGGAGCTTGAGGGAGATTCTGAGCGCTACGGAGGGTAGCGATGTGAAGATACTCATCGAGCCTTTGAATAGGTACGAAACGCGAATACTAAACGATTTCGTTGAGGCTCGGGATTTCGTTGTTAGGTTGCGAAGGGAATTCGGTGATAGGGTCGGCATTCTCTTCGACACGTTTCACGCGTGCTTAGAGGCTAGGGATCCCTACGAAGCGTTCACGAAGGTGAGGGACTACGTGATGTACATACACGTAGCTGATAGCAATAGGCGGGCTCCAGGAGACGGCATGATAGACTGGGTGAAGCTCGTATCCATTATCGCTGCGAGCGGCTATAGGGGGTACCTATCGGTAGAGGCGCTACCTAGCCCCACCGTAGAGGATACCGTGAGGAAGGCCGCTAACACGCTGTTCCCGATAGTTCGCGCGCTAGGCATTAGGTAGGATCGCTACTCCGCTTCTATTCCCAGCAACCACTTCTTGATGTATGGTAGCCACGAGGTTTCGACTATTATCGATATGAGCACGGTCATGAACGTCGCCGTGAGTATGTACTCGCCCCAGTACACGAGCTTCGGCACGTGATACGTAATTCCGAGGAAGAGCGGTAACGTTGCTAATGCTGATGGCACGACGCCTCTGGGTCCCTCAAGTGACATGAATAAGTATTCTTTCCAGCTCCACTTCCCTACGGGTATGATGGGTAGTGCAGCTATGGGTCTAGCTATCAATATCACTGCTAAGGCAGTTATTATCGATGGTATCGCGGCCTCCATCAACACGTCTATCCTAACACTAGCCCCCAGCAACACGAAGATAAAGACTGTTGCAAACGTTGCGAGTATCTCATTGAAGTGCACTTCGCTATCTATGAGAGTTTGCATGCGCAACGCTTCAGAAGCCTTTTCTTTGAAGAATGTATGGTGGTTGCCCAGCACAATTCCTATGACCGTAGCCACTAAGTAGCCCGAAGCACCTAGCTTCTCGCCTACGAAGAACCCTAGGAATGCTATTGCGAGTGAGAAGAGGAATATCTCGTCGCTACGCTCAAAGCCTAAGTACTTAATCGTGTAGTACGCTAATACTCCTAACGCTACGCCTATTAAGATCGATACCGCAACCTCGTACAGGAAGTATATTACTGAGGCTACGTATATCGGTACGTACCTAGCCATCGAGGCTAAGAACCTTGCACTCGGAGCCTTAGGGAGTATTAAGGCTACGGCTAGCGTCGTCAATACAATACCTAGAGGATCGTTAAAAATAGACTCTGTTATGAGTATAGTTTTCAAGTCTTCCCTAACCTTATGCTGCCTAAATAGCGGGATTAGCGTAGCTGGATCGGTAGCCGATATTATTGCACCGAACAAGAATCCTGCAAGGAATGGTAGGTGAAATACGTATGAGAACACTAATCCAGCTATTATTGCTGTTATAACGAGGCTAACAGTATCAAGGGTTCCTATCGTTGTTATGTGCTTCTTTAGCACGGGCCAGTGAAGATTGTGTCCTTCGCTAAAGAGTATGATTACTAGTCCTAGAACTCTTACGTAGTCGAAGAGTCTCCTAACAACGTAAGTGTTGAGTACCCTCACTAAGGATCCTAGTACTAGCCCCAACACTATGAGTAATGGTACGAAGGATACGTTTACCCTCTTAGATATGAGCATCGCTGAAACGCCTATGAGGAGAACTACGAATAGATTATAGATTATGGATTCAGCGCTTAGGGACATCGTTGTTGAAGCGCCATAAACCACCATATTATCACCTAGCAGTTCATAACCTTGCTCACGCTAGAGTTATAGCATTTGGTGAATACTTAAGGGATGTAGCTTACAGCGTGAGTAACGGTATTATCAGTACGTATTTCCAGGCACCGGCCTAGATATGGTTACGCTTGTTCAACCCCTGGTTGAATCGGTAGTCATGTATAGCATTAATGAATATCGGTCTGTAACGAGTTGTGAGGTCTAGGCTTATATTAATAGGAATTCATTCGTACCTAGGGTGTAGGTTTTGGGTATGTCCCTAGGCATTGAGAAGGTTAGAGAGGCGATAAAGAGCTTCAAGCCGAAGAGACTTGAGCTACCCGTGCCCCCGCGCGTAGATCACGCTGATCACATTCTCAAGACCGCTCTCGAGGGTCACCCTAAGCTTGCAGCCGACCACATTCTCTACCCTGAAATGCGTGGTAAGCTGGTGGGCGTAATCGGGTCTCTTAGTCGAAGAGCGTACATAGAGTTCATCGATAGTTCGCCCGTGAAGGCCGGCTCGGAGGCTGAGGCTAGGAACCGCATTGTCGCTAGGGCAATGATATACGACATGCTCCTAGAAATGGCTTGGAACCTCGTGGGTGTAGAGCCTAAGTGGGCTAAGCTGCCTGAGGACGAGGTCTCGAAAGCCTTAAGCATCGTAATCGAGCTCCTCAAGACCCTAGAGGGCGTTGAGCGGAGGGAGTATGGCGAGCCGCTGATACTGAAGGCCGTTATAGAGGAGCAACTCAGGAGCATGAAGATCGTGAACAAGGGTAATAGCATGCTCGCACATATAGCGGAGAAGGTTGAGCGCGAGCTCGACCCCAACAACCTGGCGGAGAGCTACTTCAAGGCTATGTCCCGCGAGCTCAGGGAGAACTTCTATAGGATTGCGTACGAGAAGGGCTTGTGTAAGTTCGGAAACGATTACGCGCTTGGCCTCAGGTGGCTAAGGCACTTAGGCTACGTGCAGGTATCGACTAACCCGGCCCTAGCGGCGAGGGCTTACGACGACGATCCGGAGCTGTGGGAGAAGTTCAAGGACTACGCGAGGGAGGTGCTATCCAAGGAGCACCCAGAGTGGTTTAAGGATCCCGAGAAGTACGCTGACGACATAGCGATGGAGGCTACTAGGTTCGGGCTCCTCGAGAACTTCCTAGTGTTTAGAGTGCCTTTCATCCTATCCAACTACCACGATGGGCTCGTTAGCTATCAGCTAAATCCGCTAATCGCTGACAACGTTGAGAAGAGCGTTGAGGCTGCTAAGGAGTTCTACAAGAGGCTAGAGCGCGACCTCAAGGTATACGACGAGTATCTGCTGTGGGGATACAACGTTGCTGAGAAGGGTAGGCCGAACCTCGTGATTAAGGTTGCCGCTGCTTACCCAGCGTCGATAGAGATAGCCGAGAAACTCAACGAGATGGGCATAGGGCAGAACATAACCGTTAGCTATACGGTAGCTCAGGAAGTGCTTGTTGGGGTTGCGGCCCTCAGAGGCATGGCTAAGGCGCTGAAGAGGGGAGTCATACCGACGCAAACCTACGACACGAACATGGGCGGAAGGCTAGAGGACCACCTAAGGGAGTCCATAGCTAGCGACCTACTCAAGAAGGCGCTAGAGAAAGTCCCCAGCGATAAGCGCGAGGAGTTCCTAGATAAGCTAGCTAGGAAGCTCGGTGTTAGCGAAGAGACTTGGAAAGAGGTTAAGGGCAAGAGCTTAGAGGAGCAGGTAGAGTTCCTAACAAGCAAGCGAGTGCTAGGGAGGAACCTACTAAAGGAGCCATTCATAGAGGCGCTAGCTGAGAGCAGTGCCTTCGGATCCAAGGAGGACGTCATTAAGATGCTGGAGCCCATCGAGAAGGCGCTTAGGCTCTCGGGAACCTTCGTAGCGCAGAGAGTTTACGAGATACTGTTCTCACCGTGGAATAGAGAGAAGTGGGTCGAGTACCTAGTTAAGGAAGTCGGTATTACCCGAGAGCAAGCGGAGTTCGTGCTGGACAGGCTAGACCTGCTACCCGCCTCCAAGAGGAAGCCCATAGACACGCTCTACACCTTCGCGTCTAGGAACATGACCAACACCGAGTTCCCCAACCACCAGCTAAACGTTGTTAAGGAGGTTAGCGAGAAGGGTATCGACATCGAGAAACTTAGAGAGTCTGTAATGCAGCCGCTCGACCCATCGGCGCTAGAGATACTCATGAAGTACGAGGACTTCGTGAAGGCATACGAAGCCTCTCCAGAAGTAAACGAGTTGCTGAAGAAGGTGGGTATAGAGCCTAAGTATGGTAATAGGGGTATACGCGTAGAGGAATGGCCTAAGTACGGCCCGTGCGTAAAGACAATGAATGAGTTCACCAACGCTTACCTAAAGTTCCGTGCGAAGTGCGTTGAAACGTTTAAGCATCTAGCTAGGGAACTAGGGCTTGCGTGATGAGGGCTCTGGTCACTGAGTAAAGTGATGAAGGACGTCCTTTCTGAATCGCAAGCACACTTTTTAAACATAGGTTAATCCCTTCTATAGTCCGAGGGTAAGGTGAGGGTATCGATGAGTAGCCTGCCCTTGCTACCCATACTGTTGCTTAGCCTCGTTAGCGTAGACATCTCGATAGAGCCCTCGGGGACCGTGCACGTGCACATGGTTCTGCAGCTGAATGAAGGTCTAAACGAGATCCCGCTACCCGTAGAGCCTATAGTTCCCAGCATCGTTGTTAACGAGAGTGGTAAGGTATTGATACCCATATACCAAAACGGTACGCTATACGTATACGCGCCTGCAGCGGGAATAGCTAGCGTTGACTATATAGCTAACGTGAGCGCTAAGGACTCGATACTTCAATTCGATATACGCGCTAACTATAGCTACGATCTAAGGATAAGCAGCAACATAGTCTTGCTGACACTGCTGAAAAACGTTAAGAGCGTTAGCTATAGTAATGGCGAGCTAGTGGTGTCGCTATCGGGGCCCCAAACCGTTCAGTACGTCGTTAAGAAGCTCGCTACCACGACTACGCGAATCACGTCAACGAGTAGCATTACTCTAACGACAACGCAGCTAACGACCTCACGCAGCACGTCTTTAACCACGACTACTATGCCAGTAACCACTCAAAGCCTTGTGCCCAGTGTTACACGCAGTACAACGACCTACACCACGACTACGGCCGCTACGTACACAACCTCGACGATAAGCTCGAGCATCGTTAGCGCTAGCGCAACTATTACCACGACGAGCTCGAGAACTACAGCACCCTCGAGCACCTCAAGAACGCAGAGCACCCACGTAACGAGCAGTCCATCCACGAGGACAACTTTAAGGAGCTCGTCAACGCCTAGTACTGTAGGCTACGGACTACCACCTTACGCTTGGATAGGATTGGGCATAGGTATCGCGATTGCAGTAGGTCTCGGAATCGGGTTGAGGCTTAGGAGAAGCGCGACTAAATCCCTAGACCTATCCCAGCTCTCACCGCTGGATAGGGACATAATCGAGGTTGTTGAGAAGAGCGGGGGCTCGATACTTCAAAGCGAGTTGCAGAAGAGGCTAGGAGTGCCCAAAACGACGTTGTGGAGGCATATAAGGAAGCTCGAGAGGATGGGCATTATACAAGTCGTTAAGGAGGGTGGCTACAATAAGATAGTCCTGAAGTTCAAGCCCTAAGTCAATTCGTTTTAGGGTGTTCCTATTCAATTGTAACCACATGAAACATCCATCTCCAGGGGGTTCCTAATAAACGGCGTTAGCTCCTTAGCTCCACGGGTAGTGGGGTGGGCTCATGAAGGGCTGGGTAGTGCATGGCATAACCGCGATAGTGTTAATCTCCGCAATACTGTTCGCCTCGATAGTCCCCATAACGAGCTTAGCTAGCACCTCAGTATCGACGCAGACAACGGTTTCGATAGAGCAACTAAAAGCGGAAGCGCTACTGCTAAAGATAATGATTGAGAGGGCGCTTAGCGTCTACGTAGTTCCAGGTAGTGTGAAGGAAGAAGCAGAGAAGCTCATATCCATAAACGTATCGAAGCTCACTAACATAGAGCTCCAGAAGTACATCGAGAATTGTAGTAAAGTCCTCAACTTGATAAAGCATGTGGGTAGAGTAGTAAACGTAGTGAATGTTACTGAGGTCGGCAAGAAAATAGCTGAGGAAGTAGCGAAGAGGATTGAGGTACTGAGCAAGATCTTGAATATCTCCGTGAACACTACCATAATCAAAAAGCTTAGGCATTGCAAATCGTTTACCGAGATGGTCAAGGTTATAGCCATGGTAAAAGCCGAGCTTACACCGATGTTCATAGAGAAGGAAACTCATAAGTTGATGAAGATGCTGCGAGAGAAGCTCGCTAGGAACCTAACGTACGCTAACGTTGAGATCGTTGAGAAGAAGCTTAAGGACGTGCTGAAGATGCTGAACGTGCTCAACAAGAGCATAATCCTGATCAACAAGACGATGATGCTGCCACCCGGAATAAAGAAGCATATAGAGATTCTGCTCATGAAGATTAAGAACGAGAGTAAGGAGTTGAAGGATATAGTTGAGAAGATAGCTAAGGAGATCGAGAAGATAAGGCTGTTCAAACACATTGAGAAAGGTAAGAAGGTTAGCACGGAGCAACTAAGGAGTCTCAAGCACGAGGTAGAGGTATTGATATCTAAGCTAAGTGAAGCGATGAACGCTACGAATAGCACCGTAAGGGTCGAGTTAGAGCATTTACTAGAGAAGCTCAAGCAGGATCTAAAGCTCATCAATGAAGTGCTTAGCGGTAAGGTAAGCGTTGAGCATGTTACGAATGTAGTTAAGGAAGTGCTAATCGATGTAGCTAAGGCAAAGACGTTGCTAGCAACGATAAGCATCACTATCGTTACTAAAGTGAGCGCGACTGGCAATATTACCAAGATCTACAAGAACATATCTATTGATATCGAGTACATAATCTCGATAGCGAGGGATATAGAGGCTTTGGGTAAGGAGCTGAATATGAGTAAGCTAACGGAGGTATGTATATCGATCGAGATAGAGCTAGAAAAGCTAAGTCAGGAGCTTAACAAGTGCCTAAGCCTTAAGAACGAAAGCGCTAAGCTAGAGTGTCTACATAACGTAGTTAACGGTATGCGAAACTAAACGCTAACGATTCTCCACACCATACTGATCGAGATGACTAAGGTTTACGAGAACGTAAAGGAGATCGCTAAGAACATATCGATGTGGCAAAACGTGACTAAGGAAGTCAATTCGTACGTTAATGCAACACTTGTCAAGATCATGAATATGGTGAGGAACGTTAGCGCTTACATGAACGCGTCAATGTATAGAATTGCTAGTAGCAACGTGACTACGGGCGAGTTAGTGAGAATACTGAACAAGGCTCGCGCAATGCTGGTTAGCCTGAAGAGGGTATACACGTTAATACCAATCATCAACGAGTACAAGGTGATAGTAATCGAAGTGGAGAACGTATCGAGAATCCTGCAGAACATGACCAAGTCCTTGCCGAGCATTGTGCCTACCGAGATAAAGAACCTAGAGCAAGAGCTGAAGAACCTCATTAACGAATGCCTAAAATACTTGCTAAAAGCATCGAAATCCATAGCGATGCACAAGGTTAGCGAGGCAAAGCACTACCTAGATAACGCTAAGCACTTAGTAAAGCTAATGCTGAACGCCCTCAAGGAGCTAGAGTACAAGTTATCGTCGTACTCAAGCGCAGTTAGCAACACCACGAGTAGCGCTATCACGAGATCGCAGACAAGCACAACGATGACTACAACAACGACGGTAGCTAAGACGCGTTGTCACGGTTAGAGTGAACGTAGCTAAGCAACCTCTCTATGCACAAATCAAGTTTTTCTATTCCGAGACTCTTACACACTCTCATTAACTCCCTCAATACCTTAACGTCTATCGATAGTGATACGCGACTAGAATCTCCATAGGTTGAAACGTTGATAAGAAGCTCAACGACCTTTCTAAGCCTTCCCTTATCAAAGCCGACCCCGTCAACGACGGTAATACCGTGCTCCTCGAGGTCACGCTTGATCTCCTTAGGCATGCTATGCTTGCTAACTAAAATTGCGTAATCGGGTTTATACGTCGATGCATATAACTGTA
>CAZRDH010000029.1:0-14646 GCA_964598805.1 uncultured Desulfurococcaceae archaeon | reverse complement strand
CATAGCGTTTACCGCAACCGCCATATCCTTCGAGCAATACACAGCGTCAACCCACGGCATAGCGTTCCACCTCATCATACACATAGATAAGCCATCGAAGCATCCCTACGCGCTCCTCATATACAGGCTAACGTGCCCACTCATCCTCGCAAACGCGTACAGAAAAACGAATTCAATTCCATTCGCGATCGGGTACAAGGTCGTGGTTAACAATGTTAGTGCTCTTCCGAACGCGCTTTCTCGTATTTCGACTGGTGTAGAGTTGCGGAAGAGCGAATTCCTTAATGGTTAATCTCGTTTTAGCGATTCAATCGGTTCCATGCCTAAGCGCTTCGCTCTAATCATCGTTTGAGGACGCTATTAGCTATGCGTAAGCGTGGAAAGGTGGGTGAAGGGCGTACAAAGGGTTATATCCGTGTTCTATCCACGGTGCTGGGGGCTTGAATGGCTAGGCGCGATCTAGAGGTATTCTTCTTCCCTAAGTCCGTAGCTATAGTTGGGGCGTCTAGGGAGCCTACGAAGGTTGGGTACCAGATCCTCTACAACATGAAGATGAGGTATAGAGGCAGGCTCTACCCGGTTAACCCTAAAGCTGATGAGATCCTAGGGCTCAAGTGCTACCCCAGCGTATCCGCGATACCCGACGAAGTCGATCTAGCAGTCATAGCGGTGCCCGCCCCCAAGGTCCCCGACGTTGTCGAGGACTGTGGTAGGAAGGGGGTTAAGGGGGTTATAGTCATTAGCGCTGGGTTTAAGGAGGTTGGGAACGTCGAGTTGGAGAGGAAGCTCGTTGAGGTCGCTAAAAAGCACGGGATTAGGTTGATAGGCCCTAACTGCGTTGGGGTCTACGTCCCTAAGAGCGGCATGAACACTACGTTCCTAAACCCGCAGCGCATGGGGTTCCCAGAGCACGGCCACATAGCGTTCATCTCTCAGAGCGGAGCGTTCGGAGTAGCGGTGCTTGACTGGGCCTCGATGAGGGGGCTAGGGCTAAGCAAGTTCGTTAGCCTAGGCAACAAGGCTGACGTAGATGAGGCGGAGCTACTCGACTACCTAGTGGAGGACCCGGATACGCGAGTCATAACGATGTACATCGAGGGGGTGGAGCCTGGAAGGGGCAGGGCGTTCATGGAGGCGCTGAAGAGGACAACGCCTAGGAAGCCCGTGGTGGTGCTGAAGAGCGGGAGGAGCGAGGCGGGGGCTAGGGCTATCGCTAGCCACACGGGTAGCCTAGCCGGAGCGGATAGGGTTTACGACGCCGTGTTTAGGCAGACCGGCGTGATTAGGGCCATGGGCATGGAGGAGCTCTTCGACGTAGCCGTAGCCCTATCGCTACAGCCCCCAGCTAGGGGTAGGAGGGTTGCGATCCTAACCGTTGGCGGAGGCTCCGGGGTCATGGCTACCGATGCGTGTTGCGACCTAGGGCTCGAAGTCCCTAGGCTAAGCGATGAAACCGTTGAGAAGCTCAGGAAGGTGCTGCTACCCATAGCGAGCCCCTACAACCCGGTCGACGTCTCGGGGTCGGCGAGGGACGAGCATCTGCTGGAGTCGGTAGAGATACTGATGAGGAGCGGGGAGGTAGACGCGATAATATGGATACCCTACTTCATGGTCCCGGGCATAAGCGAGCGCATAGTCGAGGACTTCGTCGAGAGGGTTAGGAAGGTGAATAGGGAGCTAGAGACCCCGATACCCATCGTCGGCGCGGCTACGGGAGGCGAATACACGTGGAGGCTAGCCGCTAAAGCCGAGAAGATGGGCATACCCATGTACCTATCGGTCGAGAGGGCCGCTAAGGCCGTGTGGGCCCTAGCTAAGTACGGCGAGTGGCTTAGGAAGAGAGGCACGTTCGAGGAGTACGTCGAGAGCTTTAGGAAGCTCGTTGGGTACTAACACCCTTAACCAGCTCTATGATGCTCGGATCGCACCCAATCTCATCGAATCCCTCGACCTTACCCAGCGAGAGGCCGTCTACCGCAACGAGCCTCTCGTGCACAACCCCGTTCTTCCGCTCCTCGATGAGCGCAGCGAATAGCGGGTAGAACACTACTTTCACCCCCAGCACCCTACCCCCAAGCGCCTCGATGACCCTCTCCACGAACCCTAGGTCTACGGAGACCCCCAGCACGACCCTATCAACGCCCTCGCTAGGCGCACCCGCGTGTACCTGCGCCCCGACCTCCCTAGCCGCGTCCTCGACGTTAGCGAACCCCTCTAGCTCTAACCCCCTAAGCTCCACGACGTCGCCATACACGTCGACGAGGTTCCTAGAGCTAAGCTCCTCCACGAGCTCCCTAACCCTATCGAGATCCTCCCCTAGCTCCCTAGCCAGCTCGTCGAGCGTAGCGCTCCCGCCCTTCGCCTTGAGGAGCTCTAGGATGCGAAGGGCGTTAGGGTCGAGGGTTGCTAGCGAACCCTCGTCTACGGAAATCGCTATGCCACTCCCCTTCCTGCGGACGGGGAACCCCTTCACCCCATCGACGCTAACCACCCCCTCCACGACCTCCCCCTCCTCAACGCCCTGCACCTCCACCCTGAGCATCGCTATGGGTAGGAACATGGTTACGACCCTGGTTATCGATGGGCGCGACTTCTTGAACAAGCCTCCCCTAGCGATAGACGCTAGCCTCTCCCTAGCCTCCTCGAGGCTCGCAGCGGGCTCGATGTGCGCGCACAGCGCTTGGGTGCTAGGAACCTCGAGCTTCTCAGCTATGTGCTCGGGTACGTAGAGTAGGTCCACGCCCTTCTTCAGCGCTAGAGCTGCAACCTCCTTCTCGCTACCCGCTATCGCCACGGCAACGATCTTGTCGAGGCCTAGAACGTCCCTCCACGCAATGGCCTTCTCCAGCGCCTCTACATCGACCTTCCTCTCGAAGACTATGAACCCTATCCTAAGCCTCACGCTGCCGAGGAGCGTTGCCTGCGCTAAGACGTCGAGCCTATGCCTAAACCCCTCGCGCTCGACGATAGCGTTTCTACTAACCTCGAACCCCATCTTCCTAAGCTCGCTCTCGATCCACGACACCACCGCGTCCCTAAGGCTCTTCGACACGGGCTCCCCACCTAGAATGCCCAGCCTAGCTAGGGAATTCCTTTGGCGGAGATATTAAGCTCGTAGCCCTAGGCGAAGCACCGCTTGGGGCTACGAATAGGGTTAGTCGAGGTAGCTAGCGATCCCTAGCATCGGTGCCTCGAAGCGCTTTTCCACGCGCCTCGATTTCCTTAGCGATCTCTAGGAGTTGGTTGAGAGCATCCTCGACTCCCTCCATGCGCGCTAACTCCCTTAGAAGACCCTCGTCCGCGATGGGCTTGGTCGCTACGAGGAGCCACAGAGCCTTGTCCCTATCCTCGGTAGAGCCCCAGTACTTCCAGCCGCATAGGTACGTGACTATCAGGTGCTCTGGGGGGTCGAGGTAGAGGCTATAGCCATCTACCGCTACCCTAATCGGCGGCACCAACCTGCTGTAAACCGTGGAGACGACGTCTATGGATTTAACGCTGAGCTCCTCGACCCTGGGTAGGTAGCCTCTCCCAACCCTATCGCTAAACCCCTTGAGGAGCTCCTCGACGACTCTAGACGACCTCCCCTCGCAGATGAGGTCTACATCCATGGTCCTATAGACCCTACCCGTATAGAGCTCGACTGCGAACCCACCCGTAACCACGATCCTACCCAGCCCAGCCTCCTCAATTCTAGTGCTTAGCCACGCGATGAAGTACGCGAACCTCTTAGTCTCATCGGTGAACCTCTTAACGACCTCGAGAACCCTAGGGAGCTCGCTCCTCAGCTCCTCAACGATCCTCAGAACCTCATCCTCAAAACCCTCTCCCTCCCGCGTAGCTCGACCACCTCGAACATCGCTTCGAACCCCTCTCTAGCTAGTTGGGCTAGCTTAGCCGCATCGCCTAGGCTCCTCCTCGACCTCCTAAACCTAGGCCTCGCGGTTAGCGAAGCCTTGAGCAGCTCCCTCCTCCAACGCCACAAGCTCTTTAACTCCTCCCAGCCTAGCTCCCTACCCACGCTTAGCCGCCCAACAAGCAGTAGCTACGCCCCGAAAATCGTTTGCGGGAACCCGC
Organism: uncultured Desulfurococcaceae archaeon; assembly: GCA_964598805.1. Classification (GTDB taxonomy): domain Archaea; phylum Thermoproteota; class Thermoprotei_A; order Sulfolobales; family Ignisphaeraceae; genus JAADCV01. The sequence goes on along the minus strand of CAZRDH010000029.1, from coordinate 10,569 downwards.
TTTAGCGCTGCTAAGCGCCTTAGCAAAGGAATTTCTTCGGGGCTCGAGCCCGTAGCCTAGGTGGGGTAGCGTGGTTTTCGAGGACCCTAGGTGCTTAAGGTGCTACAGGTGTTGCGTAGCGACCGAGATGATACTGCTGCCTAGCGATATCGAGAGGATAGAGAGGTTGGGCATCGCGAGGGAGAGCTTTTGCTACGTCGATGAAAGCGGCTTCTATAGGCTTAGGAACGCTAGGGGTAGGTGCGTATTCCTTCGCGAGGACGGTAGGTGCGCAATCTATAGCCATAGACCCCTCGGCTGCGTGCTCTACCCCCTAGTATTCGACGAGCTCGAGGGGCCTAGGATAGACGATGAGTGCCCCCTAGCCCGCGAGTTCGAGCGTAGGTGCGTTGAGCTAGAGCTAGGCATAGAGCTCCTGAGGAGGTTCCTAAGGGAGCTAGAGGAGTTCTACGGTTATAGAGTTGATTGGAGGGTTTTCGAGGAGGGGGCTAGAAACCTGTTGTCTAGGTGCTTAGCTACCTCCTAGCGAAGCCCCTTACCCACTCGAAAACGAGCTCCCTCCTCACCGCGACCTCCCTAGGGTCGAGCCCTATGAGGGCGCCCGGGGTAGAGCACTCGAAGGGGCATAGGTAGGCGGCTACGAGCTTCCCCAACCCCACTAGCTTCGATAAGCTGGTTGTCGAGACCCTCCTCCTCTCGACCTCGAGCGCCTCCCCAACGTCCACGTCGTCGGGCTCCGAGGGCTCCACCTCGCCCAAGGCGTTGGCCAGCGGCTTGAGCTCCCTAGCCGCGGTCCACGCCATTAGGGCCCTACCAACCCTAAGCCACGAAACGCAGTTAACTATGGGCACGCCGCGCGGTAGCTCTAGCTCGTTGCCAACGTGCTGGAGGAGGCTAGGGGCGTAGAGGGCTACGGCCTCACGCTCGGCTGGTGATGGTAGGAGGAGCCACCCTCTGGAAGAGCGCTTGAGGGGGCTCCAGACGACCACCTTATCGAAGCCGCGCACCCTTAGAAGGGTAACCACTTGTCCCGGGGATAGCCTTAGGTAGGCGCAGAGGATCGTAAGGGCCTCGAGCTCGACGAACGCGGTTCCGCTCGCAGCGGGCTCCTCCAAGCCCTTCCTAAGGGCTATGGCGCCCACGGGGCATAGATACGCGCAGGCGCCGCAGTGCACGCACCCAAACCTCTCGAAGGGCTCGGCGAAGGGGGTGGTCACGGCGGTGTCGATACCGCGCGAGAAGTAGTTGAGTATCGACGGGCCTACGACCCTACACGCCTCGATGCACCTACCGCACGCAATGCACTTGCTCCCCCTCAACTCGATGAGCTCTCCCCGCACCTCGACGAAGTTCCTAGGGACCCACCCGAACCTAGCGCTCCTAGGCTTAACGCCCTTAACGAGCGTGGATAGCACCCTAACCAGCTCCTCGAAGTCTATGGGGCACCCCCTAATCCATGCATCGACCTCAACGACGCTGGGCAGCGGCACGAGGTTATCCTCAACGCTCCTCCCCGAAGGCGGGGCCCCGACGATGCTGCACGTCCCTAGGGCTACGAGGTACCTACACGAAGACCGGAGCCTAAGCAGGTCGCCGATCCTATCCCTACTAGGGCTCCCCTCGACTAGGGCTATGTCCACGGGCTCCCCGCCGTCTATCCCTAGGAGGGGCTCCCTAGCTATCTCGATGCCTAGGGACCTAAGCCTAGCGACGAGCTCTAGCCACCTAGTTAACAGCTCGTGCCTACACCCCTCGCACGAATTGAAGCTGTAGACCCCCAGCCTGAGGACCCTACCCAACCCTAATCACCTTGACCGCGCACGGTATGCACGGATCGAACGACCTAACTAGCGAAGCAACCTTCCTCTCGACTTCCTCCAAGCCCGCGCCCCTAGAGATCAAGGTGCTCGCGTAGGTGGATGCACATAGCTCTACGTACCTAAGGCTTAGCTGGGTAGGCGTTAGTATCCTGCATCTCGATACCCTACTCCTAGACACCTCGTAGAAGTGAACGAGCGTACCCCTAGGAGCCTCGAGAGCCGCTACCCCACTCCCCTCAACGACCTCGACCCGCTCGTACGCTCCGCTAAAGGAGCTAGCCGCCCTATCAAGGCAGTCGATAGCGGTGTCTATCAGCATAGGGAGCTCGAGAACCCTAGCCGTGATAGCCGTAAGCGGGTTCTCCGCTAGCTCGGTCCACGGGTTGGTGGCTAGGAGCCTAGCCCTAGACCCAGTGAATGGGGGTGGCTCTAGGGATGCTAAGCGCTCGAATACCTCTGGCGATAGGCGTAGGGGTCTCCACGAGCCGCTTACCAGCGCCTCGACGCACTCCCTAGACGATAGGTTGGGGACCCTAACCGCCGTGCCCTCGACCACGATACGCTCCTCCGCAACCCTAACCTCGCTAACGACCTCCCCAACGATCTTCCTAGCGAGCTCTAGGTCGCGTATAGCCGAGGCTACGCAAGCCCTAGGCAGCTCGGGGAACCCTCCTAGCGATAGCCTCGGGGGGTGGATGGGGCTCCCAACGAGCTTGGTTAGCGCTCGGCAGCACAGGTTGTTCACCTCTATAAGCCCCTTCCTAGCGCTCGAAGCCTCGCCCAACCCCGCTTCCTCGAAGGCTACGAAGGCTAGGAACACGGCTGCGTTTTGAACCGCGTGGATCGCGATTAGCGCCTTCCTCAAGAGCTCAACCGCTTCGCTAGGCTCGAACCCCGCAGCTACTTCGAGAGCCTCTATAGACGCTAGCTGGTGGGCAATGCTGCAAACACCGCATATCCTCGATACCACCCTAGGGACAACCCTCGGATCGAGGCCCTCGACCCTCGCCTCGATCAGCCTGGTAACGGCTAGGGGGCTAACCCTAGCTCTAGCGCCGCTCTCCGAGACCTCCACCACGAGCTCTAGGTGGCCAAAGACCCTAGGCAGCTCCACGGCTAGCGCACCCTAAGCAAGCGGGTTAGGGATGGGGCTAGCTCGCGAACCACGGCCTCTAAGCTAAACCCCTTCGACTCGAGGAACCTCCTACCCACCTCGAAGATGCTGGGGTTCTCGACGAAGCCTCGGCACCCCCAGCACGGCGTTCCTAGGGCTGGGCACTTAGCGCCGCACCCAGCTACGGTTATGGGCCCTAGGCACGGGGCTCCCCTCTCGACTAAGCACCTCGATGGTGGTAGGGGGCACTCGCTGCATACAGGAAGGGCTTCGAGCCCGAGCTCTCGACATAGCTTAGCTAGCCTGCAGCTAGATTTCGATGGGCAGCTCCAGCACTCGACCTGGTGGCTAGCTACGATGAGCTCGAGCACGATCCTGCGGAGCCTAGCTAGCCTAGGGCTATCGGTAACGACCTTCAGCCCGTCGAGCGCTGGGTAAGCGCATGAGGGCACGATCCTACCGCTCGCCTCGACGATGCATATCCTACACGTAGCCTCCCTAAAGAGGTTGGGGACGTAGCAAAGCGTTGGTATCCTCACCCCTATCCTCGAGGCGACCTCTAGGATCGTCTCGTCGCTACTAGCCTCGACCTCCACGCCATCGATCCAGAGCCTAACCCTCTTAACCAAGGGCTACACCCTCTTAATGGCCTTGACGGGGCACACGGCTTCGCACGAACCGCACTTAATGCACTTGGACTGGTCTATCCTATACACTCGCCCAGCGGGCTTCACGGCGCCGACTGGGCACGCCCTTGCGCAAGAGCCGCAGCCAACGCACTTATCCTCGTCTATAACGAAGTCGACGAGCCTTAGGCACGTTTTCGCGGGGCACCTCTTGTTGAGGACGTGCTCCTCGTACTCCGCCCTAAAGTGCTTGAGCGTGGATAGCACGGGGTTTGGGGCCGTAGCCCCTAGCCCGCATAGGCTAGCTAGCTTAACCGCCTCGCCAACTTCCTGGAGGAGCTCTAGGTCCTCGGGAGACGCCTCCCCCTCGGTAACCCTCTTCAGCAAGTCGTGGAGGATCTTCGTGCCGACCCTGCACGGCACGCACTTGCCGCAGCTCTCGGCTAGGACGAAGCTCGTGAAGAACCTAGCCACGTCGACCATGCACCTCGACTCGTCTATGACGACGATGCCCCCCGACCCCATTATGGCTCCCGCGCTCTGGAGGGACTCGTAGTCTAGGGGGAGGTCCATGAGGTAAGCCGGTATGCACCCACCGCTAGGCCCACCAACCTGAACGGCCTTGATCTTAGACTCGGAGCCCCCGGAGATCTCCTCGACGAGCACCCTTATCGGGGTGCCCAGCGGGACCTCGTAGGCCCCGGTCCTCCTAACCGAGCCCGTTACGCAGAACATCTTCGTCCCCTTGCTCCTCTCGGTGCCGTACCTAGCGAAGCTCTGCCACCCCTCAGCGAGTATCGTCGCTACGTGGGCTAGGGTCTCGACGTTGTTTATGACCGTGGGCTTGCCCCACAGCCCCTTCTCAACGGGGTAGGGGGGTCTCTGCCTAGGCCTAGGGACCCTACCCTCGATAGTGGCTAGCAAAGCCGTTTCCTCGCCGCAGACGAACGCTCCGCCGCTGAGAATCACCTCTATATCGAAGCTGAACCCGGTGCCGAGAATGTTCTCGCCTAGGAGCCCCCACTTCCTAGCCTCCTCAACAGCCTTCTCGAGCCTCTCCGCCATCAACTTCTTCTCGGCACGAACGAATATGAAGCCCTTCCTAGCCCCCACCGCGAAGCCCGCGATGGTCAGCCCCTCGATGATCCTAAACGGGTCGCTCTCCGCGAGCAGCCTATTCATGTATGCCCCGGGGTCCCCCTCGTCGGCGTTAGCCACTACGTACTTCTCGTCCCCCTCCCTATCCCTACACAGCCTCCACTTCAACCACGTTGGGAACCCAGCGCCTCCTCGACCCCTTAGACCCGCCTTCCTAATCTCCTCGATTACGGCGTCCGGCCCCATTCTAAGGGCTCGATCCAGCCCCCTGTACCCCCCAAGCGCTATGTAGTGCTCAAGCGATTCGGGGTCGACCACGCCGCAGTTCCTAGATACGTACCTAACCTGCAGCCTCCACTCGGGCCTCTCGTCTAGGGTGGGAACCTCGTTCTCCCCAATCGCCTTCCCGGTGCGGTACCTAAGGGCGTAAGCCCCCCTCACGTCCCCGCGAGCGTACCTCTTCACGATCCCCTCAACGTCCCCCGGATCCACGTTGCCGTATATAGCCGGGGGCATCCCCGGGGCCGAGAGCTCTATCCACGGATCGAGGAAGCATAGCCCAGAGCAACCAACTTTAACCACCTCGGCCCCAACGCTCTCGGCAACCTCGCGAACGGCTTTCAGTACCTCGAGGGCTCCCGCGGCTATGGTGCAGCTAGCTATAGCCACCTTAATCCTGAGGCCGCTACCCTCGATAACGCGCTTAGCTCTCTCCAACCTAGCGAGCCTGCAATCGCTTGAGGAGTGGCATAAGGGGCCTTCGAGCCTGCACCTCACGAAGTTTCTACACGGCGTGGAGGGGCTGTGGCTACACCTATCGCAGCACCTAGATAGGAGGCTATCCACGGGCACCACCTAGGAGCTTCCTAGCCTCGGAAACGATTGCGTGGAGCTTGCGCGGGGTAACACCCCCGAAGAGCTTGAGGATCCTACCGCTACCCTCGACGATCGCTACGACGGGAGCTTTGCTGCAGCACCCAAAGCACCTAGCGGTCTCGATCCCTATCCCCTCGCCCTCGACACCCATGGACTTCAGGATCCTGAGGTTCTCGTCGTTACCCCTAACGTGGCAGGCCGTGCCCATGCACAGCACTATGCTTATCGGCGCTGGCTTAGAGAGTCGAAAGGCGTGGAAGAAGCTGGCTATGGCTAGGAGCTCCGATAGGGGCATGGATAGGTGGGTCGAGAGCCTCTCGAGGGCTTCCCTAGGTATGTACCCAAGGGCTTTCTGAATCCCCCACAGAATCCTAAGGAGGTTCTCCCTACGGGCCCCCAACGAGCTAACTAGGTTATCGACGAGAAGCCGCGGGTCCATAGACCCTTCCTCCGCACAATCGTTACCGAGGCGAAGAGGATAAATCCATGCTAAGTAATGTAAGTTTCTGAAAGTAGCAGTCGAGGAGTTGAACATGGTTGAGCACGAGTCTAGGAAGGTGGTTAGGGTTGGGCTAAGGTCCCTAGCCGTGACCATACCCAAGAGGTGGGCTTCCGAGCTAGGTCTAGAGCCCGGTTCTACGGTAGACCTCTACTTCGATGGGGAGTCGATAACCATTAAGCCTAGGTCCCCTACCGAGGGCGAGGAGGTGAACGTATTCGTAGACGCTTCCGAGGGCATCGAGAGGGTCGTTAGGAAGATCGTGTCTAGCTTCCTCGAGGGGGTTACGAGGGTTAAGCTCAAGGCGGATTACGCTACCGCGCTAAGGGTGTTCTCGGAGCTTAGGAAGCACATACCCTCGATGCTAACCATAGCCGACCCCAAGTCCAGGTTCCACACCATAGTCTTTACGGAGTACCGCCTCGAGCCCTGGGAGCTCCTCAAGAAGGTGGTTTCGGTTCTAGAGAACCTCCTCGAGATGGCTAGGGAGGGTAGGCTGGAGTGCGGTAGCGATGAGGTTACCGAGGTAATCGCCGAGGTGTCTAGGCTCTACCACCTAGGCATAAGGGTTTCGAAGAGCCTAGTGGTTCAGGGGACTAAGGGGGCTCTAGACGCTGTAGACACGCTATTCATGCTCAAGTACGTTAGGGATGCAGTCGAGCTCCTAGCGTCTTCGTGCGAAGACCTCGAGTCGCTAGGCGAAGCCTCTAGATCTAGAGTTCTAGACACCCTAGCCACGGCGATTAGGAGCTTCGTCGAGAACGACGTCGATACCCTGCTGAAGACCATAGACGTCGCTAAGAGGCTACCCGAGGAGGTGGAGAGGGGTAGGAGGTTCGTGGAGAAGGTGGCGGAGCTATCCATGCTCATAGCCGAGCTAGGGCTCTCTAGGTGCGTTAGGAGCAAGGCGTGTAGGTGTAGGCACTTCTACCCGAAGCTCTAGCCCTCGACTAGGTGCCTACACCTAGGGTTCGATAGGGCGTAGGTAGCGTAGTCCCCGCACTCAACCACCTCAAAGTTCTCGGGGAGCCTCCTAGCCACGTAGATCCACGCGAAGCCTATGGGGTGGACGTATACCCTAACCCTTACGTACTCGCGAGGCACATCCTCGAAGCTATCCAGCGTCTTCAGCACGTCGCTAGGAACCTCGTACACCTCGAGAAACACCTTGTGGAGCTCCTCGGAGGGGATTAGGTACGGTATGCAATCCCCGCCCACGACCATTTCGTAAGGGATTTCGGCGAAGCCCCTCCAAACCAGCTTGGATCCGGAGAGCAGTCGGTGATTCCTAAACCCCTTCCTAAGCGTTCCGTAGACCGCTAGCAAATCCGTTTCCCCGTGGGCCTCAGGTAGGCGTCTGCTCCTCACGGAGTCGGATCCGTCGCCACTCATCACGGGCCCGAAACAGTTTCGCCTTAACCAAGCTTATCTCGGTTACTGACCTAGGGCGGAGCCGCTACTAGCGAGGAGCATAGCTCCCTAGAGATCGCGATCCTCTTAACTACGGAGCGGGGATCGGCGCCGCGATCTACCTCAGTGCACGGGGTTATGGGTGGGAGCCTACTCGCTTTCACGGATTGAGCTGGTAAGGGGTCTAGAAGCACTTCCTCAATCTCGTCCCCAACCTCGCTCAAGAGGGTTGCCAAGGCCTTCACCCCCTTGACCCCTACGCACTTAGCGCCGGCTTCGGCGATAGCCTCGTAGGCGTAGGGGTTAGTGCATGGACCTAGGTATACGCAGACGCTACCCCTAGAGTGGTCGAGTACGTAGCTAAGGGCTTCGGCGATTAGCCACCTGCTGTACCCATGCCTAGCCCCGAGCTCGCCGCATAGGCTGCAAGCAGTCTTCTCCCACAGCACGATCTTCCCGAAGCCCATGTCGCTAACCGCGCTGAGTATCGATGCCGCTAGGGGTACTAGCGCTGTAGCTCGATGCGGGTTCTCGACGAGCCTCCTACCTCGGTACGTCGCTATGGTGGCTAGGGTGAAGGGGCCGGGCACGGTTATGGAGGCTAGGAGCCCTAGCCTAGACGAGTACCTCCTAGCGATCTCGAGGGCCTCGCAATCCCCCTCGATAACCCAGTCCCTAGCTAGGAAATCCCTAGAGACCTCGACGATGCTCCCCTCGAACCTAGCTACCCCCGCCTTAGCTAGGGGTTGGAACCAGGTAGCGAACTCGATGGGGGTCGGTACGTAGGCTACCCCAACCAGCTTCTCCTCGATGGCGTCAGCGAGGGGCTTGCTCACCTCGCCAACGACTACGCACTTAGCCCCCATGACCCTCTACCACTATGGCTAGGGCGATAACCTGCCCCCTCTCCAACACTACGGGTGCGTACCCCCCTCCAACCACGAGCTCGAGCCTACCCCTGTAAGGCCCCCTAACGGCGCTTGGGGCGATAGATACCCCGAACATGGATAGCGTTGGGGATGGGGTTAGCATGGCTAGCTCCCTAGAGCTCAGCTCGAGCTCATCCATCGTCGAGACCACGACGTACTCCCCTCCCTGCAGCGGGTACCTCGATTGAGGTGGTAGCTCTATCCTAAGCCTGTGGAGGAAGGCTAGGGCTTCGGATTCGCTCCTAAACGTGGGTATGCCCCCCATCGACGCGACGGCTTTCCCCACGTCCGTTAGCACTACCTGCGCTTCCTCCCCCGCCCCAACCCTCATCAACAAGTTTAGGTTCTCCAACTTAGCTATCCTAGCATCGATTTCGCGCTCCGCTAGAGCCGTGCTAACGCTGGATACGAGCTCGGGGGGTAGGTACTGGGCTAGGCTCGGCAACGATATTAGTTCTCGAAGCCTAGGGGCTAGCCCCCCTACGACCGCAACGCTCTTGAGCTCGCCGAGCGGGGCCGTACCCCCGTACTTCTCCTCAACGAACTTGAGGATCTCTACGTCGACTACGTCCAAGAGCCTTAGATCCACGATCTTAGCCTCGACGCTCCTAAGCCTAATCTCCACGACCCTAGCCACGGCTCCTCAACCTCCTTAGCTCGCTAAAGAACTTGCGGGCTCTCTCCGGATCCGTTGGGTTGCCAGCCCTTCCACCCACCTTAACGCAGCTACCCACGATAACCCCGTCGCACACCCTTAGGAACTTAGGTAGGTTCTCGGGGGTAGCGCCGCTACCTAGCAAAACGGGTGTTTCCCTAGCCCTCTCCTTAACCGCCTCCACGAGCCTTGGGCTCGGAGGCTCCCCAGTCCTGCGCCCCGTAACTATCAACGCGTTCGCCCCACCCCTCTCCACAGCGTCCCTAACCACAGCATCGAGGTACTCCTCGAGGCTCGAGACCCACGCAGGGAAGGCTATGGGCGTAGCGTGCTTGCACAGCACGTCCGCTAGAATAGCGATTTCGCTACCTAGCCCTCGGTGCCTAGCCAAGTACCTAGCTATGGAGGGAGCAGCGGGCTCTATGATCCCTGAGTCCGTGGCTAGGGTCTCGACGAAGGCGTTGACCCTAACGAACCTAGCCCCGCTAGCCATCGCTACGGCTAGGGCTTCGATAGCCGAGTTCCTAAGTATGTTCACCCCCACGGGTATCGAAACGCTCTTAACGACCTCGCGCACGATGACGGCCATCGACGCTGTGGTTACCGGGTCGCTAACCCTCTTCTCGAAGGGCTTATCCCCGAAGTTCTCGATCAGCACGGCGTCGGCTCCGCACTCCTCGAGCACCCTAGCCTCCCTAACCGCGAACTCCACGATGCTCTCGAAATCCCTTCGCCCACCACAGAACCCCGGGGAGCCAGGGAGGGGCAGGAGGTGGACTACGGCTATACCGATCTTCTCCACGCCTAAAACGGGTCCTCCGCCCATACCCTACGCAACCGAGGAGGAAAGCTACGCACGCGCATAAAGGCGCTTGCTAGAGCGCGAGTACCTCAACCCCTTCCTCGCGAGCCCTAGCCTCCACCTCGGGAAGAACCTTCTCCTTGAACGACGCGAGAATCGCTACAACTTCGCGACGCTCTTTCTGCGCAAGGAAGCTCCTTACCCTAGCCAGCTTCTCTACGTGGGAAACGCTAGGCCTAGACTTCACCTCCACGACGTAGACCCTCCTCCTAGTCTCCACAAAGAGATCGACCTCGTACTCCCTATCCACCCTATGCCTACGCAAAGCCCTCACAACCTCATCGCCTTCGCCACGAACCCTCTCCCTAATGACCTCTAGAACCTCCTTACTCAAGACGAACTCCATTAGCAACCCGAGGTTCTCACCCAGAGCACCAAGAGCCCTCTCATGCCTCTCAACGCGCTCGAGTAGCTTGCGAAGCAACTCGCTGTGAAGAGCTAACACGCTCTCAATCGCCTCGAACCTCTTGTCATGCTCTAAGAGCTTTCTTTCTATCGCTTCAAACCTCTTGTTAATTTCTTCGAACCGCTTATCGTGCTCGAGTAACTTGCGTTCAATTGCTTCAAACCTCTTATTAATCTCCTCGAATCTCTTATCGTGTTCAAGCAACTTGCGCTCGATTACTTCAAAGCGCTTATCGTGCTCGAGACTCTTCTGAAACAACTTGTTAAAGTCTTCC
>CAZRDH010000028.1:0-9329 GCA_964598805.1 uncultured Desulfurococcaceae archaeon | reverse complement strand
CGCCGATAGGGCGTGTAACACCATGAGCGACAAATGATAATATTGCTACAGTAACTGCAATTATCGCTATTATGCTAAGGAATGATTTAAGCGAATTGAAGAACATGTCGTACCCGCCTTCAACATGTCCACATTGCAACTAGTATCAGAGCTAATAAAGTTTAACGCGATGAACACCCCATAGCGTGTACGGGAGTGCCTATCTATGTTATACGTGAATGTGCGTTCACGTGGCTACGTCGTTAATCGTTAAGCGAAGCCAAGTACTCAACTCCGTTATAGCGGTCCAACCGTGAACAACGCCATGGAGTGGGCTAGCCAAAACCTTTGGGTAGTTACCTAAGCTCTGGGGTGCTGCGTAGAGCGCTAGCTTATGCGTAGCTACGTTGATTAGTGGCTGGGTTTGGGCACGATTCTCGTTCCGCTAACACCGTCTATCACCTCCCTAGCTTTCTTTAGGTGCCCTATCCTAGCTTCCTTACCGCCGTGCTCGACGAAGTATATCGCGGCTCGTATCTTCGGCGCCATGCTCCCCTCGCCGAATACTCCGCGGGCTAGGAGCTCCCTAGCTTCCTCGATGTTCATCTCCTTGATGGGTCTAGCGCTAGGCTTCCCGAAGTCTATGTACGCGTAGTCGACGTCCGTGAATATCAGTAGCCTAGAGGCTCCCAGCTTAGTCGCTAGAACCGCGCTCGCGAGATCCTTATCGATAACGGCTTCGACACCCCTATACCCGCAGCCATCCCTAACGACGGGTATCCCGCCACCGCCAACCGATATCGCTATCCACCCGCTATCCACGAGCTCCTTAACGGCCCTCCACTCGACTACGTCTACGGGCATGGGCGAGGGGACGACCCTTCTCCACCCACCCCTCGGATCGGGCTTCATCACCCAGCCCTTCTCCTTAGCGAGCCTCTTCGCCTCCTCCTCGCTGTAGTACGGCCCCACGAACTTGGTCGGGTTGGTGAATGCGGGGTCGTTAGCGTCCACCACGACGCGGGTAACGAGCGCTACCACTCCCTTAACCCTATCGAGCAAGCCCCTCTCGCATAGCTCCCTAGTAATCGCCTGCATCAACACGTAGCCGAGCCACCCCTGGGTCATGGCGTTCGCCACGTCCATGGGCATCGGGGGCGCAACGTCCTTCCCCCTCTCCATCCACTCCAGTAGAACCCCAACCTGGGGGCCGTTGCCGTGGGTAACCACGACCCTATACCCCTTCTCCACTAGGTAGGCGATGGCCTTGGCGGCGTAGCTAGCGTTCCTCAGGTAGTCCTCGATGGTGCCGCGCTCACCCTTGCTCTGGAACGCGTTCCCCCCTAAGGCGACTACCACCAGCTCCTCGACCATAGCTATCGCCGGGGACGGTAGGGGCTCTACGTAGTCAAGAATTAAGCTTTAGATAGGGGGCGCCTAGGACGAAGTGGGCGATACCATGACGAGGCTGCTAGTGGTTAGCGCCTCGCCTCGAGTCTACGGCTACTCTAGGCGCGCAGCCGAGTTCGCTAGGAGGGTAGCTATCGAGGTCGAGGGGGTCGAGGCTAGGTGGATAGACCTATACGACTACAAGCTCCATCCATGCGTTGGCTGCGTATCGGATAACGTAAAGGCTTGCTACAGGCCGTGCCCCGTAGACGACGATTGGGAGGAGATAGCTAGGCTAGTCGAGGAGAGCGACGTGCTCATACTCGTAACACCGATCTACTGGTACAACGTTTCGACCCCTATGAAGTGCTTCATAGATAGGCTAACGACGTTCGAGAACGCGATCTTCGTAGAGGGTAGGAGTAGGCTTGAGGGGAAGGTAGCTGCCTTCGCGGCCATAGGCAACGACGTGGGGGCCATAGCCGTGATACAGAACCTCATGGTCGTGCTCAACAGCATGGGCGCCGCCATACCCCCGTGGGCTTTAGCGTACCACGAGTCCGACGATAGCCCCCTCCGAAGCGATAAGTTCGTGCTGGACATGGCCAACGTAGTGCACTGCTCGGTGCTAATGGCTAAGGCGCTAAAGGGGTTGGAGAAGCCTAGGGAGTGGTATAGAGCCGACAAGGAGTTCGTTGAGCGCGTTAAGAGGATTGCCGAGGAAGTCGATAGTGAGTTCGAGGATCTGATCTACTCTTCGTAGCCCACGACCCTCCTAAGCTCTCTCCCCGAGGCGTAGGCTACGCGAGACACAATCTTTTGGAGAAGCTCCCTAGACTCGCGCGAGTTCGTAGACTCGAAGTGCCTCAACGCCTCGACCCCCTCGCTAGGAACCTCATCTACGTACCTAGTCACGGCGCGAGCCACGAAATCCTCGAGACCCACTATCACCACGGGCTCGACGGGGACCCTCCAAACATCCCTATTCGCCTCGATTAGCGCAGCCAGCAAATCCGCGTCGCTAGCATTCGGAGGGAGCTTCCTAAGGGCGTCGTAGTGCCTATCTATGTAGTGCGAAGTGAAGCAGATAACGAACTTGCCATCCCTAGCTCCGCACCAAGTACCTACCTCCGAGCCATCGGGTAGAACAGCGTGGCTACCCTCAACAATCTCTACGCCGCACTCCCTACGCAGGTAATCCATGAACTTGTTGAGGTCCCCAACCCTCTTAACCAGTAGGAACAAGTGCCCACCCCGAGCCACAGCGATTCCCCAGCTTATCAACCCGGCAATCCCTCGAAACAACACAGCTTATAACCCTCTTACCAACCACGCTAGTAACGGCGTGCGAGGTAGCCGGGTCGTCTAGCGGCCAAGGATGCGGGGCTCTGGCCCCCGTGACCGGGGTTCGAATCCCCGCCCGGCTACCAACAAAACCTTCTCTCCGCAAACCCTTAACTCAGTGCGCAGGCCATCTTAGCTAAGGTGAATACCGTGAAGAAGCTACTAATCCCGAGCAAGGAGCCTGGGGGCCTAGACGCTGAGGTGTACCCTCACTGGAGGGGCGCCCCTACTTTCACCGAGGTTATCCTCGATGGGGAGAGGGTCGCGGGGGTTAAGGTGCATAGGCTTGGATCGGACGAGCTCTTAATCGACTTGGTTAGGAAGGAGGGTATAGGGTTCGTCATAGCGCAATCGCTTAGCACGAGGGCTCTAGAGCTCCTCGAGAGGGTCGGGGTTAAGGTTCTGCGTACGAGGGCTAGGGTCGTTAGGGACACCGTAAAGGAGTTCGTTGCGGGTAAGCTATGCGTGCTAAAGCTCTCGTGCGTTCCCATGGATAGGGATTGCTAGGTAGGGCGCGTTGGGTAAGAGCGTCGTCGAGGCCTACATAGAGTTCCTGTATAGGAACCTCGACGAGGACGAAATCGAGGAGGTATTCAACATACCGCCCGGCAAAATCGTTTTGAGGGGAAGCCCCGAGGAGCTGTTTAACCATAGGCACGTAGCCCTATGGCATAGGTTCTTAGTGAGCGAGCTACCCAACTACCTAGAGAAGGTCGTGCTGATACTACCGTGCTCGAGGACCAAGCCCTACAGCCTATCCCCAACGTACCGAATAGCCTTAGCCACGCTTCGTAGGGAGGGAGCCCTCGGCAAAATCTCTATCCTAGCCCTATCCGAGCCCATGGTTTTAGTCCCCCTAGAGCTAGACGCTTACTACCCATTCGCAAACTACGAACTTCCACCCACCGCCCTAAGCGATAGGGATCGCGAGTACATGGCCCAAATCATATCGAGAGTCCTCACCGCCTCCAAGAACAAGGTTCGTAGGGTAGTAGCAGCCCTACCGAAGCTCCACGAAAAGGTCATGAGGATGGCGGCTAGAGGCACTAGCGTAAGCATAGACATAGTCCCCTACGGGCGACGAGCATTCGAAAGCGTTGCGAAAGCCGCTACCCTAGCAGCACACCTAGCCAAGAACTATGAGCGCTGAGGCGGGGGTCCCGCCCTCACCCTCCCCCAAGCCGGGGGCGTCCGACGGGCCTGACCAGAAAGTAGGCGTAGCCCCAAGGTTAATAAGCCTTGGTACACCGCGGAAAACCCGGTGAGCACTCTAGGGCAACACTATATAAAACCCGTAGACGTAGGGGTAAGGGAAATGTCCGCGCTAACCGAATTGAAGAAGCGCTTTCTCGAGTTGCTTGATAGGGATGAGGAGTTTAGGCTTGCTGTTGCTGCTAAAATTGGTTTGCTTGAGATTTTGAGTGAGTTGAAGAGGCTTAGGGAAGACTTCAATAAGCTCTATCAAAAGAGTCTCGAACACGATAAGCGCTTTGAAGCAATCGAGCGTAAGTTACTTGAACACGACAAGAGATTCGAGGAAATCAATAAGAGGTTCGAAGTAATTGAACGCAAGTTACTCGAGCACGACAAGAGGTTCGAAGAAATCAATAAGCGATTCGAAGCGATCGAAAGAAAGTTGCTTGAACACGATAAGAGGCTCGAGGCGATAGAGAAGCGGTTAGAGGAACACGATAGGAAGTTTAATGAGATTCTCGAGGAGATTAAGAAGATTTGGGAGACTCTCGCTGAGCATAACCGTAGGCTGTCTAACGTTGAGGATGTTCTCGGGGCTCTAGCTGAGAGTACGTACGCTAAGTTCACTCTCGATTCGATCATGTATGAGTGTGCTCATGTAGGGGATAGAGTCGTTTCGTGGCAGAGGAACGCTAGGGTAGATAACGAGGATATCGACCTCCTCGTAATCACCGAGAAGAGGGTTTATGTCGTAGAGGTGAAGGTTAGGCCTAAGCATAGCGATGTAGGTAAGCTCCTAGCTAAGGCAGAGATCGTCAAGAGCAGGTTCCTAGATAAAGAAGTTGTCCCCATACTCACTGGCACTCGAATCGGTAGCGAAGTCCTTAGCTACGCGCTAGGTAAAGGCGTTCGCGTATACAGCTGGTAGATCCCTAGGTTCTAAAGCGCTCGAGGACTTCCCCCAAGATCGTCGTTAGCATAGAGAGCGCTCTTTATCTTATTGACGTCCGAAGGCGTTTCTAAGAGAATCCTCGCGAGGCATACCTACGTACACGTATACATGTTGCGGAACTTACCTAGGAAAGGCTTTGAAGAGCTCGTTCATCAACTAGAGCCGCCTAAGGGTATAGACGTCGAAGAGCTCTGGGTGCTTACCGGCGGCAACCCGAGGGTATTGATAGAGGTAGCCCAGCTCGATTGGGACGTAAGTAGGTGGCTAAGGTACGTAGCTGAACAGCGCGTATCCCCAGCTATCCACGGCTTAGAGAGCTCTAGAGTACTGAAGCTAGTCGACGATCCCGATAGCGATCCCGAACTAGCTCGAGTTCTCGAAGAGCGCGGCCTCATGATAGAACTCAATCGCGTGCTAACGGTGAGGCCTCCACCAAGCGAAGACCTAGAGATAGGCGTTGGCAAGCGATGGGCTTGGCAAGTACCTGCATACAGAAAAGCCTTGAAGAGCTTGCTCGCATCGTAAACTCGCTCACCGCAACGAATCTAGCTACGTAGGTACCGCTAAACTCGTGAACCGAGACCTAGACTCACCGCTAGCAAGCGATATAGGTACGTTAGGTACGTAAAGACCTTGCGGTGACGAGCTGTGCCCCCATCGAGGTAGAGAAAGCGATGGTATTCAACGGAAATATATGGATTCATCTCGATAGAGATTCGTTTCTGAATATCGTGAATACATTGAGGGATAGAGGGCTCGTAATCATACACGGCATTGCCGGCACCATCAAGAAGAAGCACGTTTACATAGCCACGTACCACAGCCTAGTATTCGTCTACGAATCTGAAGAACCTATCCGAGTACCCGTAGATATCGAGGCAAGAACCCTTGCCTACTAACGCCCTATTCCGCTACATCCATGGGGTGCATAAGGCATTCAATACCTAGCTATAAGCGAATCGCCAAAAAGATCGATACTACCCCCTTCTCGACCCCCATACCTGACGCTACTTAATGCTACTCGGGCTAGGCTATCGAGGTTGGCGCAATTCGCTAGTGTTGAGTTTGAGACGTGCAATGAGCAATGTATTTACGGTGTTGGGCAGTACATTCCGTACCTATACAACGTTGACTAATGTCACGCTCTGTGAGATTTCGTAGGCTTCCAGCGTTTAAGGGGCTTTTTAACAGTTCTCAAGCCTATTGGTCTAAGGGGGAGTGTTTTGAGCTTTCTGGTTGAGGTGGCTAGGCGGCTGGGTGTGAAACCGGAATTATTAGAGAGAGATGCTGTTAGGCTATGGCTTAGGCATAGACTTAGACTGATTGAGGCGGAGATCGTGTCGATTCTCGGCAAGTACGGTGTTGAGAGCCCTGAAGAGCTTGAGGCTAAGATAAAGCATGGCGAGTTGCCAGAGCATCCTACTTGGGAGGATGTAATTGTTCTCGAGAATCTCGAGGAGGAGAGGAGGCGTATCATTGAGGTGCTAGAAGAGATTGAGAAGTCATCCCCTTAGAGAGGTTCATCGTTGGCTACTAGAAGTCGGTGTAAGGAGGTTTAGCGATATAATTGACTCCATCAAGCTCGTCGAGTCTTTGCCGGGCACACCTATAAAGGTAAGAGTTATCATGGTTGATGGGAGCTTCCTAGACATCTACTGGAGCCCTAGCGGAAGGTACAGCCTACACTATGAGCGGCGTCACATAGATGGTAGGATCTATAGGCATGATAACGCGCCGCATCCAAGCCATAGACACGTAAGGACGTTTCCTAAACACTATCACGAAGGCGATGAACACCACGTAGTAGAGAGCCACCTACCCGAACGAACCTATAAGAGCGGTAGAGGAGTTCCTCGAAGCCATAAGGGAGATAATAAGAACTTCTCAAACCGATAGAGTATCGTGAGAAAGAGCGAAAACTCCAATGCAAAGCTGGCTTCTAGTATTCAAGGATCGGCGAAGTACGAGCTGCCGTGCCATTCGATGCCGTTTTCCGCGAGATTAACTAGATTAACTGCAAGATATCTTTAGACACGATGACACACGGTAGTTATGGCGCCTTGTAAATACGCTAACAATGGTTGCGAAAAAGTGTTCCTTCGAACTCATCGTCTTAAGCATCTAGATAGCAGTATAAAGCCTACCTGTACTATCCTGAACGATAGCTATCAACATGGGACAGGGGATTATAAGAACCAGCCTTCAGAGCCTGTAATCCAGGATTTAAATCCCCGCGGATTCGTCATGAGTCTCTATGCCACAATTATTACTTTGAGAGAAGTCACTTTGAAGTAAATGACTATAACCTGATAGGGTCTTTACGGGTTCAGGCAATGGTAACTGATAATTTAAGATTATTCAAGGGATAACTTTAAGCCATGGTACTCGCTCAAAGTCCCTGTCGAGCGTTGCTATAGTGTTTATTCCTTGGTGTTTGCATGTTAGTGCAATTATGGAGTCTGCAGGCATAAGACCATACTTTTCGATAACATCAATCACCTCATGCGGCTCAGATGTTGTGGGTAGGGTTATAAACAGTCCTAGTACGGGTTCTACATCACTCCTGATTAGACCAATAAGCTTGCTGTCTCTCTTTGTCATCAATTGCCTTATTCTCTTCGAGCTAAGCCCGGTCGCTAGTCTTAGGTAACCATGAATAACCTCATCCACCACGATGGCATTAATGTAGCCGATAATGACACGGTTTTCAATATCCCTAACAATCCTATAGGCCCGTTCATCTTGTCCTGCTAGGAATGCTAGGATTATGCTAGAATCCACGAATACCCTCATTCTCTATCTCCTCAATAACCTTTAGGAATTCGTCCTTCGTTAGCTCTGGCCTACGCTTCTTTGCAATACCATAAAGTTTTTGGGCAAGAGAGCTTCCACCAGTCTTCAAGATAACCTCGACCTCTTCCCCCTCTTCTAGCTCCAAGTGCTCTAGTGGTTTAAGCACGCCGTTCTCATATCTTACCCGTATAACCTTGGTCAACCCTAGTTCCCTCCCGCAATGGAATGTGCTCTCTAGTCTGATTAGTCTTTTTCCCACCCTAGGTGTTTCCAGATTACCGGTTATGATGTCAACTGTGATTACCTACATGAAACTTGTTTCCAACCTATTGACTCCCATGGAAACACGGTTTGTATTCCTGGACCTTCGGAGCCAGAGGTTTCGGGTTCAAATCCTCGCGGGCCCGCCACATGGTTCTTTTGCTCGATTTCTTGTATCTTCTAGACCTTCATGAAGCGTAAGGCTATTACATAGGGATTAGGATCGTAATCTAAGTGTGGTTTTGTTTTAATTAGTGTTTAACTAAGTGAATCTTCACAAAGATAGTGGGGGTCGTGTAGGATGAGGTGAATGATTGATGCTTAGAGACGAAATAGTTGTTGAGCCGAAGCCTCCCTACACCATAACTCCTCACCTCGAGCAATTCTCTCTTCGGGGTAGACCCACGCCCTGTATATACGACGAGGTTTCGAGAACGTGTTCACGTATTGTTGAAGTGAGGGGCGCACGTATTGCGTATAAGGTTGTTGTGGAGAATGAGGGTTGGAACCCCCTTATCAAGATTCGTGTTCTTGCTGGCGATCCTAATCTCGTGGTGGAGGTCGTTAAACACGTAATGAATACCGAGTACAGGTATCCGGATGTAGCGCAGCTAATTCGCGTATGTCCTGGTATAAGGGAGGTTATCGAGAGGTACCCTGGGCTTAGACCAGCTCTCAATCCTAGTATGTGGGAATCCCTCGTGAAGGCGATAGTAAATCAACAAGTCACTATGCGACTAGCTCTCAGCATCATCTCGAGGATGGTGATGCGCTTCGGTGCAAGGCTAAGGACTTCGAGCGGTGAAACTCTATACGACTTCCCTTCACCTGAGACCGTGCTAAGAGCTGGAATAACCCGGTTAAGGGAGGTAGGGCTCAGCACAAGGAAGGCGAAGTACATTATCGGGGTAGCCGAGGCAATCGTTAAGCGCGGATACGATCTAGAGGGCATAGCTAAGCTACCTCCTCTCAAAGCCGTTGAGGAGTTAATGCAGTTCAAAGGCGTTGGTCCGTGGACGGCTAAGCTAGCCTACATGGCGTACACCGGCAACCTCAACATACTCCTACTCGAGGATTCAGCGGTTAGCAAAGGACTCAAGCTAGCGGGCTGCACGGAGGAGTTACTCAACGAGGTAGCAAACCATGCTGGCCTAGTATCGTACCTAACAGCATTCCTCTACGAGAGCCAGAAGAACTCGGAGTAGCTCTGTGGAGGATCTTGAGAGCATCGAAGAAAGTAATGAGAGTACTCCTCAAGGAGACGCAAATCCTACTCGATTCATTCTCAGCCTCGAAATGATTCCATGGATAGCGTGTCGGCATCGTTGCTACACATGTTTTGCAGATGTTTACGATCCACGCAACGATTTCTGAGAGCATGACGATCATCAGGAACTACGTGAACAAGTGCTTGTGT